>MHFT01000075.1 GCA_001804315.1 Omnitrophica bacterium RIFCSPLOWO2_12_FULL_50_11
AAGGCACCCAGGGTTTTCTTTACTATATCGCCGTGGTGGGTATTACAGGGGTGAGGGATGCCCTCCCACCAGATATGCGAGAGAACATACAGAAACTAAAAGGCATGACGGATAAGCCGATTGCCCTGGGCTTTGGTGTCTCTACACCTGAACAGGCCAGGGCCGTAGGACAGGTGGCAGACGGCGTAATCGTGGGGAGCGCCATCGTCAAGGAGTTGGAACGGTACGTAGACCGTCCAGCTACTGAGAGGATAAAGGCCGTGGGGGAGCTTGCCTCCAGACTGGTGGCCGGGGCAAAGGGGAGGTTATGAAGTCTAGCTTATTTGTATGGAGGGCTACTATGTTGCGTACAATGGGTTTAGTGTTTGTGTCACTTCTCTTCCTGACGAGCATGGCATCCGCCCAGCCATTAGAGGAGTTAAAAAGGCAGTTAGACGAAACCAGGGAACAAATTAAGAAACAGCAAGAAATAATAGAAAGCCAGAAGACAAAGATAGAGGCACTGGAGAAGGCCGTTGCGGAGAGGATACCACCTGCGGTTGCAGAACGAGAGTCCCTGCTAAAGGAGTCCATAGAGAGGGGTAAAAAGATATATGCCGGTAAAGGCTGTATTGAATGTCATGGGGAGGAAGGACAGGGGGGTAAGGGCCCGGTCTTGAAGGGGGTGACGCTGAAATACGGAGAGGAGTTTCTTGCATTGAGTGTGACTAACTCCGCCATCTCTCACGGCCCAAAGCCCTTGATGCCAGCCTTTACAGAACTGCAGGCCGATGAGGTAAGAGATGTCGTCAATTTTCTTGCAACCTTTGTTCCAGGTCGTGAGAATCAGGAGAGGCTAGAGAGAGGCAAAAGGCTCTGGAATAAGTTAGGGTGTCTTCAGTGCCATGGCCTGAAGGGGGAAGGCGGTGTTACGGGTCCAGCCGTGATAGGTATTACCAAGAAATACAAGTACGATTGGATTCGTCTCTGCATTACACGCCCTGAGGTCCATCATGGCAAAAAGACCGAGATGCCGGCCTTTACGGAGGTGCCTTTCCTGGACGTGGAGGCGGTGATAGATTACATGAACACCTTCTAAGATGCTGGAAAAGGCCGTAGAGATAGTCCCTGGAGTGTACTGGGTGGGCGCCGTAGACAGGGAGAGGACTGTCTTTGATAGTTTTATGAGCCTCCCTTACGGTACCACCTACAACTCCTACCTCATTAAAGGAAAGGGCAGTACCGCCCTGGTGGACACGGTTAGTCCTGACTTTGCCGACACCCTCCTGAAAAAGGTCTCAGAGGTAGTAGCCCCTGAGACCATAGACTACGTAGTAATGAATCATGCCGAGCCTGACCATGCCGGCTCCCTCCCCAAACTATTGTCCATAGCCAGGAAGGCCCAGCTCGTTACCACGAAAAAGGGGCTTGGCATGGCAAAGGTTTTCTATGACATCCCGGAGGAGAGGGTAAAGGTGGTGGCAGGCGGTGATACCCTTTCCCTTGGAGATAAGACCCTCAGGTTCATAGATGCCCCCTGGCTCCACTGGCCGGAGACGATGTTCACCTATTGCGTGGAGGATAAGATACTGCTCAGTTGTGACTTTTTTGGGGCCCATGTGGCGTCAGAAAGGCTCTATGCGGATGAGGTCGGGGATATCGTCCTGGCGGAGGCCAAGAGGTACTATGCAGAGATAATGATGATCTTTCTAAACCCGGTAAGGAAGGCCCTGGAGAGACTGGAGGGTCTGGACATAAAAATAATAGCCCCAAGCCATGGACCGGTATGGCGGAACCCCGATAAAATCCTCCAGGCGCACAGAGGGTGGGCCATTGGGCCGTTGAGGCCAAAGGTCGTTATAATCTACGTCTCCATGTACGGCAGTACTACCGAGCTTGAGAAGGCTATTGCGGCGGCGATACGGGAGGAGGGGGTGGAGGCAATGGCCTACAACATGCTCAGTACCGACGTCTCCCATATAGTACAGGAGCTGGTGGATTCCAGTGCCATAGTCTTTGGCTCACCCGCCTTCTACGGCGGCGTCCATCCCAGGCTCGCCTCTTCCATTGAACTAATAAGGACAATGAAACCCAGGGGGAAGATGGTGGCCGTCTTTGGTTCTTACGGTTGGGCTGGAGGTGCGGTTAAAGAGATTAAGGCAAGACTCCAACCTGCCGGCTTTGATATAGTAGACTCCCTTGAGGTGCAAGGCCCTCCCAGAGAGGAAGACCTGAAGAAGGCATCAACCCTGGGCAGGAATATCGCAAAGAAGGTCAAGTCCGCCTTAGGCGGACTGGCCAGAGAGTTCTAGACCTCGCAGACCTCTGCCACGTCCGCCTCAGGCGGAGTAAACTCTGAGAGACAGCGGGGCCACATAAAGGCAGTAACCCTCCTCCCGCAGAGGGCACAACCGTGGGTCTTTTCCTCGGGGGCATCCTCTATCTCCAGCTCTTCAAGGCAGACTGGGCATCTAACGCCGACCATTTCAATCCTTCCTCTGGATTCAATATGTAAACGCCACGCCTGCCCTGTCAAAGGTGCCAGAAAGACAAAAGGGACATAGGCAGGTTAGTCTCACGGGCTGGGGATGGATAGAGACTTAACCGCTTTTTGTCCCTTTTGTAGACAGTAAGTCGCCCGCCTGAGGCGGGCGGCTACAACTGATACGAAGACTTGTTTTATCGGGTGTTTTCTTCCTTTAATACCTCCTGGAGGGTGGTAGCGGCCTGTACGTAAAAATCATGCGTGGAGTGTTCCGCCACGCCATTGACGAAAAGGGGTATCCACTGGGACATATGGTCTCTAACAAACTTTCCCCTTGCGGAGAGGCATGTCTTTCTTGCCTCTTTATCTCCTGCGAAGAGTGCCTTTGCCTCCTTGGCGAACATGAAGGACAAGAATTCTAGGTGTGTGCCAATATGGTCGGGGGGATTCCTCTTCTTTGAGGCGAGGGGGAAAGAAAAGGCCTGATAGAAGCCTGCCACATCAGCAAGTGCCCCTCCGGTAGGGAGGCCGTTTAAGAAGGCGGTCTCGCAGTCGTGGCAGGCCCCTGCAGTGCCAAAAGACCTCATGTAGTCATCGGTAGATGGTGGCCCCTTTTCCAGGAGGCCCTGTACGTGGCTTTTCCATTCCGTTGGTACCTCCTTGGAGAGGTTTACTATCGTCTGCCACCCCCCGTTTTCCAGTGGGTGGAAACAGCGGGCAAGGAGACCGTACAGGGCGCTCCTGCCAAGTAGATATTTCAGAGAGGTATGGTTCATTAGTCAGTTTCTCCTATTTACCAATCTCCAGGGCAAGCCAGCCCTCGGTGACCATCTTGCGTGGCCCCTGGTTTGCCTTAACGCCATCCCAACAGGCAAAGGACACATAGCTTGAACCCCCGTCAAGGGGTGCATCCTGGGGGTCCGGGGTGAATAAGGGGCGGGCAATTACCACATACCAGCGCCCATCCTTCCACGTCCCCTTTCCTTTGGCGTCCTGGTCCTCCTGTACTAGCACCTTATTCCACGTCTCTGCATAGATTTCCTCCACCACAGGGGCAGTGCCGGGTACTATTGGATTCCCTAGAGCCACTGCTGGCAGGAGGTTTTTTATGTCTGCCGCACGAGCAGGAGAGACAGCGCTCCCCGGCAGTTCGTAGGGGCTGTAATCACTCCATCTGTTGGGATAGTTGAGGGCAAGGAAGGAGGTCCCTTCCTTGGCCTTTTGCTGAGAGGCCTTCCAGAGGAGTAGGTGGATAGGCTCTTTTTCACTCCCCATTCGGTGGTCAGGGGGCTGTTTGGGGTTCAGGGGAAATTCCACCGCTACTCCATCGGAGTATCGGTCTGCCCGAAGGTTAAAATCCTCGGTGGCGTCTTCCCACTCTATGTGGAAAGCAATCCACGTGCCGTTATTTACTGACCTCACCTTTAAGGAGGTGATAGCGGGTTGGGCCAGTTTGGGTTCCTGGACGTCCTGCGGTATGAGCTTAACTGTGTTGGCTGGCAGATTTAGCCAGAGACTGCTGGTGGGGTCTGTTAATTGGAGAACCCCCGACTGGAACTTGCTGACAATCTTCTCTGGCAGTATCTTTACCTCCTTTTTCTGGGCCGAGGCCTCTGGTGTACAATACCAGAGGAGGAGAAGTACTGTCAAAATTGGGAAAATTATTTTCCTTTGCATCCTGGTGCCTCCTAAGTAACGTTGTGCCTGAAAACGTCTAGAGCTACGTCTTTGTAGGGACGGACGTACAGCGGCTCCTTCAGGGGTACACGTACTATCTCTGCCCCTTTGGCCGTATATCCGATGGCCGTCCCATCTTTGACCTTGAAGCGCTCAATAATCCTGTCTGAAGAACCTTGAAGGAGTAAGAGACCCAGCAACTCAGGGTCGTCCTTGGCATTCTTGTAGGTGGCAATGGCCTTGTCCACCCCGGGGCCGAACATCTGGCGAAGGAAGACGGGGTCCGCCTGTTTGGGGGGGATGTAATAGATATTTGGCTCCGTCCCAAACTGGGGATAAAGAGGCAAGGCCACCTTCCTGATATGCACCAGGAAGTCCACCGGGTTATCCTCCTGGGCCTTTTCTGGGGTATTTATCCATCCCTGCAGGCGTATCTTCCCGATGCAGGTCTCAAAACACCTATTACTCTTCCCGCTCTCAAGGCTTGGATAGCAGGCGATGCACTTTTCTGAGGTGCCGGTGACTACGTTAAAGAATATCCTCTTGTAAGGACATGCCTTCATGCACTCCCTGTGGCCATTGCAATTCTTCTGGTCAATCAGGACTACGCCATCCTCCGGCCTTTTGTAGATAGCCCCCCTCGGACAGGCCGCAAGACAGGCGGGGTAGGTGCAGTGGTTGCATATCCGCTGGAGGTAGAAGAACCAGACGGCGTGGGGGATCTTCAGGTAGGCGCCCTTTTCTATCATGCCTGAGCATTCGTCCTCTCCCAGGTTCACGTTACACCAGTCCATATCTTCTGGCTGGTATTGCAGTACCCTTTCTCCCTTAGGGGCGGCCTCAAAGACGGTCGCCCCTACGTACTCATCTGCCCCCCACTTCTGTGGGCCGAGGAGGCTGAGGGCCTTGACGTCCCACCCCGTGGGGTAACTACCCCAGGGCTTGGTCTCCACGCTGTTCCAGAACATGAGCTCCTGTCCCTTCCCGGAGGTCCAGGTGGTCTTACAGGCCAGACTACAGGTCTGGCAGGCGATGCACTTGTTAATGTCAAAGACCCCTGCAAACTGACGCCTTGGGCGGTGCTCAGGGTACCAGTAGGTCATCTTTCGGTTAATCTGCCAGTTGAAGACTTCGTGAGACATTAGTTTTCCTCCTAGCTTAGCTTATGTAGGGGCACATTACAATGTGCCCCTACCGTGAGCCGTTAGTTTGCCTCCTAACTTACGTAAGCCCCTTTAAGGTAGTTCTTCATCTCTGCGGACTCATAGGTGGGTCTGAGTCCCTTGGCCGCAGGTTCCCAGAGGCCTTTGCCGTCCATTCCACCTGGTTCGGCGCGGGTAATCTTTACAAAGGACTCTCTGGGGGCACCAATGGCGCAATGGATGTCACCCTCAAAACCCTTTCCTATGGCCTGGCCGAAGTAACCCTTTCTTACCAGGGAATCTGTTTCCCACGTGGGTTTTATCCATGCCCTGGAGACGCTCTGGTGGCTCCCATAGCGGAATATGGCCTGGTATCCCGTGAGGGGATTCTTTGCCAGGCCGTCCGGTCGTTCCTCGTGTCCTTTGACACTACCGAAGGTGGCTGTATAGACGTTATGCCACATACGGGTGACGCCCCTTGGGGTACCAGGGTAGTATCTGGCCCTGCACATCATGCGCCCCACCTTGTAGTTCTCAGTGCCTGGCTTCCAACCCCTGTAGGGCCTGTCCTGGGGGTCGCCGTCCACATAGATGTAGTCGCCGTCCTCTATGCCCAGTTCCTTTGCGTCTAGGGGGTTCATGTCCAGGTAGTGCTCGGTTACGAAGGGTTTCCGCTTGTCCCTGCGGACGGGGTCACCGAAGGGCCCCTGCCATACAGCCACAGAGTCTGTATCCGTAGGGGTGGTATGTGAGGCATGGCGGTATTTCGGGGTATGCAGGATGAACTTGAACCCATTTTTCCTCAGGGGATGCTGGGTAGCACCCACCTCCAGCCATGGTTTTACCACGTGGCGGACCTGGCGGTTTTCAACGTCTTCAGTAGAGTCTGGTATCCCGTAGTCAGCGGGACTCTTGGGTTTCATGGACGGCTGCCGAGAGCCCACTATGACGTTTGGCTCATAGAAGGTGGAATCTATGGGTTCACGATGGACAGGGATGTTTTCTCCGGAGTCCATGAATTCTTGCTCTTCTCTATAGAATTCATTTCTTCCGGTCTTTGTGTACCAGGGTCTATCCTCCTCTGCCTGCTCCCAACCGACTACCCTGGGGTAAGTTCGGTTCATCATCAAGGCTGGGACCCCGTCTGCCGCATCGGCCTTCAGTTTCTCAATGTTGTAACCCTTCGTGGTCTGTGAGAGGTTGATTACCCTCTGGAGATATGCCTCTACCTTGCCCTCCTGTACGAACTTGAAGTAATCGGCAAACCTATTGTCCCCGGTTACTTTAGCCAGGGCGGAGGCTATCCCAGCCGCCACCTCCATATCGTGGCGGGTGTCCAGTATTCTGGGGAGGGGCGTGGCGGGGTAGACCTGGCAGAAGGGGTTGGTAACGGCGGCATAAAGGTCCGGGAACTTCATCTCTGCCCAGGAATCCACTGCAAAGACCACGTCTGAGTACTCACAGGTACCACTCCACCACCAATCGCTGTTCACTATCATCTCTATCCTTGGCAGGGTGTTGTTCACCACGTCAAAGTGCCACTTGGCATTGCCCAGTATGGAGTTGCTGTTGGACCATAGGCAGGCCTTGGTGGGGTTGGGCATGTGGGTTTTCCCTGTGAGGGTGGTATTGCCAGCCTTCAGGAGACGGTCTCCGTAGTCAAAATGGTGGGCTGACTCGCTCTTCCAGTAGAGCTTGGGGCGTGCAGGCTTCTTGGGGTCTAGCTCTATGTCAAATGGATTTTCAGCCACCCATTGGGGCAGGCCATTGAAGAGTGCCCCCCTGTAGTTACCTGCGAAACTCCCGATGTTGCCGCCGGCATATCCGATATTGGCCGTCAGTGCGGCAAGGAGGAAGATGGCACGGTCTTTCAGGTCACTGTTGAAGAACTGATTTGGACCCATCCCCGTGCAGAGTAGTACGCTCCTTGGATTGGCTGCAATCTCCCTGGCCAGGGAGAGGATGGCCTCTTTAGGGGCCCAGGTAATCTCTGAGACGGTGTTAACGTCAAGGCTGTTGTTGATGTACTGCTGGATGAGGGCAAAGATGGGGGCGACCTTAATGGTCTTGCCGTCCACCAGTGTTACGTCAAACTCACCCTCCAGCGCAGGCTTGCCTACGCCTGCCTTCCCAAATCCCTTTCCAACCTGGTCTCTGGTTATTACAACTGGTTTGCCTTTTATAACGTCCCACATCACGAAATCTCCCCACTCCTCACGTAGCTGTGTGGGGACATACATGACCTCTGTCTTGGGGGGTGGTGGGAAGTCTTTGGGGTCGCCGACCTTGATGAAGTTCTGTAGGTCAGCCAGTTTGTAGTCCTTAATGATGTCACTGGCCCTGAGGAGTTTCCAGGTATCCGTCCTGACCAGTAAGGGCAGGTCTGTCTTACTATAGACGTGCTCCTCATTGTAGAGCTTTTCCTTCATGATTATGCCTGCCATGCCCAATGCCAGGGCTGGCGAGGTCCCAGGCCTGACCACTATCACTTCATCCGCTTTACTGGCAGTGGAGGAGTACTCGGCGGCCACCACCACCACCTTTGTCCCCCTCAGCCTTGCCTCTGTCAGCCAGTGGCCGTCAGGCATCTTGGTTGAAATCCAGTTCATGCCCCAAACTACTATAACCTTGGAGTTCTCTACCGTGAAGAGGTCCCAGTCTACGGTCTGTTGCCCTGTGACCATCGGGTGTCCTGGGGGGAGGTCGGTGTGCCAGGAGTAGTTATCCCAGCCACGCCCACCCAGGGCCTTGTCTGGTCCTACGCCCCTGATGTAAGAATCCAGTAGGGCCATGCCGTTGGCCAGGCGGTACTTGGCAAATATGCGGGTAACGCCCAGGAGCGGCATGCCACCACGGAATTTAAGGGTTCTGGTGCCGGCCCCATCCATTGCGGCAATCATGGCCTCATCGTACCCCTGGGCCTTTAGACGGTTTGCCCCTTCCGGGCCACTATAGGTGCGGGCTATATTTTCCAACCCCTTGGCTACCATCGTAAATGCCTCGTCCCAGTTTACCTGGACGAAGGGTTCTTTGCCCCTATTCTGGAAGAATTCTGCCGGGGGCTTGCCGGTACTTGGGTCTCTTGGGAATCCCTTGTCTGCCCATTCCTTGAAGCCCTTGCGCACCATTGGGCCACGGACGCGGCGGTCTCCGTAGAAGCGTCTTACCATCCCTAGCCCTTTCTGACAGCACCTGGGGTCCCAGCGGGCAGAGGCCCGGTTTCCGTAGACGTCTTCGCTCTGCCCGTAACCGTAGGTAGGGCTGATGCTGGCGATGACGCCATTCTTTACGTGTGCCTTTAGTAGACAGCCGTGGGTATCATTTGGTCCGCACAGGAATACGAAGTCGCTGTCGTATCTGAACAGGTTACGATAGGACTCTTCCCAGTCCCTATCAGGGTATTTCTCCAGTGGGCTGGGTACCTCTTGACCGAAGGCCGGTGTTAGCCAGCTTACCAGTGGCCCTGCCGCCAGGCCGCTGAAGCCCAGGGTGCTAGCCAGCTTCAGGAAGTCCCGACGGGAGACATTATAACTGGCTATCGTCCCTTCTCTCTTGGGGTCTTTCTCTTTTGAGTCCATGAATTACTCCTCCTTGTGGTTTGAACCCTGTCCACGCAGGCTAAAGCCTGCGGCTACTTATGATAATGTACTATTCGCAGGCTAAAGCCTTCGGCTACAAGTTTATGGCTGAATTTCAACCGAGGCCCCTTTGCCACTCTCAACGGTGGCGAAGAAGTCCTTCCGCAATTGTGTGGGTTTTAGCCGTTCTCCCCATACCTTTAACTTGTGTTGTCCTGGTGGGACGTTTTCTATCTTGAAGTTACCCCCGGGGTCTGTCATTGCGAAGTATGGGGTCTTTACTACTACGATATAGCCTACCATCTCTGGATGTAGCCTGCATAGCTGGGCGTAGACGCCGGGGTTCTTGAAGATGTAGGACAGTACCTGCCCCTTTCCAGCATTACCCAGGTCGTAACCCTCGTTGTCGGGGGAGAGGACGTTGTGCTCTATATCGTCCTGGTTCGTGAAGTCTACCGTACTGCCTACCAATACGGGCAATACCCTGGGGATGAACTCCTTGCCCTTTTGGTCCATTACGGGGCGGTTCTTGGGGGCAAATAATGTAGCGCCTGGTATTTCATCTATATAGACAACGACGGGGAACTTCGCCACCCAGGGGTTTTTTACTACTCCGGTAATGGTTTCTGCCTCTGAGGGGGACTGGTATAGAAGGCAAAACAAGGAGAGAAAGAGGATAAAACGGGTAACAAGTTTTGCAGTGTTCAACTTGCCATCGCCTCCCTACCGTTTAGGTTGCGTTGTTTCACGCAGGCTAAAGCCTGCGGCTACATACAATGGGTCCAGAGTCGCAGGCTAAAGCCTGCGGCTACACAGAATGTCTTGCCTACTTTTTCCCAATGAGCTCGTCCAAGATTGAGGACATCTTTTTGAATCTCTCTTTCTGTACGCCTCCTGCAATAGCCTTTGCCTCTTCTACCTTCCCACCATAAATAGCAGGGATAATCTGGGTGTCTCTTGTGTTTCTGAAGGCCTCCCAGGTCTCCTTTAACTCCACGAGTTTACCCTTGGCCTCAGTACCTTTTTCCTTCGCTATTAAGGCAGGTAGAAGCTCATCTATATCCTTTGTTAGCTTTTTTATCTTTGCGTGGAGTTCCTCTTGTTTTGCCTTATCCTTTTCATCCAGCATAGCAACGAGTGCACCCCTGACATCCCCAAGCTTTGCCTTAAGGTCGTCAAGCTCGCCTGCCAGTACTCCTCTGGTAATGCCTATCAACCCCAGCAGAGAAAGGATAACTAAGGATTTATAAATAATACGGTTCATGTGATTAACTCCTGGCCTGTTAAAAGGTAGAAAGGTTTGAAACAGCCCCCGAAGAGGATTAAAGATACTCATGCCTGACCTCCCTACCTTTTTAAGGATTTTTAGTAAGAGGTGGTAGTCTTGACAGTCTTCCCTTTCAAAACTCCACCACTTTCTCTGCCACTACAACAGGCACTAACAGGCATTCCCCCTACCCCCTTCTTCAGCTAAAGACTTGCAATTCAGGTGCCAGGTATGGATAAGTAGTGGCGTAAAGTTGTAATCTATTGCAGATAGAGGGGTTGATGTGAGAGAGACCGAGGAGGTTAATTGTGGGACTTTCACACTATTGGGAAGGGTTGTAGGGCGGATAATGGGATTTTGTGGGGAGAAAGGGGGGTAGAGGGCCTTTTCACATTTTTGAGACAGGAGTCACAGTATTGTGAAAGGTCATGCCTTGAAGGCGTCTGTGCGGAGGTGGTACTTGTTCATGAGGCGGTAGAAGGTGCCTCTGGGTATCATGGCCTCGGCGGCGGCCTTTGCTACATCCCCCTTGAAGTGTGTCAAAAGTTCTCTAAGGTATTCCTGTTCAAAAGAGGCCAATTTCTGGGCACGGAGGCTGAAGAATCCGTGTGCAGTAGAGTTGTGACCCTGCAACTCCACCCCTCTTGTTACCACCTCTTCGGGTAGGTCATCAAGGGTAAGGACTTCGTGTTTTGTGAGGGTTATGGCCCTTTTTAATACGTTCTGGAGTTCCCTGACGTTTCCAGGCCAGGGGTAATGGGTGAGGACTTCCATGACCTCCGGGTCAAGTCCCCTAACGGCTCGGCCCATCTCCGCAGAGTAGAGGCCGAGGAAATGGGAGACAAGGAGGGGGATGTCTCCATCCCTGTCCCTCAGGGGTGGGACCTGGATTTTAACCACATTAATCCTGTAATAGAGGTCTTCCCTGAAGCGTTTTTCTTTTACCTCTGTCTCTATGTCTTTATTGGTAGCGGCAATTACCCTTACGTCTACTCGTATCTCCCCTTTGCCTCCTACCCTTCGGAAGGACCTCTCCTGGAGGGCGCGTAAGAGTTTGGACTGGAGGGCCGAGGGGAGTTCGCATATCTCGTCCAGGAAGAGGGTACCCTCGTGTGCAAGTTCCATAAGGCCCAGGCTGGTGGTGTAGGCCCCGGTGAATGCCCCCCTTTCGTGGCCGAAGAGTTCGCTCTCCAGGAGGTTAGGCGGTATGGCCCCGCAGTCAATGGGGATAAATCTCCCCTCCTTGCGTCTGCTTCTGGCGTGGGTACTCTTGGCTATCAATTCCTTTCCAGTACCGCTCTCCCCTACCAGCAGTACGTCGGACTCTGTGTAGGCTGTCTGCTGGATGATTTCAAAGATTTTGAGCATGGCAGGGCTCCGGCTTATGATGTTGTCAAACTTGTAGTCCCTCTCCAGATGGTGGGTTAAGGAGCGGTTCTCGTCTTGCAGACGTTTCTGTTCCAGTGCCCTGCTTGCCGTGGTAAGGAGCCTGTCGGGCGAGAAGGGTTTTACAACGTAGTCAAAGGCGCCCAGTTTGACGCTTTCAATTGCCGTTTCTATGGTGGGGAACCCGGTGACAAGGAGGACAAGGGTCTCGGGGCTGGACTCTTTGACCCTTCTCAGGAGTCCGATGCCATCAGGGGCAGGCATCTTCAGGTCTGTAATTAATAAGTCAAAGGATTCTTCCTTGAGTAAATTCTCCGCCTTTTTACTGCTCTTTTCCGTGGACACCTGTACGTCTCTCAGGTGGGCCAGGGTCTCCTCGTAGACCTCCAGCATGTCTTCTTCATCATCTACCACCAGGATACGTCTAACGCTCATGGGCCAGGTTCCTTTGTTCTGCGGGGGAGTTTGATAGTAAAAGTAGTCCCTCTGCCGGGGGTGCTCTCTACGTCAATATGCCCTTTATGGTCATGCACGATCCCATGACTAATGGAAAGGCCGAGGCCAGTCCCCTTTCCTTCGGGTTTGGTGGTAAAGAAGGGGTCAAAGATATGTGTGATGGCTTCCGGGGGTATTCCTACGCCAGTATCCGCAAGGGAGATTGCGGCGAAGCTATCCCGGTCCAGGGTGGTAACCTCAAGCTGTCCACCGTCTGGCATGGCGTCAATGGCGTTGTTCATGATGTTCAGGATGACCTGCTGGAGTTCGTTGAAGTTGCCGTAAACCCACAAAGGTCTCTCTGCAAGCTTTGTTCTAATGGAAAGGCCATTGAAGGTGGACTTATCTAGAAGGCCCAGGGTGGCTTTTACCACATGGTTGGCATCAATGGCTGTTTTTCTCTCTATGGAAGGACGGCAGAAGGTAAGGAGTCCCCTGGTGATGGAGGCAATCCTCTCTGCATGGGTATCAATCTTCTGTAAGTCAAGGAGGGCCTTTTCCAGGGTACAGCCCTCCGTTAATTTCGCTGACAAGAGCTTTGACTTTGCACTGATAATTGCCATGGGGTTATTAATCTCATGTGCAATCTGCCCCATTATCTCTCCGAGGGCGGCCAGTTTTCCAGCCTGGCAGAGCTGGACCTGGCTCTTGCGGAGCTGTCCCATGATGAGTGTGGTGAAGTAGGCGGTGAGGAAGAGGACGGCAGAAAAAGAGAGGAGATAGACCCCTACGGATAGGGGGTTGGCTATTGGGTAATCAAGTTCAGCAACTGTATGGTGGCTGAGTATGGCAGTGGATTCTCCTATTGCCATGAGGGACGGGAGTGCCACTGCTACGGTAGTTATGAGATAGCAGGCCCTGGGGGTCATGAGGATGCCTGCGATGATGACGTGTAGGATGTAGAGGACAAATAGTGGGTTTTCAAGCCCTCCTGTATAGTGCAGAAAGAGGGTCAAGAAGAAAAGGTCAATAATGGTTTGGACGAGGATTAGCCGATAAGGGTGGGCAGATGTGTTTGATAGGTACCAGAAGACGATGTTACACAGGGCCAGGAGGAATACGCAGGAAAGGAGCGGGAAGCGTACCCCTTCAGGCAGAAGTCCAAAGATTGGTCCAGTGGTAGCTATCAGGGCAAGGGCGATGAATACTGCAAACCACCTGAGGTGTATAAACCAGAGGCTCTGATTGCGGATGTGTTCCCTCTGTAGATGGTGCAGTGGAACCAAGCCAAGGGTAGGTCTCCCCAGAACAGAAGACAGGTCAAGTGGTAGGGAGATCCCTTCCTGAGGTAGTATAGAGGCGAATACCTCTCGTATGCTCCGCCGTGCCTCCCCAAACATACCGGAAAATCCTCCCCCCAGCCACAAGTATTATAAAGGATGTGTGACCCGTGTCAATAGATTTGTGGTATGGTAAATATTCGGCCAACTGGGGAATTAATAGCGTAAGAAACGTAGGGACAGACCTTTAGGTCTTCCATTATTTCCACTCTAGTAGGGGTGAACCTACGTGTTCGCCCTACGTTGGGCTTCTCCGCCTGGGGCGGATTAAAATGACCTCCTGGATATTTTTCGGAGGTCTCGTATAATCTGTATAATCTATTTTTTGAACGGCACATAATCCCATGACCAATATCCAAGTCCTGCCTGGCCTGTACCAGAACGGTACAGGGCCTGGCTGGAAAGAACTAGTTGACGGCATAAATGGGCTAAAGGGTGTGGTAATAATCCTTGGGGCGCCAGACACCGGGAAGACCACGCTGGCCTTTTATCTATCCAGGGAGCTCCAGTTAAGGGGTTGCAATGCGGCCATGGTCTCTGCCGATATGGGGCAGTGTGCCTTTGGCCCTCCGGCAACGCTTGGTATGTCGTTCCTGAGAGGGCCAACGTCCCTCCGCGACTTGGAAATCCATTCCATGTACTTTATCGGCTCCACCTCTCCCGTTGGACACCTGCTCCAGACTACAGTGGGCCTGAAAAAGCTGGTAGAGAAGGCACAAGGAGGGGACGCAGAGGTTGTGATAATAGATACTTCAGGCTTCATAGAGGGAGGGGCCGCCTGGGAATTAAAATTCCAGGAGATAGAGCTCGTCAATGCCAGGCACGTAGTGGCCCTGCAAAGGGGACAAGAACTGGAGGGCATCCTCAGACCCCACGAGGACAGGAAATGCCGTACCATTCACCGTCTAAAGATATACGAGGGGATAAAGCCAAAATCCTGTGAACGGCGGAGAGACTACCGCAGACAGAAATTCTCAGAATACTTCCAGAAGGCAACGACTAAAGGCATCCCCCTGAGGGCAGTCAGGCTAATCAATCCGCTAAATATCCTCACAGGAGAGGGCTACGGGGGCCTGTACAAGGGGCTACTGGTAGGGCTGAATGATGACGAGAATTTTACCCTGGGACTGGGCGTTATTGAGGATATGGGCCTTAAGGAGTTGCGCCTGCTAACGCCAATAGAAGGGGTTGAAAGGGTAAAGCTAGTGAGGTTAGGCGCTATCAGATTGGATGAAAATTGGTATGACAGCCGGGTAAGGCAAAGCCAGGAATTAGGGGCCAGGGATTAGGGAAAAAGTATAACGCAGGCTAATGTTCGCCAGAGGCGAATCCGCCTCAGGCGTGACCTGCGGCTACTCCTGGTCCCTACCCCCTACTCCCCACCCCCTAGTTCCTACTCCCTGATTCCTAGTTCCAGTAGCCTTGCTGTGGGTAGCGGAGACTTAAAGCCCATCTCCTCTACCAGACGTTCTGCCAGGACTCCGGCCAGTTTATCTAGTTCTTCCTTAAGAAGCCTGGCATCCTCTTCGGAATATTTCCCGTAATTGAAACCGAATGCCTTTTCCTGCTGGGGCAAGGTCTGTACCATCTTTGTCTGCCATAGTAGAGTACCATCCCTCACCCTCCTCATAGAGGCCTTTACTTTTAGCACCAGGT
>MHFT01000076.1 GCA_001804315.1 Omnitrophica bacterium RIFCSPLOWO2_12_FULL_50_11
ACCTATTCATGCGCCGAAGGCGCATTGGCCCTCTGGGCCAAGAATAGGTGGTGGGATCATCCTGAGGCCCGCCTGCCACAAAACGCAGCGGGTCCGCCGCTCTGTCTGTCGCCACAAGGCGTTGGCGACCCGCCGGCGATTTGTGGCGGGGCGGAAAGGGCCGAAAGGATCTCATTGATGAGATCCCTCGCTTCGCTCGGGATGAGGGGTTGGGAAAACACCCCGACCCCTCACCTAATTTACCGATGATTTGGAGGAAAAAGGGAGGAGGAAGATAATGAGGTGTGAGAGCGTCAATATGACACACGACTTACTTCAAAACGAAATTCCGGGGGAGAGGATCCCCCACCACTTTAAGGTTCGTTCCTTGCGACCATCCTTAAAGTGGTGGGGGATCATGGCCATGAACTTATCATTACGACCGCGTTATTCGAACCAAAGCCAAAAGAATTAGACATGACGGTCTTCACCTTGGCCTTCCTTGATTGGTTGGGAACATAATCCAGATCACATTCCGGATCCGGTGTCTTTAGGTTAATCGTAGGATGAATTTCACCCTGCTGGATCGTAAGTACGGAAACAATGGCTTCGATGGCCCCGGCAGCACCAATCGTGTGCCCAATCAGGGACTTGGTTGAACTAATGGGAATCTGATACGCTTTCCTGTCAAATACCTCTTTGATGGCCCTCGTTTCAGCCAAATCATTGTAAGGGGTTCCTGTTCCGTGGGCGTTGATGTAATCTACTTGATCAGGTGAAACTTCGGCATCTTTCAAGGCTTCTTTCATCGCGCGAGCTGCATCCAGCCCATCCGGCTGAGGAGCTACCATGTTATAGGCACCACAGTTGCTCCCATAACCAATCAGTTCGGCGTGGATTTTGACTTTCCTTTTTTCAGAATGTTCTAAGGATTCCAGAATTAAAATCCCGGCGCCTTCACCTAAGACAAAGCCGTCTCGGGTCTTATCAAATGGGGTGGAAGCTTCCTTTGGGCTGTGGTTTTTGGTGGAAAGGCACCTTAAGTTTTGATAAGCGGCCAGCGTTGTGGGAGTAATCGGGGCTTCAACGCCGCCGGTGATGCAAACGTCAACCACTCCCGATCGGATCATTTGCATCGCCCAACCAATCGCATTGGCTCCGGATGAGCAAGCGGTTGAGACAACATAATTAGGGCCTTTGGTTTTAAGCGCAATCGCAATATAACTGGAGACTGCGTTTGGAGAAATGCGGGGGACGGCACTGGCCATCACATGGGATGGGCCTCCTTCGCGGAGCAGTGCCTCAATTTGTTCTTCATGAAAGAGAATCCCACCCAAGCCCGAGCCAATGACGACTCCGATTCGGGACTCATTTGAGGAATCAACTTTAAGGGAAGCGCCTTCCACAGCCACCTTGGCAGCACAAACGCCCAGTTGGGCGAAGCGGTCCATTTTACGGTAAAGACCCGGAAGAAGGTATTTGGCCGGGTCAAAATCTTTAACTTGAGCTGCGATCTTCACTTCAAATGAGGCGGTGTCAAAACTCCTGATGTTGTCAATGCCGGATGAGCCGGAAAGACACGCTTTCCAGAGCTCACCTAAAGTTTTTCCATTAGGCGCCAGTACCCCCATTCCGGTAATCACGACGCGGGGCTTCGCCATTACAAGTACTCCCGAACGGTCATGATCAGCCGAGCCACGTCAAAGGGTTTGAGAATCACTTCGCCCAGCTGTTCCGCCTTGAGCTGATCGCTCATTTCGGCATACCCTGTAATGAAAACGATCGGGATATCTTTCTTTACCTTTTCATCAAAAAGCTTTCTCATTTCGCGGACGGCCTCGACTCCATTCTTACCAGGCATCCGGATGTCGGAAATGACTAAATCAAAGGGTTCCTGTGCAGCTTTTTCAATCGCTTCTTGAGCGTTCCTAGCGACTTGCGTTAGATAGCCCTGCTTTTTGAGAACTCGATCCACACTTTGAAGCACTAATGGATCGTCATCGAGGATCAGGATTCTTCCCATAGAATAGGAGGTGTTACTAACCCGCATTTCTCATCGCCAATGAGAAATGCCCTCGAAGAGGCTGTGGTGCAAATGGGCTTGTCCATTTGTACCACAGGGGTTGTCTTTTGCGCCCCGTTTTGAGAGGGGCGCAAAACTTTGCCGGCCCTTTATGGGCCAGCACTGCACGCCGGGATGTCGATCATCCCGTGCGTGCATGTGGACGCAACTTCGTGCGTCCAAAGCGGTTTTCTCATCAATCCGCCAAATTGATGAGAAAACCGGACTAACGCTTGGACCGATAGTCGGTGACGTCAGCTCCGAAGATGAGAATTCCGATGGGTTCGCCAGGCGGACTCTGAATAGGGTGGACGGAAACCCCCAGAATCCTTTTCACTCCGTCAGGACGCTTGAACTCAATGTCATCAAGATAGAGTGGCCTTTTTGTGACGCGGCACTCATTGATACCTCCTTTAAGAACCGCGAAATCCCAGGCCGCTCCGCATTCTGAAAGCGGCCGGTCAATCGCCTTGGCATGCGGGATTCCAAGCACGCGCTCTGCAACCGAATTCCAGTGCGTGACCGTGTCCTGAGAATCGAGCCGAACGATAACGGACGGAATAAGAGCAAGGAGCTTTTGATTCTCTGCATACGATTTTTTGAGGTCTTCATTCACTTTCGTGAGTGCAAGCTCCTGCTTTTTGCGCTCAATGGAGTAGCGAATTGAGCGGACCAGAAGGTCAGGATGAGCCTCACCTTTTAAGAAGTAGTCCTGGGCCCCTAATTTCAGGGCCTCTTGGCCAATCGATTCATCAAATTCACCCGTGAGCACGATGATGGGAAGAGTCCTTGCCTCGTGGTTCACTTTTCTAAGGGTAGCAAGTCCTTTGCTGTCCTTCAGGTTGAGGTCAAGAACAATGACGTCAAGATTCCTTTCCGAGATCTTCTGAATGCTGCTTGCAAGATCCTGTGCAGAGTCAATCGAAAAAGAGAGCCCTTTGCGTGCTTCAAGACGTCTTTGCAGTGTAAAGGCGAAATCAGGGTCGTCTTCGATCAGGAGAATTCTGATGAGATTTGGTTCCATGAATAGATCAGCTTGGGGCTCGCCCAGGATCCTGTTCTTTGGGTGCACCGCCTGCCAATGCAGCCACCCTTTGAGTGACACTTTGTTCAAGATACTCAAGGCTTAAAGGCTTGGTGATATAATCATCTGCTCCAAGACTCTTTGCCTCTTCAACTGCTTCGCTGGTCTCTACGCCCGTCACCATAATCGTCTTTACGTTAAGACCCTTGTCCTTAATCCACTGAAGAATTTCAACTCCATCCCGCTGGCCCTTCATGCGGACATCAAGAAGAGCAACTGCCGGCTGTTCGCGTTCTAGAAGAAGGAGGGCTTCGTCTTTGGTCGAGGCCGTCAGAACGGAATAACGACGTTCCGTAAAGAACTCGCTCAAGAATTCCCTTATTTCCTCTTCGTCATCCACAATCAGCAATTTACTCATAATGCCAAATGTTCATGGCGGAGGTCGATCTTGCTTTTCGGCACCTGCACAGAATAACTCCATCGAATTCGTGTCGTCTCATCCGGTTCCCTTGATCACAAGGATACCACACGTAAGGGGTGTAGAAAACAAGGGAAAATTCTTCAAACGCCGCTCACTTGAAACTTTCTTTGAGCGTTGGAAACTTTCCGGCCAGAACGTCATTTCGATAGCGCTCAAGCGCACTTGAAATCGCATCATCCAGCCGAGCATATCGCCGCACAAAACGCGGATGGACGGACGATTCGAAGCC
The DNA here is from genome assembly GCA_001804315.1 of Omnitrophica bacterium RIFCSPLOWO2_12_FULL_50_11. Lineage (GTDB taxonomy): Bacteria > Omnitrophota > Omnitrophia > Omnitrophales > Danuiimicrobiaceae > 2-12-FULL-50-11-A. The sequence continues at coordinate 3,776 of MHFT01000076.1, forward strand.
TAAGAGATCATGTAAGACCAGGACCTGTCCATCTGTGTACGGCCCGGCGCCGATCCCAAGGGTCGGAATCTTAAGCGCTTCTGTAATCCGTTTCGCCAACGAATAAGGAACGCATTCTAAAACAATGGAAAAAACACCAAGGCGCTCAAGTCGAAGCGCCTCATCAAAAATTCGGTCGGCCTCTTTTTTTGTTCTCCCCTGAACCTTGTAACCGCCAAGTTTCGAAACCGACTGAGGCGTCATTCCCAGGTGGCTCATGACGTTAATTCCTTCGCCAATAAGTGCCTTGACTTGAGAGGCGATAACATTACCCCCTTCAGGTTTAACCGCTTCCGCACCTCCTTCCTGAACCAACCTTTTCGCGTTCATCACCGCCGAGCCGGCGTCTTCATAAGACCCAAAAGGCATGTCCACAACCACAAGGGCGCGCTTGACGGCGCGCCTTGCCGCTTTCGCATGGTGAATCATGTCCGCCATCACCACAGAAACGGTCGACTCATAACCCAAACAAACCATCCCTACGGAATCACCTACGAGAACGATGTCCATGCCGGCTTGATCGACCAGTCTTGCAAACGGGAAATCGTAGGCGGTAAGGGCGGTGATTTTCCGATGTTCTTTTTGCTTGCGGTTGATAATGTCCTTGGCCGTAATTTTATCCACGCCCCGCTAAACCTTTGCTTCCTGCTTGGCCTGCTCGATCACCTCCGGGAGCAAATGTCCCCAACCGATCGGCATCAGATGAACGCCCTCAGCCATCGGTTTCAGCTCCCGAATCAACCGGACGGCGATTTCCACCGCTTTTTTCTCCTTGTCCCGTGCGTCGTCCACTTCTTGAATGATCTCATCGGGGACATGAATGCCGGGAATATGTTCGTTCATGTAACGTGCCATCTTAGCGGATTTAACCAAAATAATGCCTACTAAAAATGGAGCTCTAACATTTTTGGTCATCCTCCGGAATGTCTCAAAACTTGCCGCTTCATACACCGCCTGCGTTTGAAAGAACTCACAACCATGTTCCACTTTTTTCTCGATCTTCTGGCACTCGACTTCCAAATCTTTGGCGCCCGGGTTCGCCGCTCCCGCAACGAATAAATCCGGAGCGCCTTCCAATGAATGTCCGGCGAGATCGGTGCCACTCTTAAGCGCCTTCACCGCTTGAAACATTCCCATCGTGTCAAGGTCATAAACCGGTTTTGCATCCTTATGATCTCCAACGGACGGCGGATCCCCTCCTAACAACAAGACATTTCGAATCCCCAACGCATAGGCAGACAGAAGTTCCGATTGAATCGCAAGCCGATTGCGGGCACTCGCGGTCAATTGAAAGATAGGCTCGCGCCCCTCATCGACTAATAAATGACTGAGCGCCAGAGAACTCATTTTCATTAACCCGCCTTGCAAATCGGTCACATTGATCGCATCGATGTGATTTCCCATCGCTCGAACTTCGTTCAATGTCCTGGTCACATCGACGCCCTTGGGCGGGCCGATTTCTGCGGTGAACACAAATTGTCCCTTGCTTAATTTCTCCCGTAATGTCATGAACCGATTCCTTTCTGGAGTTTGAATGCCGTCATCAAATTTTTCATGAGCATCATCACCGTCAGCGGACCGACACCACCTGGAACCGGCGTAATAAACGCGGCTCGCTGTTTCGCACCCTCAAAATCCACATCCCCCACTGTCTTTCCGTCCACTTGATTGATCCCGACATCGATGACAATAGAACCTTCTTTGACCCAGCCGCCCGGGATGAGCCGAGGCTGACCGGCCGAAACCACCAAAACATCGGCCCGGCGCACATGAGATCGAAGCGCGCCGGATTTAAAGGTCCCCGTATGACAAATCATGCTCGTGAGTTTCTTCCCGATCAAAAGCAAAAAGGCGGGAAGTCCGACGACCTTGCTCGAACCGATGACCACCGCTTCTTTTCCGTAGACATCAACACCGGTTTCCTCGATTAAGCGAACGCATGCACTCGCTGTACACGGTGCCAAACCCGCTTTGTTAATCACGAGGCGGCCCAAATTCCGGGTCGTCACAGCTTCCACATCTTTGTCCGGATCCATCGCTTCCAAAATGCGGTCCACACGAAACGATTTAGGAAGCGGCATTTGAACGATCATGCCGTGGACATTCGGATCGCGATTGGCGCGTTCAATTTCGCCGATCAGATCGTCCTCCACCGCTTTCGCGTTGAGTGCCGTCACTTCATGCCGAATCCCAACTGATTCGGCAGCTTTCTTCTGAGATTTTAGATATAGCGCTGATGCTTGATCGTCACCAAACTGAATGGCGCGAAGGGCCGGTACGCCAGTCACTTTTTTTGAACAAGATTCGATTTCGGCGCGGATTTCAGCCTTTATTTTCTCGGCAATCGGTTTTCCTTGAAGCAGTTTTGCTCCCATGAGTCCTATTCACGCGAAACGAACTTTTCGGTACCTATCTTCCACTTTCGTCAGGGCTTGTTCGAAGTGCTGTTTCTGTTTTCGATTCTTCATGTTCACCGTATTAATCCGAGCGGTCGCGCACGCACCCCAAAAGGCGCCGTCTAAGAGCCCGCTTGAAACGATCAAATCATTTCGGATCGATCCTTTGGAAAGTGCGCCGATCGAGCTGAGCAGCTGTTTGGCCATCGCAATTTGAACCGCCAAATCCGCTTGTAAGCGAAAGGAGTTCGCAAGCGCTATCTCAACTCGCCGCCCGCTTTTTTTCCGGTTCTTTGACCGTTTCAGCAAACGATAGCTCGCGATGACTTCCCGATACACCTTCGGATCCAAATCAACGGTTTGGGCCGCATTCTGCTTGAGGTGTTCCAGCAAACGAACCGTTCGATCCAGCCTTTTCAAATTTCGCTTGTCGAGACGCTTGGACGTAATCCGTGCCACCATCATCGCAAGGCCAATGCCAAGCGCAGCGACTAAGGCAGACGTGCCGCCGCCGCCGGGAATCGGCTCTTCACTGGAAAGCGCTTCCAGATACCTTTTAATAGAACCGTTAAGATATGACATCTCCTAGCACAGTGCCTCTCGGCAAGAATGATGAGAGAAAAAGAAGGCGGGAACGCATTCCCGCGGTACCGCTAACCTTATGATTTGCAATGGGATAGTATAAATCCGACGATGCCGCTCGTCAATTCGTCCCGATTTCCAATTTCATTTCCCGATGCAGAATTCATTGAAGATGAGGTCCAGGAGATCTTCGCTGTAAATCTCGCCAACGAACTCGCGAAGGGCATCAAGAGCTTGTTTTAAATCGAACGTAACCAGTTCTAAAGATTCGCGGCGCTCGAGAGACGACCTACTTTTCTCGAGCGCGTCGAGCGAGGCTTCAAGCGCGCGCTTGTGCCGAAGGCGGGTGATTAATACAGACTCCTCTCCAAGCTCTTCATCCAAAACGGTGGTTTTAATTTTCTTTTCAAGTTGACCGATTCCTGCCCGTGTTTTCGCTGAAATGGAAACGATCGATTCCTGAGGAACAATGTACTCCAATACGTTCAGACGCTTTTGCTCCGGAAGATCAATTTTATTGACAACTGCAATCACTTTTTTATCTTTTAGCACTTCAAAGATTTCTTGATCCTCGTCCAAAAACCCTAGGCTTCCATCCAACATCCACAAGAATAGATCCCCCTCGCAGACGTAACGCTTCGTCCGTTCCATCCCTGCTCGATCGAGGGGATCCTGACTTCGGCCGAGCCCCGCGGTATCGACGATCCGGATCCAAAGACCGTCCAGCTCGATCGATTCTTCTAAAACGTCGCGCGTCGTCCCAGGAATTTCAGAAACGATCGCCCGGTCTCGATCGAGCAGCGCATTTAAAAGAGAGGACTTCCCTGCATTCGGATGCCCCACGATGACCACCAACGCACCTTCACGCAGTATTTCGCCTTTTGAATAGGACGCAATCAAAGCCGAGAGTTGATCCGCCGCCTGTTGAAGCTTTTGAAGAAAATCTTTATTCGAATAAACCTCTAAATGCTCATCCGGAAAGTCAAGATAAGCTTCCAGATGTACGTATACGGTCATCAACTCGTCTTTAATCGCCTTCACCTCTTGGGAAAGTTTTCCGCGAAGCTGCTTCACTGCCACGTCAAGGGATCGATCCGTCCTGGCACGAATCAAATCCAAAACGGCTTCTGCCTGGGCCAAATCCATCCGCCCGTTTAAAAAAGCCCGCCGCGTAAATTCACCTGGCTCTGCCTGCCGCGCTCCGTAGGAAAGCGCCAAACCTAAAATCCTTTGAAGCACGCGCCGCCCACCGTGTGCGCTAATTTCGGCTGCCTCTTCCGCCGTATACGACTTAGGCGCTCGGAAAATGCTCACGAGCGCTTGATCAACGATGCGGCTTTGTCGGTCGCAAATGGTCCCAAAATGGACCGTGTGTGACTTCGCGTTCATCAGGTCCGTACCATTCGCGCTGCGGAACATCCGAGACACAATTGTAACCGCATCCGGCCCGCTGAGCCGGACAATCCCAATGCCGCCTTCACCCGGAGGAGTAGAAATCGCCGCAATCGTATCGTCTAAATGAACTTCGGGCACTTCAGAAACTCCCGAGCTTCCCCCACCAAAAATAACGAGCCAGTTACAATCTTGACCGCATTCCGGCGTCCCAGCCGTTTCGCTATTTTGAACGCCTCGGCGACATTCGGAGACCAAAAGGAAGGCTTTCGCACCTTCAAGTCGCTTAGGGCTTCCAAAATCACTTTCGGTTCTTGAGCTCGAGGCTGTTTCGTTTTCGTCACAATGAAACAGTCCGCAACCGATGACAAAGGTTTCAAGATATGACTCAAATTTTTCTCGCGTGAGGTTCCTAAGATCACGACTTTTTTCCGCGTTGGAAATAAAGACTCCAGCGACGCACACATCTCGCGCATGGACGCATCATTATGAGCACCATCTAAGATGACGGTCTCGCCTTGGCGCTTTACAATCTCGAACCGGCCGGGCCAGAAAGCTCGCCGCAAACCCTTTGCGATTTTTTCCGGTTCGATGTGACATTCCTCTTGGCGCTGTAAAATATGTGCCGCGGCCAACGCGGTGGCCGCATTCTCAATTTGGAATTTACCGGGGAGCCGGATCTTCAGATTCAGGAGTCGAACGCCGTCCATTTGGAAGTCAAAGCGGCTTCCCGTCGTTGCCATACGTTTGCGCAATATTTGAAACGATACCCCAAGAAAATGTCCTCTCGCTTTTTTCTTCCGAAGCCACTCCTGGATCTTGCGGCGAGCGTCACGCGGCTGCCTCGAGCAAACAAGTTGGCCATTTCTGCTCACGATTGCGACCTTTTCACCGGCAATCGCCCCAAGCGTCTTTCCTAAATGTTCTACATGATCATATCCGACCGGTGTGAGGACACAAAGTTTTGGCCCGACCGCTTTCGTGGCGTCCAAGCGTCCTCCCATTCCGACTTCAAAAATGCCAAATTGAACACGTTTCCGGGCAAAGTAAAGGACTGCAAGCAACGTGAACACTTCAAAAAAGGTAACCGGGCCGATGGACGCCAGCTCTTTTTTCCGCGGTTTAACGACATACCGCATCGCCGTCACGAGTTCGGCAAAGTCACCTTCCGAGATCGCCCGTCCATTTAATCGAATCCGCTCACGCGGATCACTTAAGTGAGGAGAAGTGTAAAGGCCGGTAAGGTAGTTATTTTCGGATAAAATCGAAGACAAGAACGTCGCAGTCGAACCTTTCCCATTCGTACCGCCGACCAAGATGGGAGTGAATGTGTATTCCGGATGATGAAACCAGTCTAAAAGGCGATTCATCCGCTGGAGGTTAAACTGACGGCGATACTCAAATGGGAGCGTCTCAAAATTGAGAAACGAGTAGAGATAACTAACCGCAGCGTGGTAGTGCATGCCCCGGAGTCCGGATCAACACTTTGAGTTTTGTTTGATTCCTATTCATCTTTATCACGCTTAAGCAATTCTATGAACGATTTCTCTTATTTTCTTTTCTGCCGCATCAAAGGCATGTATAACTTTTTCTTTTATAAAGTCATAAATCTTTTTTGCCTCCTCTTCCGAATATACATGGGTAGTTTTGTTTCTGGCATCGATGATTTCAAGAAAAAGCTCTTCGTCTTCTATTAAACTCGATTTAAAAGCGAACTGAAAACATGCCTTAGGATTAAAATAATCCAATTTCTGCAATCGGGCTATTTTTTTATACGTTTTCCATAACAATTCGTAGCTAAATTCAAAACGCTTAATTACGGCATCCCGCTTTATGTCGTTCTCTTCTTTTATATTGATTGCTTCTTTTAACCGGCTATAAGCTTCTTTAAATTGTTCAAATCGAGTCTGGACCTCGATGTTTGATGCCATATTTTTACCTCCTTTAAAGCGATTTTTAGAAAATCCTTATCCTGAATGGATGAAAAATCTACGACATCTATATCGCGCAATGTTTTTACTTGCTCTAATTCCTGCTTGATTTTAACAAGAAGCGAATTCTTCAAAGCCTGATCGCGAACAATCCCAATATCTATATCGGAGCTGGGGTAAGCCTTGTTTTGGGCAAGCGAACCGAAAAGAAAAATGGTACAAGTTTCCTTTGGAATATGTCTGAATATTATTTTCAAGATTTGCTTTTTTAGTTTAGCCTCTTTTAATAATTTGCCTGGCATTTTCTATCTTCTCGATATGTTTCTACTACAAAGTACATAAAACCCGCAGCAAGAATTCCGAGAATCGTGGGTAAATCTCCCCCATGCGGAGGATCATCCCCCACCATGCATACTCATGAAACCAGATGGTGGGGGATCAAACTCGTTCATCCGTGTTTAAAATGTCTCTCGCCGGTGAATGCCATTGCAATGCCGAAGCGGTTAGAGGCATCGATCACATCCTGATCGCGGATGGAACCGCCCGGTTGAACGATGGCGCGGACACCGTGTTCATGGGCGACTTCAACGTTGTCCGGCATAGGAATAAAGCCGTCGCTTGCTAAAATCGATCCCCGTGTCTTCGGCCCGGCCTTCATACAGGCAAGTTTGACCGAGTCCACACGCGACATTTGACCGCCCCCAATGCCCACGGTTTGTTTCCCTTGAGTCAGTACAATCGCATTGGAACGTACCACCTTGGCGCATTTCCACGCAAAGACGATCTGGTCCAGTTCTTCCTTGGTTTCCAGTTTTGTCTGAGTCACCCAATGAAGTTTCTTCTTGAGCTCGTTGAGATGTTCGGAAATAGGACGATCCCGATCTTGAACCAACACACCGCTCTTTACAAAACGCATGTCAAACGGACCGATCTGATAAAGGTTCGGGACCAACATAATTCTAAGATTGACACGAGATCGTAACAAAGAAAGTGCGCGCGCCGCAAACTGGGGCGCGACGATGATTTCAAAAAAAGGAAGCTGATCAAGCACGGTCTTCGCTACTTTTTCATCACACGTTTGGTTCACACCGACAATTCCGCCAAAGGCAGACAGTGAATCTGCCTCAATCGCACGCGCTGCAGCTGTTGCCAAGTCACGATCTGCTGCAATGCCGCACGGATTCGTGTGCTTGACCACACACGCGGCCGGCTCCCGAAACTCCCGGAGTGTTTCGACGGCCGCTTCAAAATCAAGAATGTTATTGTACGAAAGCTCCTTGCCGTGAAGCTGCTCGAAGGAAAACCGAGGTTCTTCACCCCGCCGCCGGTAAAGGGCGGCGCGCTGATGGGGATTTTCACCGTACCGAAGCGTCTCTCGTCGTTCGTATACGACATCTAAGTTTTCTGGAAGTTCGTTCGCTGGCGCATCGAGGCTCGACAGATAACGTGCGATCTCACGATCATAAGCAGACGTATGACGAAATGCTTTCAGTGCGAGCGCGCGTCGGAGGGAAAGAGACACCGAACCTTTCCCTTTTCGAAGTTCTTCCGCGAAGGTTGAATAGTCCGCTGGGTCACAGAGTACGGTTACCGACTCAAAATTCTTAGAGCCGGACCGAAGCATGGTAGGACCGCCGATATCAATTTGCTCAACCGCTCGTTGTAATGTCACACGAGGTTTTTGGACGGTTTGGCGAAATGGGTAGAGGTTCACCACAACAAGGTCGATCGGACGAATGCCGTGCTTTTTAGCGTCACGACGTTGCGCTGGATCAGAACGTAAAAACAATAGACCGCCGTGCACTTTCGGATGCAGCGTTTTAAGACGACCTCCCAATAATTCTGGATACCCAGTCAGTTCCGTGACCGAGCGAGCAGGAATCTTATTTTTCTTGAGTAATGTGAGCGTTCCTCCCGTAGCATAAATGTCGATTCTTTGACGTCTCATCTCCCGAGCAAGCTCAGGCAGCCCTCTGCCGTCTGAAACACTGATGAGTGCTGTTTTCATCTTCATAGACGCCTCAGTTCCTTATCCCGTTCCCTTTGAAAACGACGCTGCAGCTTTTGAGTGACGCGGCCCGGAACGGTAAGTCCAATTCTCCTGCCATCTAGCGAACGAATCGGAAGAATCTCACCTGAGGTGTTGGTCAGGAACGCTTCGTCAGCATTCCAAAAATCATGTCTTGTCAGCCTTAGTTCCAAAACAGGAACGTGTTCTAATTCGGCACATTTTATCACGAACTGACGCGTCACTCCATGCAGGAAGCCGCTCTCCGGCGTTAAGAGTTTCCCGCTTTTCACGGCAAAGATGTTCCACGTTGTTGCTTCCACCACATCGCCACTAGCATTGAGAAATATACCGTCGTAAGCTTGCCCCGCCCCGTCAATCAAATCCATCGTGGCGAGCACGTTATTCACAAAGGCATTGGACTTGATTTCGGGCGGTACCGAGTGGACCAAGTTACGGCGGGTCACCAAAGTCGTCAGATCAACACCCTCGTCATAAAGGCTCTGCGGCCGCTTCCGATCCGTGATGAAAATGTAGCTATTCCGCTCATCGAGCATCAAGCGCACAAATTTATCTTCGTTTGGGTACTGCTTGACACATTGCTTTAGCTCCCGAGTAAGCTGGGAACGCGTCTTGCAAATTTTGAAGCCAACGGTTTTGGCCGACTCAAACAGCCGATTTAAGTGTGCTCCCAACTCGAATAATGTTCCATTACAACTTTTAATACTTTCGAACACAGAAAGGTAGCGCTCGTCAAAAAGCGATGTTAAAGCTCGGTTCGATGGCACCTTTTTGCCGTTAACAAAAACTTCTGGTCTCGTTTGCTTTCGCACATCAGACATGACGGCACAAAGCGTCGATCAGCGCTTTTCCTTTGTGAAGCGTTTCCCAATATTCCGATTCAGGGTCCGAATCATAAACAATCCCGGCACCCACTTGGAGATAACCCTTCTTACGGTACAGAATAAGACTTCGAATCACAATGTTAAAATCCGTATCTCCATTAAAATCGAGATACCCAATGGATCCCGTGTACAAGTGACGCTTAAACGGTTCGAGACTCTCGATGATCTCCATCGAACGGATTTTGGGGCAGCCCGTAATCGTGCCGCCTGGAAATACGGCTCTCAGAAGGTCAAATTGATCAAATTCCTTTTTAAGCCGCCCCACTACGTTTGAGACAATGTGAACGACGTGTGAATATCGTTCGAGTGTCATAAACTCATTGACGCACACGCTATGCGGCTGGGAGACGCGGCCCAAATCGTTCCGCTCGAGGTCCACAAGCATTAGGTGCTCAGCGCGCTCTTTAGGACTCAAATACAAATCTCGCGAGAAACGCTTTTCCTGAAGCGGAGTTTGGCCGCGGGGCCTTGTGCCAGCAATGGGACGGGTTTCGCACCAATCGCCCGCTTTTCGAATTAACCGTTCTGGGGAAACGCTTGCCACTTGAAGGGGCCCAATTTTAAGGAAACATGAAAAAGGAGACGGATTGATTTCACGAAGCGATTCATAAAGCCGATCCGCGCAACCCTGAAAATCAAAGGAAAATCGCTGTGACAGATTTGCTTGATAAATGTCTCCGGCTTCAATATAGCGCTTTGCCGCACGAACCATCCGTTTAAATGCGCGCTTCGAAAGATCCGCGTGAAACTTCCGAATTTGAACTGTCGTGCCATTCGAATGGATCCTCTTTTTCTCAAGAAGGAATCGATTCCGATTTATCGAATCCACCGCGCGCCTCCACGCAGACCGAAAGGAACCGTCTTCGGCCGGAATTAGATTCGCGATGAGGTAATAAATATTTTCTTTGTGATCAAACACGACGAGATCTCGTACAAAAAGAAAAGTTGCGTGATCCAATGCAAGATCATCGCGAGCGACATCGGGAAGTTTCTCCAGCGTATGAGCAAGTTCGTAACTCAGATACCCCACTGCTCCCCCAGTAAAAAATGGAAGTTGAGGCCATCTTCTACCACGGTACGCTCGAAACACATTCTTCAGCTTAAAAAAAGGATCGGCACTATTTTTCGCATAAAAAATTCTAAACGGCTCCCATCCCAAAAAGGAATAGCGAGCGGTCTTTGGCTGGTAACGGACGCTGTCTAGAAAAAAAGCGTTGCGTGCGCCGAGCACGCGTTTTGCCACGGTCCACGGATCATCTGACATTTGAAAAGAAACGGCGAGCGGAACCACAAATCCCTTCTCATACCAAAACTTAAGACGCGAAGCCGGAATGAGTACGTGTTCCCCATTCATCTTAATGACCTTGACTTCTGCTCTGATCTTATTCTCCTCTCCCTCTTTTGTAGCTGTTTAGCAACTTTTTCCTCCCCCCTTGTTCGCCACAAAGGGTCGGCGGAATCCGTCCCAAAACGCTTTGTGGACGAATCCCGCCGCGTTTTGTAGCGGATGGGGGAGGATGAGTCCCATGTGAGAAGGTAGGGGGTGTATTTTTGCTTTACCCCCCATCCTTCCGCCAGAAGTCTTGGCGGATCCGCCACGTCCTTTGGCGGAAACCTTCCCCCACAAGGGGGGAAGGGATGGACGCTAAACACCTATCCCTTTTTTAAGGGGGAGGGGAGAGAAAAATTTCAGAACCCAACTCAATGCCGATAGATTAACAAGCCGCTTGGAAACTTAGGGTAAAAAAAGGTGGATTTCTGGGGCATGAGCTCCCCCCACTCACAAATTTCTTTGATCATCTGGGCCTTCATCGGACGAAGGACAAAGGAGCAAACTGCTTTCTTGTTTTTCAACTTATCAAATACCTCACTGACAGAGTTGGTGTAATCAAGGTCCCGCTCAAGCGTTCTCTCGCCGATCCCCAGCAGCGGTTCAAAGACCAAATAAGAAACGAGATTGACATCTAAATCGTACCAACTCTGCGGCTTCCCATCGGGCATCAGCTGTCGTGCGGTGGTTCGGTCCTTGAGTTCCATCAAATAGCACTCCTGCTCGGACAACGCGAAGCCAAATCCTTCCGTAATCGAGCCCTCCGAAACTTTTTCAAGAACCGAACGCGATACCGGATGAAGGACGAAGTGCTTTTTCAGTCTCGTTTTAATCTCAGCCGCGTCCACCACAACGGAATTCAAAACGAGCCGGTGAATCGGCAGGATCAAAAGTCCAGGATCCTCAAAACGGACAAAGGAGGTGAGCACATAGTCCCATGCTTTCTCGCCCGCTTTTTTGGAAATGGCATTCATCTCGTCCGCGTACTTGAGCGCGGTTTCATACCGGTGATGGCCGTCTGCAATAAAAACCCTTTTCCGATCCAAAGTTTGACTCAACCGATCGAGCTCACTTGGACCATCCAGAAACCAGAGGCGGTGACGACTCGATTCGCCCTCGGTAAATTCAAAAAGCGGAGCTCTTGCCTCGCAACCGGCTCTCACTTCGTCGACGACGTGAGTGGACTCTTCGTGCAAAGCAAAAACCGGTGAAAAATTTGCTCCCGTCGCCCTCAAGAGTTTTCCCCTGTCCAGTTTGGGAGACTCGTGCGTCTGCTCGTGCGCAAAAACGATTTTACGTTCGAACGGCTCTAATCTGAGCAGAGCAAAAAAAGCAAGGCGTGAAAGTTTTTTTCCGAGACTCGGGTGCTCGTACAATGTCTCGAGGAGATAATAACCGGCTTTTGATTCATGACTTAAGATCCCTTCTCGGGTCCACAGATCGAGGAAATTTCTTGCTTGGCGGTAGCGATCGTCGGAATCCAAATCCTGAATATCTGCCCGCCCTAAGATGAGGCGGATGACATTGTGCGGATCTTTCGCATGAAGCAATCGCGCTTCTTCGTGGGAGATCACATCATAAGGCGGTGCGACGACGCGCTCGATCGCCACTCTTTGGGGATGATAATACCACGCCTGAAAGGGTTTGATGTAAGCCATGAACGGTTCCGGCTTAGCGAACCGCGGTACCCGAAGGAACATCCCGATCTGGAGTGAGCAGGATAACTTTATCGCCCTCACTCGCGGCAAGCAGCATGGCCTGAGACTCAACACCTCGTATCGTTGCCGGTTCTAAATTGTTGACCACCACAACCTTCTTACCAACGAGTTCCTCAGGCGAATAGTTTTGCCGGATGCCGGCGACGGTTTGTTTTTCTTCGCCTCCTACCTTGATTTTAAGGACATAGAGGCGGTCCGCATTCGGATGCGGCTCTGCGTGCACGACTTCGGCAATTCGAAGTTCTAGCTCTTGAAACTCTTTAAGGGAAACCATAGGTAGTCCGTCTCGACAGGTTGCATTCTAGCATAAACTTTTCCGGGAGGCGAAATGTAAAGATGCGGGTTGATGTTAACGGGGCGGACTGCTTTCGCGCCAGCGCTTGCGCGTGATGGAAAATGTACCTGGAGTTCCAGGTGGTGGGGTTGTTCTCAACGATTCGTTATAGTCAAAAATGCGCACGGGCGGGTTGTAATAGTCCGGTCTCCAGTATGTCCGCGCGCCGGTTGGATCATAGAGTTCCGTTGAATGCCAAGTAACCGAGAAAGTCCCGAGCACACGAAGGGTTAGGGGTGCGAGTAACTTTGGAGTCTGCCAGCGTTCCTGCAAATTAATCAAATTCTCTACGCCGCCACTGTACCGAGGCCGCCAAAGAGCCCAGTGTATTGGCGCGAAGTATGCTTCCGGAGGGGCGACGTTTTCGAAAACTGTTACATCCTCATAATGCCCAACTTTACACCGCTGGCACTGACCACCCAGAAGACCCTGGTCTCCTTTGTCATTACAATCCGTGTAAGTAGGGTGATCTCCCGGAGCAGGACACTTACCGCCAGGCACGCTGCACGATTGCGGGGCGCTGTCGCATACCCACTCACGTCTCTCTGCTACATAACCAAACAAGTAGTACCGAAGAAGATAACGAAAAGAGACACCGGCAAACGGGCGCATACCTTCTAAGAGAGACCAATCAGCTATTTTGGACTCCTGCCACTTCGT
>MHFT01000077.1 GCA_001804315.1 Omnitrophica bacterium RIFCSPLOWO2_12_FULL_50_11
CGGGAGCTTTTTTTCAATTCCAACTAAAAAAGAGATTGACTCCGTTGCGAGTGCGATTGTCGATGCACTTGAGATGATTGTCAAAGAGCGAGATCCCGCGATATTCGGCAACTAAACCCGTACCCCTTCCAAAAGTACACCCTTAGAACATGAACTCTGTACCGTTAGAATAGATGTTCACCTGTCCCAATCAAACGGAGACCACCTATCAATATTCAGATCGTAATGAGCTCTTAAGCCTCACCCACACCAACACCCAGACCCCCGCTCAACTCCAATCCTTCCTCTACACCTATGATGACTCAAGTAACAGGCTCACGAAAACAAGGGTCCAGGGGCAAGGGGCAGGGGACATGGCAACTTATTCCTATGACAACCTGAATCAACTCACCCGCCAAACTACCGGCGGGCAAGCAGGCGAGTTCTATGAATATGATTCCTTAGGGAACAGGACGAGCGCTCATACTTCAAACATCTATCAATACGACCCCCTCATGAATCATCTGACAGAAGACGACACCTTTACCTACACCTATGACGCCAATGGAAACCTAGCCACCAAGACTGAGAAATCAACCCATCAAATCACCACCTACACCTATGACAAAGTAGTAGCAAAGTAGGCGTCTTTCTCAAGGGCACCCTGCAAGCTGTCCGCTCGCAGGACGCCTGCTATTTTGCTATTTTACTGACGGTCAGGCAGCCTTGTCTTTATTCCGAAAGCGAAGTTTAAGGCCATGCCGTCGAATCATTTCCTCGGCAATGCGGTTCGTCTTCTCAATCCGCTCTTTGCGTGAGAGGTTCTTATCTTCCTCGTAAATCTTTTCTTGAATTTGGTGTATTTCTTGCATCGGCTTTGGTTCTTTCATCAGAGAATCTCCTGGGGCGTACAAATTTCAATCGTTCGATAGCCCAATAAGGTATTGACTGCCTGTACCTCACGTCTTGTTTTGAATTTAACCAGATGTTCAAAGTTCCAACTCACAATTACATCGAGATTATGAACGGATGCGATGGCAATATGCAAAGCGTCGTCAAAATGCTTGACGGGAATAATCTTCTCTTGGATATAACGCTCTGCCAACAGGTCGGCTTCCTCCGTACGGTGCAAAGTTTCAAGTTCAAATTGACCCATAAGTTTTAACAGGTCATCTTGCCTTCTTTTTTCGGGCGTATCGTTGATTTCTCGCAAGACAATAGCAGAGACATGCCCAAGGAATCTGCCATTTTTTACCTCGTCGAGAAACCTCACCGTTACTTCTTTCTCTGCCGCAACATCTTGGGTTGAGATGGCAAAATTAAAGATCGAAGTATCCAAATAAACCTTCAGAGGCTTGGGCAACATAACGACCTCATTATACCGAGAGACGGTTTAAAACTGTTAGCAGAAAATATTAGCACTTTGAGTGGCCGAAGAAATCAGTTCCGGTTCTCCGTCCCCCAGAGAACCGGAACTGATTTATTCCATTTTTTCTATCCTGGCTGGATTTGTCTATTGTGGATGGATTTTCGGGTATTTTCTGGGTCTCAAAGCTTGAAAAGCTCTGTTGAGGAACGTAGATTCAAATCAGCGGAAACATCGGGAATCAGAGCGGAGGTGTCCTCCGTTGTGACGCCCGAGCGGGTTCCAAAGGAGGTGACTCAGGATTCAGTCGCTGATGAAACGAATCACGGCCTCAATTGTTTTGGCTGCCTTTCTTCATGAGCAAATCCTCCTTGCCCATGATCCGTATCTCAACCTCCACAACCCGCCAGTTCCAGAAGTCAGTGTAGACACTTTATCCTCCGAAACCCAAGAAGCATCGAGTGACTCAGATCAAGCCACCACCCAAGACTTCCTTGCCGGAACCGACGCCTCACCTATTTCAGCTAGCGAAGTTGAAATCGACACGGGGAATCTTGGTGTCGTTAATGTAGATGATATTGAGCCGCTTCCCGATTCAAATTTCATTACACCCTCAAGCATTCTCCTAGAAGGAGGGCCTGCCGGGCAGGAGATAGATTCAGAGCTTTTGAATTCTCCTCCTGACGACTCTTTAAGTGACGAAGCAGTCGAGATTGAAGAGGGCTTGGTGTCCCCTGAGGACATTACACTCATCGGCAATCCGGTCGAGGCGGAGGAAGATCGAGCTTCAAGCAGCGCAGGGGTTGCAAGCGTTTCAGCAGCCGAACCCACCATAGAACCTCCCACCCTTGATCCTGTTCCTCATCATGTCAACACGAGCTTCCTTACCTTTTCAGGGACAAAGCCACCAGGCACTACCATCTGGATCAATGGAAGGAGGATAGATACCTGGACACCCAATCCATATCCTTCTCCCTCCCCATTACCGGATGCCCATCCTCCCAAGAAAGGAAGCTGGTCCTACACCATTAAGCTTCCCGACTTAAAAGCGGATGGCGATACACAGACACTTTCCATTATAACAAGAGATAGATCCGGCAGCGAAAGTGAAGCTGTCGTGGTTGAAGTTACGTTGGACAAGATCCGTCCCTACCTTTTTGCCGCTGCTTCGCGCACAGGCGATGTGCCCCACACCGGCTTTCGCCTGGAAGGAATGGCACTGGATAAGCATGGTATCGAAGCCGTCGAGGTTTCGATCTATATCCCCAGGATGGGATGGACAGTAAGAGGCGAAGCCGCCGTTTTTGACTCCCCTAGCTTCTGGCACTTTGACGTATCCCAAGATCGCCTTCTACCGGGCGAGGAGTTTTATCTCTATGTCCGTGCGACAGATCACGCCGGCAATGTCTCAGGCAAGCGGCTCCGCTTGATGACCACTTATCCTGTTCCTACCGATGGAACCGAGTTTTTCTTTAAAGGGGGGAGGCTCGTCCGAGAGCGGACTCCAGAAGGTGATTGGGTCTTTTACGGCACTGATCACCGGACGGAACGATATCAATATAAGGATGAATCAGAGATTCATTATCTTCAAGGTCCAGCGAACGCCATTGAGATTTATGATCAGCGTGGGAGACTGGTTGAAACCATTGAGCGGCCCGAACCTACCTCCTTAGATGAAGACAACGCTCTGAAGGTCACCTTTGGAAGCGGCCTAGATGGCTTCTACGTGAATGGCATTCCTGTTGAGTTGAGGACACAAACGGGCATCCGGATTACCGATTTCACCTTAAATGACGCCTATGAAGTGGAGAATGCATTCGTCGTTTATCCGGAAGAGACCCTGGATGTGATTCGCCGCGGCGCCCTGATCCGGCGCATTCATCCGGATGGATCCATTACTGATTTCACACCCAAAGGTTTTCGAGTACGGGAAATCTCTTTAGATCATACTCAGTCTTATGCTTTTGTGAAGACCTCCCAGACCGAAGTCTTAAGTACCCGCATCTTTAGCGAAGACGGATCCTATTCACTTTACGATGAACGAGGCCTCTTAAGAGAGGCACGCAGTAGGAAGGATCAATTCCTTTATGACCGTCTCGATGCTGCTGACTCCTACACGATTCATCTGAACCGCGGCCGTTCCTCAACACCAGATGAAAAGACTTTGGTTGAGGCACAGTACACCCTTATAGGAGACCCGATCCGGGTGAAGCTTAAAGACGGCACTGAGATTTCTTTTAAAGAAGGCAGAGTCTCTGAAGTCAAAGACGCCGCAGGCAGTCCCATGGCCACGTACTCCTATCGTGAAACCGAGGGGATACTTAAAGGACTTCAAGTCACCCGTCAGGGAACAGATTTCCTTTACGATGCTTCGGGTTTCCTCACCACCGTTTCAACCGAATCGGGAACCATCACTCGAACTCGTGAAGCGCCTGGCAGCGAGCTCACTGACGATCAGGTGATTGAACTCCTCCTTGAGACAGCAGGAGGAAACCGGCTCACCGATTTTGAGCTTGATCGCAATGGGAATATCCTCCGCGGCATCATTGAAACGAAGGAGGGAATCAAACAAAAGATCGAGACGGCCTTGGTAGAGGGTGTCCCAAGAGGCATCCTGACAGGCTTTGAGACTCCCGACGGAAGGGTCTACGACGTGAAGGAGAATCACGCTACATTAAAGGAATGGAACTTCAAGGATGGAACCAAGGTCGTCTTTGGCGAAGGCAAAGACTCCGAAGTTACTATTACCGAGATCCTGTTCCCCAACGACAAGCGCCTTCACACCATTGGCTTTGATGACAAGAAACAAGTTACCTCCTTTACCGAAGAGCTTGACCTTCCAAACGGAAGGAAAGAGTTTAAGTACTTTAACGAGGGAAGGCTCTTCAAGCTCGTGACCGATTTCGATCCCACCACCCAGAAAGGGATAGAGCTTTACTACGGCCACGATGGGCTTGCGGAACGCATTGTCTTTAGAAAAGATCCGAATGTCCCGGAGCAGGCGATCTCCTACGCCCGAGATCAAAACGGGGCGATCGAAAAAATTACCTTTTCAGGGGCGGCAGAGCAAAGAGCGTTTAGTCGGGATGGCACACTTCTCAACTTGCTTACCAAAGGTGTAAACGCCGAGATAGAAAATGAAGAAGTTGCTCGCCTGGCCACTCGTTTTGGAACAGTCGAAGCGCCCCAATTTGATGCCCAAGGAATCTTAACGGGCGATGTCACTTTTGTGGACGGGAGTACGTTGACGCTCGTAGACGGTCAATTGACGAAGGCGATCCGGCCGAATGAAATGAAAGTCAATTATGCCAACGGCGAGATCGAATCGATTGAGCGAGGCGGGGAAACCTATCGCTTTCTTTACGACCGAAATGGTGAAGGAAAAATGGAAAATGTCAAAGTGCTCGTTCCTCACGAAGGAAGCACGCTTGAACTTCCCTTGATTTCATTTTTGCTTGATCCCGATCAGGCGCTGGTTGGCGCGACAGGCGCTTATGTTTCGCGCGATGACGCGAGTTTCCAAGGGCTCATCGACACCTCCGATTTTCGCTTGGGAGGGGGAAGCAAGAAATTCGAGGCACAAGGAGATTACATCGTGCTCCCCGATCGGGAGGATTGGGATTTCGGCACTCAGGATTTTACGGTCGATTTCTGGGCCAAGTTTGAAGACACTTCAAAACGCCAAGGTCTTGTGAGCCAATTTGAAGAGGTGGCCGGTTATTCAAATTGGATTTTCTCTTATTGGTCCGTTGAGTATGGGTCTGGCAGTTTGCGATACCGTGTTAATGAGAGCGGTTCGGAAGCGACCGTTCATCAAGCCGCTTGGACGCCTGAGGCTGATACTTGGTATCACATTGCGCTGGTTCGGGAAGGGGATTTTCACCGCTTTTTCGTGAATGGCCAGGAAGTCGGAACACCGACGGCTTCCAGAGTACGCGCTCGCAATTTGAACGGGCCGCTTTACCTTGGCGCGGTCGGCAATTTGCCGGGCAATGTGTATGGGTTTCAAAGCGCATGGTTTCAAGGGTCGTTGGATGAAGTTCGGGTTTCAAAGGGAGCTGCAAAGTGGAATTCAGTATTTGATCCTCTCGCCTCTTATTCCAGCGTAAATGATCAGAGGACGAAGCTCTTGCTTCATTTTGATCCTCCAAACGAAACGCCTTCTGCACTCAGTCAGGCTCGTGATGAAATCGCAGAAATTTTACTTCCAAGACCTCTTTATGATTCCTTCGCCGACCGCTTGGCACTTGAATCTCAATTTGAAACAGGCGATGTACTTTATTTTGCAAGGCTTTTCGATGACCCCGAGCGGGGAACCAGCGCTGAACTCACAAACCCTTTTCTTCCGGAATGGATCGGTCTGTGGCAATCCGTCAATGACGGAACGACGGCTTATCTCCCCGGCTATATTGCTTGGAATGGCGGGCTTGAGGGTGAAGGTAACATGATTCCGCCGGAAACAACAGACCTGATCGATATCGATGGAGATGGGTTTAAGGACCGCGTGATGGTAGATAGAACCAGTGCTGACTTTTGGTGGGTACAGTTGAACACAGGCCAAGGGTTCGGTCCGCTCATCCGATGGGAAGGTGTGGAGCGCGATTATGACTTAGAAGCTTATGCCTGGTTTAACATGAATCCGGCCTGGAGTGATCTTCTTTTCTTTGGCGCGCTCCGTTTTTATCAGTCCGGAATGCCTCATGTCATCGGAGATTTTATGGACATGAATGGCGATGGCCGCCCTGACCGCGTGATGCAGAAATTTGCCGGATCGTCTGAATGGCTTATTCAATATAACAACGGCCACGGCTTTGATCCGATCACGGTTTGGGGTAAGCTTGGTCCAGAAGATGACCGCGTCAATCCTGCCAATGTTTTTCCTCTGGTTCATGCCTTCACACTGCCCAATACGTATCCTCAAATTCCTCAGGAAATTGCCGCGTATGCTTCCGAGGTACGGGTGGATGGGCCTTACTATGAAGAGGTGGCCGATTTAATCGATATGGATGGGGATGGACTTCCTGACCGCATCGTTCGTCCTTATGCCGGGCCGTTTACCCATTGGCTTTTCCAGAAAAATTTAGGGGGGGCGGGGTTTGGAGATGCCGTTCTTTGGGAAGGAGTTGATTCAAGCTTTCATTCGGATGAAAGAATCGGGGCGTCGATGGGCTGGATCGATTATTTTGACCACGTGATGGACGGCGACAAAGAGCTTTATGGCGATCTGGCGGATTTGGTGGACATCAATGGCGATCAACTTCCCGATCGAGTCCTCCTCAAAAATCAAGAGTGGTGGGCGCAGCTCAACAATGGCAGCGGGTTTGAACCTGCCATTCTTTGGGACAGCCAAGTTCGGAATGTGCCCAATAATGTGAGCGCAACCATTGGAACAGCCATTCGGGTGACGAAAGGAAACTGGGGTCAAGACCCATACGATCGAAATCCAAGGCGTTATTTGGTGGATTTTAGGGATGTCACGGGCGACGGACTTCCTGACAGAGTCTCCTTGGGTAATGACCAAGCGTCGCCTCAGAATACCTGGTGGGTGGAGGTGAGTACCGGAAAACCGTGCGGAGCGGTTCTGGAGGGCGAATGCGGATTTCGTGCGCCAGAGGCCTGGAGCGGAATTTATGGAGATCGAACTCATGAAACGCTTTTTGGTCAAGACCACCGAAACTTTAGGAATATGCCGTTTAATGAATCTAATGGACATGAGAACATCACGCTTGCCGATCTTGTTGATATGAATGGCGACAGTATTCCAGATCGCGTGATCGTTCCAATCTATCTCGCTCCGGATGTCCAAACGTCTGATTGGCTGGTTCAATTCGGAACAGGTTCTGGATTCCTTCCCGTTGAGGAATTGCAGATCGAATCGATTCAAGCCCCAACCAATCAAGTCCGCAGCTCCCGCTATGATTATCTTCATGTGAGCGTCAAGGCGGAAGAGAGGTTAGCCGCTTCAGATGGCTACGTGCGTGTGTCGTCATTGCGAAGCAGCAATCCGAGTGAGGCTGAAGCAATCTCTAACGCTCAGATTGCTTCGGGTACTGCGTACCCTCGCAATGACGAGGTGGTCCAAGAGTGGACGATAGAGAATCTCACCACCACCTGGCAGGACTTTTATCTTCCCATAGACAAAGGTAAATCAAATGCGGATCAAGTCAAAGTGACTTTTGTTCCCTCAGGGACAGATCCTCAGATTCCCATTTATATTGATAACGTTACCTTCGTTGCGACGAGGCCACCCGATGCCAAAGGCTGGCTGGATTATCTTTTGACCGACGAAAACATCCTCTCAGAAATCCATTCAGACCGGACTCAAACCCTTCGCCAATACTTAGGAGTGACTGAGGCGACGAGTCCCGTTGACTTCGATTGGCAAAAACTTCTCACGGCAGAAACCCGCATTCACTTTGACAAGGATCAAGTGAGCGAATTTGAAACCTTCTATGGTTCTGTTTCAAAGGTGGAAGATGGACGAGTCGTTGAAACTGCACTTCCCAATCAGGGAGGAACGATCCAGTTTGACCACTCAGATGAGAATACCGTGAGTCAAACTGTAACCCGTGGTGATTCCATTGAGACCATTCAGTTAAGTTACGGCCGTGTCCGCAGGGTAGAACGGCCCGGAAAAAGCCCTCTTGAATACTCTTATGAGTTTGTCCCGGAAGGGACATCCGCCGCGTCTTATGGCGGATTGCCTGCGGGTACCGAAATCACCGTCGTTTATGATCCGGACACAAAAGTGAAGGAAAAGTACCGGGATCAACAGTTAATCTCCCGCCTTGAAGCCAATGGGATTGAAAAGCGATTTAGCTATGACTCAGATGGCGAACTCATCCAAACCGATATCTTCTATCAAGGAAGAATCCGCCAGAGTCTATACCACTCCCTCTCAGATTCAGGCAATCAGGTGATCACCACAGAAGAAGGGATTCGCGAAGAATATGACTCTAACGGAACCATTCTCTTCCATACCACTCCTGAAGGTTATCGGTATGCTCATACCTTTGATGAGAAAGCCCGTGATGTAACGGTAGAGACTCGAACCGAAACTGTGAATCTTCCCGATGGAACTGTCTTTACAGTTCAATATCCCATCATGACGCTTGTGGATAACCTGGATGGTGAAGACATCCACCAGGTAAGCCTTATCAGCTTTAAGACTCAAGCGGGAGAATTTGCCGAATACGCGTCAGGGGAATTAAGGAAGCTTTCGCTTCCGGATCAAACCCAGATTAGCTTTGACCGGATTGAAACAGAAGAACTCTTTAATCCAGAAACAGGAGAAACCACTCTTGAAGTAAAGCTCCTTGACGTCCTTGTCTTTCATCCAGATGGAACCATTACGGAATTTAAAGACGGCTTACCTTATTCGATTACTTCCGCAACAGGGAAGGTGATTAATCTTAGCACCGACGTCATTGCGAGCGGAGCGAAGCAATCTGGGGACTGCGAGATTGCTTCGGGTACTTCGTGCCCTCGCCATGACGATTGGCCGCTTTTGATCAATCCCTCCGAAGCCGCCCAATTTCATTATGGCGAAGCCCTTAAGCTTTGGAATGAACTCGTTCATCCCAAGTGGCTTGAGTTTCAAGCACCCGCAACGCTTCCCGTCCAGATTGAGTACACGATGGAGGGAGAGCTTCTCACCCGTACCTTTGCTGAAGGTGTCACTGAGCTTTATGAAGAGGGAAAGATCGAAAGCATCCTGGCACGAGATGGAGAGGTCTTGATTCATTATAGCTACGACCCTGAAGGAAACCCGACCCAGGTTTTCATGGGCGCAAGCCGTAGAAGGCTTGAGTCAGCCATCCGCGAGCTTGAAGCTCAAGTTTGGGTGGAAAACCAAAAAGCACTTGCCCTTGTCGCAGAGCGAGAAGAAGTGATCAGTCAAACGATTGAGGGCCAATATGTTATTGCAAGAGACCGGATTCTTGAGATTCGAGGGCAAATTGAGGGTGAACGCAATCGAGTTGCCTCCTTTCATGTGAAAGGCAAGAAAGGAAGGGGCATTCTTGCGGACGGCCTCGCTCAAATTGACGCTGCCCTTGACCAGGTGAATCAAGCGCTCGCCCAATTGGCTCACGATCGAACCAATGCGCTCGATATGGTTCATGAAAAGGTGATGGAAGCCAAGACTCAAATTGAGACTGAAACCAAGCGCTCCTTAAATGAAATTAAAACCGAAACAGCCAAAGCCAAATCCTCCATCTTAAAAGAAGAGCTCTCACCCATTGTCTACCACTGGTACCGGAAGCTCCTGGGCAGGGATCCTTCAAGGGCAGAATACGAGGCTGAGATTCAAAGAACCGACTTTGCTTCTGGTGGTTATGACCTTGAAGGGTTAAAAGCGGATCTCCTTTCCCGGCCTGAGAGGGAAGCACGACGTAAGGAAGTTGACTTGATCAAAGCGCGAGTGGTGCCAAGACTCCAGTCTTACGCATCCAATGAAGCCGAACGACTCAGTTTTGCCCAAGCGTTTGCGATGGATCCGGAAAAACTTGTCTCTTTGACTCCTGAGGAGATTCAATCGATTCACACATGGCTTGATTCCCGTTCGCTTCACTTTGGCCAATCGGCTTATCGTGCTCTTGAAGCGCTTCTTCGTGACGCGGGGATTGCTTATAACCGAATTGATCTTGCTTCTGATTTAATCCTGATTGACATCCTGACCGGCACGATCACCCCACTTGAGCAAGGTGATTTGGTTATCTCATTCTATGCGATGAGGCAAGTGGCCGCCCATTACGGTCTTAAGCTTCATGCAGCGGCGCTCACTTATGAGGCACTCAAGAAGATGTTTGAGGAAGCCTGCCCCGTGCCCGATGAACCATGTTCTTTCCGGGTAGACGGCCACATTGACGGAAACCACTACATCATCATCACGGGTTTTGAGTCAAAGCCAAGGACCCAATTAGTCGCCCGAACAGATGAATCAGGGCGTGTCATCTATGGTGAGGATGGAAGACCTATTCTGGATGAAGTTCCTGTTTTAGATGAATCAGGGAGTCTCATTCTTGATGAGTATGTCCAATATATTGATCCAGGAGCAGGACCTGAAGATGCGCTTGATCAAGTCAGGATCTTAAAAGAGGAATTCTTAAAGACCTGGCTGGATCCAAGGAATCCCGAAGCAGGATTTGGTTATGCCCTTTCACCGCGTGCCCCTCCAGAGCGTCTTCAGTCTTCAGTCCTCAGCTCTCAGCTGATAGCTGAAAGCCGAAAGCTGACGGCTGAAGAGGAAATGGCGATCCGAGGCGCCTACTTTGCCTTCTTAATTCCCATCTTCCTTGCCATTGTGGCAGCCGTTAAAGCTGCCGTGATAGCTGCCATCACAGCAGTCACAGGACTCATCACAGGTCTTGCGAGCGGTATTGGCACCATTGTTTCAAGCTTTGGCTCTTTCTTCTCGGGTCTTTTCACAGGAAACTTCCTGGCGAGCGTCCAAGGCCTCTTTGGGGGAATCCTCACAGGACTGGGCCAAATTGGAGGCGCCTTTGCCTCTGCCTTCACCACCCTTCATGCCGGCCTTCTTTCAGCCATTCAAGGAATCGCCGGTTCTATTCCATTATTTGGGCCTGCCCTTTCTACCTTTACTGCTACCTCTGCTCTTTCAGGAGCTTTGAAACTGAGTCTCATCGGTCTTACCTTCCAAGGGACTGGGAAACTTCTGGAAACGATCGGCCTTTCTCCCAAGATTACCCAGACCTTAATCAGTGGAGGAAAACTCGCTCTTGGAATCGGCCTTCTTGCAAGTGGAAATCCATTAGGTCTAGGATTCATAGGCACCAGCGCCGCTGAACTCTTAACCCTTCACACGAGTCTTTCCCCTACGGTCACAAACATGATCTCCATTGGCGCAACAGCACTCAGTGCCTTTGCAGGAGGATTCATGGATGTTGGCACCATCAGCGGAGCGATTGAAGGTCTACAATCAGCAGCTCCATTTCTTGCCATGGATCTTGCTACGGTAGGAGTCACTGCCTTTGGTGAGTCTCTTGGTCTTGATCCCCGCATTACAGCACTCATTGGAATTCCTGTGCGTGCAAGCGTAGGTGCAATTACAGGAAACGTCTTGGGCCTTCCAGGTTATGAAGACGTGTTCGATGTGATCAAGACTCAAACCTTTGGCGGCATGGTATCGATCGGTACGGCCATTGGGCTTGACGCCATCGGAGTCCCACCCATTGCTACGAGTTTCGTGAGTAATTTCTTGGGTTCTCTTGCGGTAGGACTTTCTGGCATCGGAGCTACTCCCCGGGAAGGAGAGATTGAGGCAAAGGGCGAGAACATTCTCACAAAGATCGGAGAAGGGTTACGGAAATTCGGCCGCAGCTTTGTCAATGTGGTCGGCAGTGTCATCTCCTTTGGTCAGAAGGTAATCCAAGGAGTTGGCAATTTCACAGTTCAAGGATTTAAGAAAGCAATCAGTGCCTTCTCTTCCATCTTCAGCCGCGAGACTCAAGAGGGTATTTATCAAGATGAAGTAGGATTAAGGGGAGCCGCCATCACCCAAGCTGGAGACACCTGGACCTGGCAGAACGGCTCAAGCCGGATTGATTATAGCACAGTTACAGGTGAGACAATCGAATCCTTTGGTGTGGGCGGAACAGCACGTATCACCGGACTCAACCAAGATGAGACAGGGAACATTTATTATGAGAAGCTCGCCTATGAAACAGCCGTAGGTGGAGGAGCTACTCTCAACCAAACCTACGACAATGGCCGCCTCACCCAATGGAGCTACAGCCTTGAGGGCACACCCATCCTAACGCTCAAAGGCCCGGAGGATGAGAGCCCCTGGATGACTGACAGCGGTTCGATTGAGCGGGGCGATATAGAAATTCGGATTCCCGGTCCAAGAGAAGAGATTCCAAATCCTGATCCACGGTCTCTATTTCCTCTGTTTAATTCATTGGTTTTTGCCGCAACGATCAAGGATGGAAAAGTCGAAAGTGCCAACGTCGAACTCAAAACCCCTCCAGGCAATCAAAACAGCGATGGTCAAAATATCAATGCGACCACGGATTTGGTGCTCTTAAATGGTTTCTGGCCAGGATTGAGAGGAGTTCCAAGGGGAACTGTTCCGGAGTATTTTTCGAATAACAATCCATTTCGTAACAGACTTAACGAACTTGGCCTCTCAAAAGATCGGATTAAGGCTGTGGCCCTTTTTGAAACAGGCATCATTGGGGATATTTTATCCTGGCTTGATGAAGTCGTGATGAGTACTCAGATCAAAGTTGCCTTTAATGAAATACAAAGACAAAATGCCAGCAAGCCCTTTGTGGTATTGGCCAATAGTGGTGGCGGGGAGCCGCTTCTGAATGCTTTAGCGGAGCTGACCGCTAATGCTTATTCAGTTAAAACAGCGATCTTAGTGGGCTGTCCCGTTACAACCCGTGTGCTGACCGCTCAAAGTCCATTAGAAAGAATCATCAATGTGTATGGACGGGATGATTATTTTCTGCCGGAGCATCTTGACAGAAATCCAGCCCGTTTTGCGAGCCGTCTCTTAGGCATTGAACCACCCACCATTTCCAGAAGATTTTTCCATCAAGGTCATGACTTTGATACAATCAACATCGAACTTAAAGGAATCGGGCATGATGATTACTTTTACAGCAATTCGGATATTGCGCAAGGCAATGTCACCGCGTTACGTGAGAAATCCTCTGATTTTATTGCGGTATTGACAAAACGTTCTATAGAAGGGGCAGACTTGGAAACATTTCTGCGAAACCTTGTGAATGACGGTCAAGCTACATTAACAGAACAAACATCAGCTATTGATGGGAGAAGAAACCGTGTTCGCACCTATGTTATTGATTTAGAGGATTGGAGTGATCAATAGTGAAACTCATTAGCTTGAAAGGAATAATAATTGTTGTTTTAGTGTGTATCGGAGGGTTCATGTTTTACTTTTTTCTTAAACCCAAGTTAATTTCAGTCAAGAAAATAGAAAACAACGGAGCAGTTGATATGGTATTCGTGGGACCGGAGAAGTATCACAATAGTTTTGCTGAATCATTACGACGAGCTGAAGATTCTGCTAAGCCTTTTCGTGAGGCGGGCAGACTGATGGAAACAGGACGTTATGACGAGGCGTTAAAAGCATTAGATGAGAGTCTGCAAAACTCATCGCGTAGAATTGAAAAATTGATGGTCTATGACAGAATGCAAATCATATATAACAAACAGGGAAAGCTTCAGAAGGAGTTAGAAGCTATCGAATCTTGGTTTGCGAACGCAAGCGAAAAAGCCAATAATCCCGAATTCGAACGCCGCGCCGCCGAAATCCGGCCCCTCCTCGCCGCCAAAAGTAAAGCCAATTAGCGCTTTCATGTCGCTTTCATGGGGTCAAGTCTTGACATTTGAGTGCAGCGAGGCTAGTTGTTACTCCAGTGGATGAGAGATCCACCGGTAGAGATTGTCCAGGAGCTACCGTAGTTATATCTGGCAACGGGTCGTGTGAGTGACCCGTTGGAAGCCCAGAAGTAAAAGTCTCGGTGGCGAGGTGAGAACCTTGTCAGGTCCGTTGGGGAGGCGAGCAAATCGACAGGTTGTTAAAATTAAAATTAAAATGGGGTCAGGGCTTTACATTTTACATTGACGCGCGCTGCCCGCTCCGGTAGAATCCCGCTTTATTATGGCCCGCCCTTTACGCATTGAATATCCCGGAGCGTTTTACCACGTCTATAGCCGTGGCCTGGAACGCCGCGAGATCTTTCGGGACAGATGCGATTTCGAGAAATTCCTCAAAATCCTCACGGAAGTACAGAAGGCACGTTCTTTTATCTGCCATAGCTATTGTCTGATGCCGAATCATTATCATCTTTATCTGGAAACTCCGCTGGCGAATCTTTCCAAGGTCATGCAGGAAACCAATGGGCGCTATACCCAGTCTTACAATCGGCGCTACAAGCGAGTGGGCCCCCTCTTTCAAGGCCGTTACAAGGCGAAGCTCATTGACGAGGAGGCGTACAGCCTTCAATTATCCCGTTACATTCATTTAAATTCCGTGAAGGCCAAGATGGTCAAAGGCCCTGAGGGGTGGGAGTGGTCGAGTTACGGTGCCTTTATGGGAAAAAAGAAGCCGGAGATATTTTTGGAAACAGGCTGGCTCCTCAAGCAGATTGGAAGTCGAAGGGAATTTGAACGCTTCACCCTCGAGGGGCTTCACGACAGTTGGGATCCTGTGGAGGCAAATAGAAGGAGGCCCATTTTAGGTTCTGAGAGGTTTGTCGAGAGAATCAAGGCGAGATTTGTTCCCCAGAAGAAGGACTCCTCCCTGACGGGTTTAAGGGAATTGAGGAGAGAGGATCGTCTGAAGGATGTGGAGCAATGTGTGAGGGGATTAGGTTGTGACGAAGGTTTACGTAAGAAGCTGCTCCTTTACGGATTGAGGCGGTATACGGCCTTGAGTTTGAAAGAAGCAGGCGAAAGGGTGGGCGGGATGAAGCCGGTTGCAGTCAGTCAAACCGTCAGACGGTTCGTCGAAGAGGCCGAGCGCAGTAAGAAAATCAATTCCTTGATCCAATCGCTGGATTGTAAAATGTAAAGCCCTGACCCCATTTTACATTTCATTTTACATTTTATTATCTGACAAAGGCATTGGATTTCCCGTTGTCAAAGTCATGGTCGTTGATGATGCTCCTCAGTTTAAATTGCTCACCGAAGAGCTCGCTTTATGTTGGGTTCATGATGGGCGCCATGACAAGAACTTAACACCCATTATTTCCGATCACCAGAAGGCACTTGAAGACTTCCTCACTCAATACTGGGACTATTATCAGCGGTTACTGGATTATAAAAAAGCACCTTCCGAGGCCCTTGCCCATCAACTCGCTCAAGACTTTGATGTGCTCTTCTTGACTCATACCGGTTACGATGCCTTGGATGAGCGGATCTTAAAGACCAAGGAGAAAAAGGAACCTCTTCTCCTGGTGCTCAAGTACCCTGAGATGCCTTTACATAACAACGCTTCTGAGTTGGCGGCCCGTTCGCAAGTTCGCAAAAGAGACGTCAGTCTCCATACCATGACCCAGGAAGGCACGGAAGCCAATGACACCTTTTTAAGCATTGTCCAGACCTGCAAGAAATTGGCTCATCCGTGCTTACGAGTTCATCTTTGATCGAATCAAACAATCCTCAAGCATCCCTCCGCTTGCGCAACTCATCAAAGAAAGAGCCATACAATACCCCGCCGTTCCTTTAGGTCCCTAATTCTTCCCTCCTTTACCCTGGATTATTGAGAGGATACGAATTTCAGTTATAAATATCTCCTATGGTATTTCAATTAAACAAGTTGTAGATACGAAATAAATATGTAATATGAAGCGAATAATATTTGCATTTTGATGCGAACTAATGTATAGTTTACTTGGAGTCGATACCACATCGGTAAACAAGGAAAGGAGTTGAAAGACAAATGACAACGGCAATCAAAGAGGCGCTCACCAGCCATATGGCAACGGAGTTTCAGGACCCCGACGGGGCGGTCAATTATAGGAAGCTTGCTGAGGGATTGAGGCTGAGGGTCAAAGACCTGTCCACGGCCGTCCATAAGACAACCCGTTCGCTTGAGAAGAATTACAAATCCAAAACCATTCAACAGGATCTTCGCAAGGTTCTTTATATCTGGGTTCTTTTAAGGCAGATGTTGGGATCGGATACGAGTATTTTGCAGTGGCTCAAATCGCCGAACCCCGATCTTGACGGTCTGGCCCCGATTGATGCGGTGTGCCAAGGGAAGGCTGAGGTAATCATTGATTATTTAAGCAACATCAGAACCGGACAGCTTTCCTAAGTGAAGTTCGGCATTCAATTCACATCCAGCCTGAAAAAACTCGAAGGCATTTCCATTCATGCGCCCTTTTTCCGTTCTTTGGACCTTGCTTTTGTCCATGATCCTTTAAACTCTCTCGGAGCGAAGAAACACGGCGGCCGTTACAATCAGAAAGGACTTTTTGAGGTTCTTTATTTGGCACCGGATCCCGAAACGACGTTAAAGGAAGGCCGCAAAAGTTTCAGTGCCTATCTTCCGCCGACCGCTGTGATTACCGCAGAAGTCGGGTTGCAGAAAGTTTTGGATTTGCAAGACGAAAACGTCATTAAAAAATTGGGCATCCGGCGCGAGGAGTCAATCTCTTTTTTAGTTGGAATTGAAAAAAAGCTCCCGAGTTTCATGCCGCCATTTGCTCCTGC
>MHFT01000078.1:0-16122 GCA_001804315.1 Omnitrophica bacterium RIFCSPLOWO2_12_FULL_50_11
TAATGTCGCCATTTTATCAATTTCCTGAAGAGTGATTTTTTCAGTAAGTGGGGCTGAACGGTTACCGCGTTTGAAAGGGTACACTTTGGAATCTGTCGTGGCTGAAAAGTTTGAGGCGATGATAAAACTGGGAATATTGAACAGCCGCATGAAAGATTTTTACGACGTGTGGCTCATGACACGGCAATTCCACTTTGAGGGAAAGAAGCTCGCGCCCGCAATCAGAGCCACATTTGAGAACCGAGAGACGCCGCTCCCTTCAGGTAAGACGCTCTTTGCAGCTGGAATTTATGCCGATGAATCGGTTCAGACGACAATGTGGAAGGCGTTTCTGAAAAAGAATCCGATAAATTCAGCGCCTGACAGCTTCAAAGGCGTGGCGGTTGCATTGAAAAATTTCTGGGCAAACCCGTCGCTGCAATTACGTCGGATAAAGAACTATCGAGCAGTTGGAATGCTCCAGGGCCATGGAGATGAAATCTTAGTTATGAATAAAAAACCAGCTCAATACATCACGATAAGCCCAAAAGATTTTATTCTTCACCAAAAATACCCCTCTGTTAGGGTGGCCGGCACAACAAGCAGCACAATAAGTTTTGTGGTTGTACAAGCCGAAAAAAAAAGATGAACCTCAAGATTCTAACGCACTTTCAGAGGATCGTTTGATGCTAGAGCTTATTTTTCTCCAAGACATGGCCGTCGTGATGGCTATAAGCGCCGTCATCATAATCCTGTTCCAGAGGTTTCATCTGCCGGTGGTCGTGGGTTATATCCTGGCGGGTGTGGTTATTGGTCCCCATACCCCGCCCTTTCCACTCGTCAAGGACCTCCACAGTATTCACACCCTGTCTGAACTGGGTGTCATTTTTCTTCTTTTTTCAATTGGCCTTGAGTTCAATCTCACAAGGCTTGTGCGTGTTGGACTTGTTTCTTTCTTTGCAGCCGTTCTTGAGATCGTTCTGATGATCTGGATTGGGTTTTCCTTGGGACGAGTATTTGGGTGGAATTTTATGGACAGTTTTTTTCTTGGCGCTATCCTTTCAATTTCCAGCACGACGATTATTGCCAAAGTCCTTACGGAAATGAAAAAGATAAAAGAGAAGTTTGCTCAGGTGATTCTCGGGATTCTTATCATTGAGGATTTGCTCGCCATCGTTATTATCGCGCTCCTTTCCGGCGTAGCCTCAACGGGCTCATTAGAATTGCAAGAGGTGGGAATTGCCATGATAAGGGTGATCTCATTTGTGGGCGGGGTGTTGGTCTTTGGATTTCTTATTGTCCCGAGACTTCTGAAGTACATCGCGCGTTTTGAAAACGCAGAGATGGTCGTAATCACCGTTTTGGGTTTGTGCTTCGGGATATCTCTTCTTGCAGCCAAATTTGGTTTTTCGGTGGCCTTGGGCGCCTTTTTGATCGGGGCAGTGATCGCTGAGACAAAGCAAGTAGAAGATATTATTCATAAAATGGACCCCATCCGGGATATGTTTACGGCTATTTTCTTTGTCTCAGTAGGGATGCTTCTCGACCCACAAACCGTGGTCCGGTTCTGGCAGCCCATACTCGTGATCACATTCATCACCATCATCGGAAAAGTGCTCAGCTGTTCGTTAGGGACCTTTCTCACGGGGTATAAGTCGGAAACCGCCTTAAAAGTTGGATTGGGGCTTGCACAAATCGGGGAATTCTCCTTCATCATTGCGCGATTGGGGGAGTCAGCACAGGTAACAGGCCCTTTTCTTTATCCAATAGCCGTTTCTGTTTCCGGTATTACGGCATTGACCACTCCTTTTTTGATAAGAAACACCGGTCCTATTATCAGGTTTCTCAATTGGGTTACACCCAGACCCGTTGCCACTGTTTTCAATCTTTATACAGGATGGGTTGAGAGAATGGGCGGGGTGCGTTCTGAAAGAAAAGCGATCATATGGAAAGAACTTAAAATTCACCTGCCCCGGCTATTTTTCTATGCCGCAAGTGCTTTGGTTCTATTTTATGGAGTATCCCGTTTTCAGGAAAGGCTTCAAATCTTTCCGACAAATGTTTATTGGATCATTTTGGGAATCGCTATGTTTCCACTGTTTATGGGCTTTGCTTACACTTTGGATCGTATTCTGTGGAACATTCTGTTTCTGAATTTGATTAAATCGCGGGATGAGATTGACCAGGACAGGGACGTGAATCAAATCTTCCATAATGCACTTCGCTTTTTTATGGTTCTGCTTGTTGGCCTGACGTTCCTTGCTGTCGGCTCAAGTTTTCTTCCCCGATTGCCTTTGGCAGTCGCCGTTATCGGGCTTATTTTTGTCTCCGGAATCTTCCTCTGGGGTTCAATGAGAAAAGTCCATGAAAGGATCGAAAAAATTATTCTTGGCATCTTTGACCAGGAAAAGCCCGGCGAACAAGCTACGGCTCAAGCAGCTCATGAGGAATTGGTGAAATTGATTCACGAGGAGTATCCCTGGGAGGTTGTGACCGAGGATTTTCTTTTGCCTTATCAGGAATCCGCGGTGAACCAGACGATCGGAGATCTAAGGCTCCGCTCTGAAACGGGAGCCACGATTGTTGCGATTTACCGAGGAGAGGAATCGACTCCTAACCCGCCACCCGAGACAAAGCTCTTTCCCGGGGATGTCCTTCTGCTTATGGGAGATAAGGAGCAGGTTCGTTCGGCAATCTTATTTTTGAATCAGAAAATAAAAGAGGTTCCACCCGCGCCAAACGACAAAGTAGCCATTCCCAGAACTCAAAAATATGAGATGGTTTCTGGCTCGGAGTTTATTGGAAGAACTTTAAAGGAGATTAAGCTAAGAAGGAAAACAGGAGCAACGCTACTCGGCATTCAAAAGGGGGAGACGACAATTAACAATCCTGGAGGGGACACCATAATCGAGAGCTTGGATACTCTTATACTTTTCGGCAGAGCGGAGGAGTTGGAATCGGCTGTCCGGTATCTTTCCTCGCGTTAAGAAAAAGAGGTTGCTATTTTTTGATTTTAATGTTCTTGATGCCCGACTTTTTTACGTTAAAATGGTTCCGACGAAGTCAAATAAAGGGGACAATCTCCGGGGCGAGGAGCAGGTTAGAGATAATTCGAGAAGTCAATACCGGGTAGGACATGCGGTGGGTCCGTATGACAGCGGACCAGCAAGAAATGCTTAAACGAACAAATACTTATCAAAAAATGGGAAAATATCGGAGCCGTCATACTCGCTCATCTAGTGGAACCGTAGGTACGGTATGACCGGAAAAATTGATTGCAACTCAATTCAGGATAATGGGATGAAGAAGCTAAAAGTCTCGATCAAAACGTTTGGCTGACCGTTGGCCGCGCGTCTACACCCTCATCTGTGAAATCTTGAGGAAGCTATATCTTTGAATCCTGGGAGTAAAGGTTCGCTGACGGCTGACCGTATATTTCATGAGACTACCGGGGGAATTTTAAGTATAATACGGCGCATATGGCTATAAAAATCAAGAGCCACGAACATGAAGTCTTCAAGAAAAACTTCCTGAAGTCCGTGGTCTGCCAAATCAAGGTACAACCTATTTTTCGCATCGCTTCCGAGCTTCCAGCTCAATTTCAGGAAAAAATTCGGAAGAATTACCCTGCGGTTCAGGAGGAAAAGGCGGTGCAGGTTGAAGTCCGCGGGCCGGAAACGCAGCAAAGAAGCCTGGGTAGCACATGGCGTTTTAGAAGTGAAGATGGGTCTTGGGCGGTGACGCTCGATTCCGCATTTATTGCTTTTGAGACCAAAACCTATGAAAGTTTCACTGATTTCAGATCTCGATTTGAAGAGGTTTGTGATGTGTATGTAACGACGTATGAACCGAGCCAACCCGAGCGGATAGGGTTGAGATATATCAACGTCATCAGGCCGATCAATGTCAGGATGTTGAAGGATTGGACGTCTTGGGTTAGACCGGAATTGATGGGCCTCATTGCAACTGACCAAGTCGAGGAGCCGATCATTCATGATTTCAAAGAACTGAGAACACTCCAAAATCCCGGTTTCATGACGGTCAGGCACGGGTTGATCGCAGATCAGGATAAGTCGCGGGTTTATTTGCTTGATGTAGATCGCTATATTCAGGGGGCCAAGAGTCAGCAGGAACCGGCCGTGCTTTTAGGCAAATTCAACGAGGACTGTTATAATTTCTATAGATGGGCAATCGGCCAGGAAGCCGTAAAGTGGATGAGAGGAGGCGCGTAATATGCTTTCACAATACCTTGAAGACAAAACAGAGAAGGGGCTCAACGCAGATGACCTGGACAGAGCTCTGATTCCCTTTGCGTCAACGCCCTTTACCAGCTCGATTTGCTACTTCATTACTTTTTCGTTGCAGGAATCTTCTGCCTTGCAAGAAGCAAGGAAGGAGGCTACGGGAAAACTTTTGTCTTTAATCAGCGACATCGAAAAGAACTTTCCGCCGAAGTCCGAAACAGACATCTCAGGCATTGAAGATCTGTATCGCTAATGGTATTTGCAGACACAACGGCACTAGCCTCTCTTCTTGTTCCCACGGACACCTATCATAAACGCGCCCGCGCTTGGATTGAGCAAAACAGTCAGCAGCACATAGTCACCACCGATTACATCATCGATGAGCTTTACACCCTCCTTTTGGTGCGGAGCAAAAGTAAAAGCTGGACGATTGATGCGGTGACGCGATTCATGGGGTCGAAGTGGATTTCAGAACTCGTTTTCATTACCCGTGAAGATTTCTACCAAGCTGAACAAATCTTCCTGGCGTATCAAGACAAGGGATGGAGCTTTACTGACTGCACCTGCAAAATTGTGATTGCCCGACTGGGTATTCCGCAGGCCTTCTCTTTTGATGAGCACTTCGGTCAGTTTGGTTCTCTGGCCGTTGTCCCTTCTTAGTTCAACGCTTCTGCCGACCTGCCTCTATCATTTTCTCTATCATTTTCTGAATGGCCAAGCACCGTTTTTTGCGGTAAAATCAAGGCGATTTTTTATTGGCAGCATTAGGGTTGCGGGCGCCCCGCCGGAAAGTAATGGCGGGTAGTCCTGCGGAAAGATCGGAAAAATTCCGCCACGTTTTGTGGCGGAACACATTGCGGGAAATTCCTTCCGGTAGACACGATTTGCCCTTCAGAACTAAAAGGATGGCAGATCATTTGTAATTCGGAAACAAAATTGAAAGGAGAAAGTATGGGCTTGATGGAAAAATGGCATGCATTAGGTCTTACTGACGCGGTTAAATCGGGGATAATTGGATTATTGGGCGTTATAATAGGGGCGATCATAGCAGGTATTTTCACGCTAGGAGCTATTTTTATAACGCTTCGTTTTCAACCAGTGCCAGAAGTGACTGGCAGATATCATCTAATAGCGAGGCAAATCTCTGAAGGACAAGAGAGACTCTATAAAATCGATACACGAACGGGCCAAGTTTGGTTCTTAGATTCTAAAACTTTATTAACTCGGGAAAATTTCAAAGGAGATCCTAAAGATTGGCAAATTGCCGAGAATATTTCCAAAGGTACAAATTTGCATACCCTTATGCCTCCTTATTGGCGAGAATTGCCAGGGAAATATGATCCCTCGAGTTTCGTACACGGTGATGGACGCGAAGAATGACCTTGAGCAACGGTTTATCTAATCCGATTTCAGTTTCTGAACAATGTTGTGAGATAGTTGGAAACAAGGGGACCATGAGAGAAGAAGTTACTGGAGGAAATGGCGCAAAGCAGCGCCTCAGGGTGTGCATCAAGTCCTTCGGCTGTCAAATGAATATGTATGACACAGAAGTTGCAGAGGGGATTCTCGCGCATGAGGGTTACGAGATCGTCAATGGAGGTGGCCGCGTGCGTGAGGACGACGAACGCGCCGACGTCGTTTTAATGAACACGTGCTCGGTGCGCGAACATGCAGAAGATCGCGTGTATGGACGTTTGGGGATGCTCGGGAAAGCGAAGAAAAAGAATCCGGAACTCATCCTTGGTCTTATGGGTTGTATGGTGGAAGAGCATCGCGAGAAGCTCTTTAAGCGCTTCCCACAGCTTGACTTCATGGTCGGGACACGGAACATCAAAGATCTGCCGCTCGTGATTGACGAAGTCCGAAAGCGGCGGCACCAAGTTGCCAAGATTCGGCACGATGGCATCTCGATTGAATACACGGACGTGATCAAGCGGCGCGGCACCTTTCATGCGTGGCTTCCGATCATGACCGGTTGTGACAAAATCTGCACCTACTGCATTGTACCGATCACACGCGGCCGTGAAGTGTCGATGCCGGCGCGCGAGGTGTACCGTGAGGCAAGTCGCTTGGTAAGTGAAGGAGTCAGGTGGATTACGCTTCTTGGGCAGAATGTGAATAGCTACCGCGGAGGAGAATTGGATGGGAAGGCAATGTTGTTTCCGGAGCTTCTGGAGATGCTTTGTGAGATCGATGGACTCGAACGCATTTCCTTTACTACCTCACATCCACACGATGCTACAGAGGAACTATATCGGGTGATTGCTCAAAATCCAAAAATCTCACGCCGTTTCCATCTTCCGCTTCAGTCTGCTTCCGATCGAATGTTGAAACGGATGGCGCGGCTTCATACGTTTGCGGAATACACAGCCAAGATCGACTTAATGTGCGAGTTGATTCCCGATGTTTCTGTCACGACGGACATTATCGCGGGCTTTTCCGGTGAAACCGAAGAGGATCACGAAGCGACAAAGCGTGCGCTCGAAGAAATCCGTTTCGACAGCGCCTTTGTTTACAAATATTCGGTTCGACAGGGAACCCCCGCTTCTAAATTGCCGGATGATGTGCCGGCCGATGTCAAGGAAAAGCGCAACAACGAGCTCCTTGAGGTTCAACGGAGGATCACGCGCGAAAATAATGTCAAATGGCTCGGGAGGACGGTCGGCGTTTTCGTTGAGGCCAGGAGCGTTAAAGATGCGAATCAACTTGTTGGGCGTATGGATCAGGACAAAAAAGTTGTTTTTAGCGGTGATCCCTTCCTCATTGGAACCTTTCAAAAGGTACGCTTAGTCGATCTCCAGCACGAGACATTGCTTGGAACGCTGTAGTGCAGGTAGTGACGGTACCAGTACCGGTTTACGTAAAAAAAGGGGGGCGATGTGAAGAAGAGCGACTTAACGTGGCTGGCAAAGATGGCGTTGTATGGCGGTATGATTTTTTGCGGTGTGGCGGTGATTGCGCGGTTTCAAGGGATTGCTTCCGTGTACGGATTTTCGCCGCTGACTCTATTGGTTGTTGGCATCGGGTTGATGGTCTTCGACTGCGCGATCAAGCTTGAGATGAAGTAGATTGGGTCGTCATGAATGATATTACCACGCGCGAGATGAAACGGCTCGATGAAGCCACGATTCGCGATTACGGTATTTCGAGCCTCATTTTAATGGAAAATGCAGGGCGCGGTATTGCGGAGCTCGCCGGACGGATGATGAAGCGTGGGAAGAAAAAAGTCCTCGTGATTGCCGGAAAAGGGAATAATGGAGGAGACGGTTTCGTTGCGGCGCGGCATCTTGCCAATCGCGGACATCAGGTGTCGGTCGTTTTGCTTGCAGAGCCGCGCGATTTAAAACTTGATCCGAAAACAAATTTCGAGATCCTCAAGAAAATGGATATTCCGGTTCACGTCTTCGCTTCTCACCGAGCCGTTCGTCGGATTCGTCATCTGTTAAGCAACGCCGAATTAGTTCTAGACGGGATCTTCGGGGTTGGGCTCACGCGCCCTGCGAGCGGTATCTTTTACGAAGCGATTGAATTCATGAACATGTCCAGAAAACCGATTCTTGCGATCGACATTCCCTCCGGCTTAAATAGTGACACAGGCCAAGTGCTTGGAACCGCCGTGCGCGCACGTGCGACGGGAACCTTGGGCCGGGCCAAGCGCGGATTGTTTGTGGGTGATGGACCCAAGCACGCTGGCCGTGTCACGGTACTCGACATTTCAATACCACGATCTCTATTCGATGCCAAAATTTGATCTTGCTATTATCGGTGGCGGTCCAGGCGGCTGCCAAGCTGCGATCTCTGGTCAGTTGCGTGGTCTGAAAACAGTCCTCATTGAGAAAAAAGAGCTGGGCGGGGTGTGTTTGAACCAAGGATGTATTCCCACGAAAACGCTTCTTTCAATCGCCAAGTTCTTCGATCGTGTAAAGAAAGCAAACAGTTTTGGCATCGCCCTTCCTTCGTATTCATACGATTTCCGTACGATGCAGACGAGAAAAGATGAGGTCGTGACAGGCCTGCATCAGGCGATGGCGGACCAGCTCAAGCGTGCTGGCGTTCGAGTACTCAAGGGCACAGGGCGGCTCATCAATGGAAATAAGGTACAAGTCACGACGAAGGACTATGTCGACGAAATTGAAGCGCGATCGATTATTATTTCGACTGGTTCCAGGCCGAAGGCCTTTCCGAATGTTCCTTTTGACGGACGCTTGTTTCTTTCTTCCGACGATATCTTGAATCTTTCCCGCGTCCCGGAACGCTTGATCGTGATGGGCGGCGGCGTGACAGGCGTCGAATTTGCCTCACTTTTTCATTCTCTCGGTACTCAAGTCACGATCGTTGAACTGCTGGACCGCTTGATTCCCACCGAGGATTCAGAACTTGGGAAGCGGCTTGAGACGAGCTTCAAGCGCCGAGGCATTAGCGTTCACACGGGCGCAAAGGTGACCGGGATCGCAAAAGCGGGATCATCGGTGAGCGTTCAGCTGCAATCAGGCGAAAAGATTCAAGGGGACCACGTGCTTATTGCGATCGGACGGCTTCGGAACACAGAGGACCTTGGATTAGAAAAAGCCGGCGTCGAGCGTACGGGCGACGCCGTTAGGGTCGATGACTATCTCGAGACAACGGCCAAAAATGTGTATGCGGTTGGCGATGTGACGACGTTGCCTCAGCTTGCTCATGTGGCTTCCTTTGGCGGTCAATTGGTGGTTGAGAATTTAGTTTCCCCAGAAGGAAAACGGCCATTTCCAAAACACGCCATCCCCAACTGTATCTTCTGTGATCCAGCGGTCGCTTCGGTTGGTTGGTCACGAGCGGAAGCAGAACACGAGGGGCGTTCGGTGAAAGAAGTGAAACTCCCTCTTTCGGCGCAAGGGAAAGCACATGTAGAACGTGAACTTGAAGGTTTTGTGAAGTTGCTTGCAGACCTGCGAGACGGGACGGTGATCGGCGGATGCGTGATGGGGGGCGAAGCCAGTGAGGTGATCGGCGTGTTGACGCTCGCAGTGTCGGCGCGAATGAAGATTGACGAACTCGCACATACGATTTTCGCGCATCCCACCTACCACGAAATCATTGGTGACGCAGCACGTCTGGGCATCTTGACACCCTCCGTCTTTTCTGATAGATAAGCCAATTCTTGTGAGCGAGTTCGATGAGACGATTGCCCGAGTGGTTGCGGCGTTCCTTACCGGTTGGTTCAACCTACGAGACTCATGAGACGCTTCGCGAGTTTCGAGTCCATACGGTTTGCGAGTCTGCGCTTTGTCCGAACCGAGCCGAATGTTTTTCGGCGTGGACGGCCACATTTATGATTTTAGGTGATGTGTGTACCCGTCGATGCGGTTTTTGCGCGATTTCTGTGGGACGGCCGAACAGGGTCGAAGAGGACGAACCGCTTCGCGTGGCCCAAGCAGCTCAAAAACTCGGACTTCACCACGTGGTCGTTACGTCCGTGGCGCGGGACGACCTTCATGACGAGGGG
The DNA here is from genome assembly GCA_001804315.1 of Omnitrophica bacterium RIFCSPLOWO2_12_FULL_50_11. GTDB lineage: Bacteria > Omnitrophota > Omnitrophia > Omnitrophales > Danuiimicrobiaceae > 2-12-FULL-50-11-A. The sequence continues at coordinate 9,706 of MHFT01000078.1, forward strand.
GCAAGTGTGTTTTATGAGACAATTTTGGCGATTCGTGATTTAATACCGGAGGCAACCGTCGAAATATTAACACCCGATTTTCATGCACGACGCGAATTAATCGAGTTTATTTGCGACGCACAGCCAAATGTGTTCAACCATAATCTTGAGACCGTGGAGCGACTGTCGCCGCACGTGAGACCTCAAGCGCGTTACCATCGGTCCCTTGATGTTTTACGGCAGATCAAGGATTATGACGCTGAAATCGCGACGAAGAGCGGACTGATGCTGGGGCTGGGCGAGACCTTGGAGGAAGTGAAAACGGCGCTTCTGGATTTGCGTTCGGTTGGTGTCGATATCATCACGATCGGCCAATATTTGAAATCCAAAGAGGGGAAGTTTGAAGTCGAAGCTTTTATTCATCCCGATGTCTTTACGGATTTAGAAGAAGAAGGGAAGCGCATGGGATTTTCCGAGGTGTATTGCGGCCCTTATGTGCGAAGTTCATACCATGCAGGAGAGGCGTATGCGAAGTATCAGGCGTTGGGCACCTGAATGCCTAGATGGGGGAACGAGAGATGATTGAGGTGACACTTGAGGAACTCGCGAGTGATGTAAAAGAAGCCACGATTAATTACTGGTTCTATGAAGAAGGTGATTCCGTCGAAGAAGGCGAAGACTTGGTCGAAGTCATTGTGGAGGGTAATGCCTTGAAGCTTGCGGCACCGTGTTCAGGGATTTTAAATGAAGTGTACTTTACGGAGGGTGATTCCGTCAGCGCCGGTGATGTCTTGTGTGAAATTGAAGAGAACAAGGAGGGTTAGTCGTTGCAAGAAGCAAACCGGATGAAGCGGCTTCCGCCTTATTTGTTTACGGTTGTCGACAACTTAAAGCGTGAGGTGCGGCAGCAAGGCGTTGATGTGATTGACTTCAGTATGGGGAATCCAGACTTCGAACCGCCGCGGCATGTGCTGACGGCATTAAGGGAAGCACTTCACGAAGATGGGGTGCATCGGTATTCCAAATTTGACGGGGTTGTGGAGACAAAGTTGAGGAAAGCGATTAGCAATTGGTACAAGGGTCGCTTTAATGTCGACCTGGATCCGGATACCGAAGTCCTCCCGTGCATTGGCTCGAAGGAAGGGATTGCGCACTTAAGTCTGGCGTTTTTGAATAACGACGATCTCGCTCTCGTTCCGTCTCCGGCCTATCCCGTCCATTTTAATGGAGTGATCATGGCCGGCGGGATTTTGTACAACATTCCGCTCAAAGAAGAGGAAAATTATTTACCGGATTTGTGGTCCTTGCCGCGGGAAACGACGAGGTTGTCTAAGCTGCTTTTCCTAAGTTACCCTCACAATCCAACGACGGCCACCTGTGATCTTGCTTTTTATGAGCGGGTGGTCAGGTGGGCAGCCGATAAGCCCATGGTGATCGCCTCGGACTTGGCCTACTCTGATTTTGTGTTCACGGGCAAACGGGCGCACAGTATTTTGGAAGCAAAAGGCGCACGAAGACAGTGTATCGAGTTTCATACGCTGTCAAAGTCGTTCAGCATGCCTGGATGGCGGGTCGGCTATGCGGTGGGGAACAAAGACATCCTCGCCAGTCTTGCAAAGACAAAAAGTTATTGCGATTTCGGTTTGTTTCGCGCCGTCCAAGTCGCCGCAACGAAAGCTTTGACGGGTCCACAGACCTACGTCAAAAAGATTGTCGCGATCTATAAGCAGCGCGTTGAGCTTTTGGTAGATGGCCTCAATGCGATCGGATGGGAAGCAAAGAAACCCAAAGCGACATTCTACGTGTGGGCTCGGATCCCTCTTAAATTTAGTGCGCTTACGTCTATGGAATTTACGGAGCTCTTGATCCGCGAAACTGGAGTTGCCGTGTCACCGGGTACAGGATTCGGGGATTATGGAGAAGGTTACATCCGTTTTGCTCTCGTGGTTGAGGAAAACAGGATCCGTGAAGCGCTCGGCCGAATTGACAGATTATTGCACGCTTCGGTTTGACCTCGGTCCTAGTGTCTGTGGATGAGGTTGATCGCGGGATGAAAAAACTTCTAATCCCCACCACTTTTGACATGATGCGTCATAACCTGTTCAAACCACCAAAAATGAAACGTGGTGGGGGACTAGCCGTTTGCCTTCTCTCAGGAGGTCTAGATTCAACCACAGCTTTATATGTGGCGCGTCGAGACGGTTACAAAGTACTCGCCTTAACGATTGAATACGGTCAAATTCATCAGCGGGAACTGGAGTCTGCGAAACGGATTGCACACCACCTTCAAATTGAACATCATATTATTTCGATTTCACTTCCTTGGGGCGGCAGCGCTCTTGTGGATCGATCCATCCCCCTTCCGATCAATCGAGGTGCCGACCAGATTCCGAACGAGATTCCATTAACCTACGTGCCTGCGCGGAACACGATTTTTCTGGCTTTCGCCGCTTCCTTTGCAGAAGCGCGCTGTGTCGGGTCGATTTTTATCGGCGCCAATGCTTTAGATTACAGCGGATATCCCGACTGCCGGCCTGAGTATTTTGAACGGTTGGAGCGTGCGCTTGAGTTGGGGACGAAATGGGGAGCGGAAGGAAAGCATTTTCAGATTCACGCGCCGTTAATTCAGCTCAAGAAATCGCAAATCGTATCACTTGCCCGAGAACTTGGCGTCCCCGTTGAATGGACATGGTCTTGTTACAAAGGTGAAGACACACCGTGTGGCATATGTGATTCCTGTTTGCTCCGTCAGAGAGGATTTGAGGAAGCCGGTATCGAAGATCCCCTGATTTCCCAGGCATCAAAGTGACGACCCAGTCTGCAGCCATTTCTGAAATTTTTTCTTCCCTTCAGGGGGAAGGAACCCATTTGGGCGAGCGACACCTCTTCTTGCGTTTCGAAGCCTGTCACATTCACTGCGAGTATTGTGATGAGCTGGGGAAAGTTGGGCACGATTTCGATCTGCTTTCAGTGATGGAAAGTCTCAAGCGACTCAACCGCGAGCGGGGACCGCACGCCTACGTCAGTCTGACCGGCGGCGAGCCGCTCCTTTATCACTCATTTTTGAAAGTTCTGTTGCCGGCGATGAAAGAAGAGGGCTTTAGAGCCTATTTGGAAACGAACGGCATTTTGTGGCAAGCTCTCGAGCAGGTGATTGAGTGGGTGGACGTCGTCGCGATGGACGTGAAACCTCGATCGGTTACGAAGGAGCGGTCATTTCTGAGAGAACATCGACAGTTTTTATGCCTTGCGCGAAGCCGTGAAACGTTTATTAAGATGGTTTGTTCGAAAGAAATCGATTTGTCAGAGTTTAAAGAATTGTGTGAGATGATACGGAGGACAAGCGCCCGAACACCCCTTCTTTTGCAACCTCTGAGCAGCGATGCAGAAGGACACGAAGATCCCGAGCTCATGCGTCTTTTAGGGGAGCTTCAAAGTATTGGCCTCGCGATCCTAGAAGACGTTCGAATTGTCCCGCGTCTTCACAAGATTTTAGGGATCAGGTGACAGCATGGTGAGTGCCGTCGAGGATTCATGATGGAACGAGCAGACGGTCGAGACTTCGATCAACTCCGTGGCGTGACGATCAAGCGGAACGTTCAAAAATTCGCTTCGGGTTCCTGCTTAATCGAGATGGGGGATACGCGCGTTCTCTGCGCAGCGTCTGTCGAGGACCGGGTTCCACATTTTTTGAAAGGGACTGGCCAAGGGTGGGTGACAGCCGAATACGGTATGCTTCCTGCTTCGTGCAAAGAGCGGGTCGAACGCGAGTCCGTGAAAGGGCGCGTGCGTGGACGAACACACGAAATTCAACGTCTCATTGGCCGGTCCTTGCGTGCCGTTGTCAACTTACGCCGGCTTGGCGAACGCGCGGTCTGGATCGATTGCGACGTTTTGCAAGGGGATGGGGGGACCCGGACAGCAGCCATTACGGGAAGTTTCATTGCTTTAGCCGACGCGCTCACGACCCTCCAACAAGACGGCAAAATCGATGGAATCCCACTGAGCGACTATGTAGCTGCTGTCAGTGTCGGAACGTTAGAGGGGAAGCCTGCCCTCGATTTGTGCTACGCTGAAGACGCCACGGCGGGTGTCGATATGAATGTCGTGATGACCGGTTCGGGGCGATTGATCGAAGTCCAAGGAACCGCCGAGCACGAGCCATTTACCGTGGCCGAACTCGGAGGGCTCTTGCGCCTAGCGAAAAAGGGCATTTCGGAACTGATCGCCATTCAAAAACGCTTTGTTAAACTTGCAAAGTAATATGAAATCCTCTGGCAGGCGCTTACTCATGGCGTCGACAAATCAAAAAAAGCTCAAAGAACTTCAGGATTTGCTTGCCGATGTTCCTTTTGAACTCCTGTCGCTCCGTGATTTCCCAGGGGTCAAAGATGTGGTGGAAGATCGAAATACGTTCCTTGAGAATGCAAGGAAGAAAGCGCTTAGCTTTGCACGGCAGACCGGTTGTTTGACCTTGGCAGACGATTCGGGTCTGACCGTCGATTGTTTAGATGGCGCGCCGGGGGTTTATTCAGCGCGTTATGCGGGACCTGAAAAAAATGACCTCAGAAATTGTGAAAAGCTTTTGAAGGCACTTGAGGGAGTTCCAAACGGCAAACGAGGCGCCGCTTTTCAGTGCGCCATTGCGCTTGCTTCCCCTGAACAGGTATTCGCTACGGTCGAAGAGGATGTGAGGGGCCGCGTGGCCCATCAGATGAAAGGACGAGGCGGCTTTGGATACGATCCCTTGTTTTTTTATCCTGAGTTTGGTAAAACATTCGCCGAGATACCCTCTTCACAAAAACACCTTGTTTCTCACCGGGGAAAAGCGCTTCGAAAGGTGAAAGAAATATTGAAGGGGTATCTCGAGAGCCAAACGATTTTGGGCAGTTAGCTCAGCTGGTTAGAGCGCTTCCTTGACATGGAAGAGGTCACAGGTTCGACTCCTGTACTGCCCACCATTAGAGGCTGGTTTTTGGGAAAAATTTGACCAACTGATCCTCAATTTTGTGTATCGCCGCCAGGGTTCCTTCTAACCATTTTTGTTTCGCGAAGTGCGCTTCCATCTCGGTTCTTACTTCACGCCAAAAGCCTTCCGGGACACGGCGGTTAAGACCTTCATCCGCTAAAACAGCGAAAAACTGATATTCTGTCGCAAAATAGATTAGGACCCCGTTGCGCTCGTGTGTGTCGCCTAGGCCGAGCTGCTGAAAGATTTTGATCGCACGGCTTAAAGGATCCGTAATGGGGCACCGCCGTTCCAGGTGCACGAGAATCCGCCCCGTACTTTTGGACTCCCCGTGGTCGATCGCGTGAATCAGTCGGTCGATTTCTTCAGCCGTAAAAAAATATTTTGGGTCGCTTCGTTGCGTCATGGTTCACCATTTACCGGCATTACCGCTTCCGAAGAAACGTCCCCCTCCAGTCTTCCAACGGAGGAAAGCCGTTTTGGTTCCTTGAGAACTGATGATGAAACCTGGATTCAGCCATCTGCGTATCACGTTAAAGTAGATCCACTCGATCGTTGTGGGGATCGTTCCGTAAAGCAGCCACCATTCGAGGAAAGAATACCGCCCGGTTTCACGCCAATAGACGTAACTGCGTGTCTTTCGCATGCTCCTGCGAAAGGTTGAATACGACGTCGCATCAACCGCGAATGTGACGATAAGAGCGATGGCAATCATCAGAATGGCCATAGGTTTCGGAGCGTGGGCCCGTTCTTGGCCAACCGGAATTTGATACTCGGGCTCGATCCTTTGCAGGATGAGGGGCAGCGCATTTAAGATTCCAGAATCGTAGTCCTTTTTTCTGAAATAAGGCGCCATATGGATGTGAATCATGTCACGCTGAACGTGCAATGGGATCTTCTCGCGAAGCCCCAAGCCTACTTCGATCGATGCCTGACGCTCTTCTTGGAAGACGGCTATAATGACGCCATTCGCAAGATCCTTGTATCCAATTTTCCACTCATCTGACAAAGCGGTCATGAAGGCTTCCTTAGATTCGTCCCCATGGGTGTGGAAAGTTGCAATGATCACGTCGTGCGTTGTTTTCTGTGAAAAATCATCGAGAACCGTTTCCAATCGATGTTTCGTCTCGGAGGAGAGAAGACCGGCAAAGTCATTCACCTGGCAGGTCCGAGCAGGAAATCGTTCGGCACCGGTTGCGCGGTCGGAGAACCATAGAAGGTGGATGAAAACGGTGAGTAGCGAAATTCGGATCAGGGTCATCTGAGTAACATATTCGGTGAGTTCCGGGACGCAGAACTTAATTCATCATCCAAACGGGAAGAAGTATTGCGCCTCAAAGTGGAATTATTTCGAAAATTCAGTTAAGCGTCAACACATGGGAAATTTGGGTTGATGGTATCCACTTGAGACCAATTCCTCAGTGAATAGATCCAGGTGAATTGGCTGTAAGTTTAACACGTTCTTGTTG
>MHFT01000078.1:16145-38645 GCA_001804315.1 Omnitrophica bacterium RIFCSPLOWO2_12_FULL_50_11
GAGCTCGAACGCCTTCGGCACAGTTGTGCACATATCTTAGCACAAGCGGTACAGAAGTTGTTTCCTAACGTCAAGTTAGCGATTGGCCCAGCAATCCAGGACGGTTTTTATTATGATTTTGATTTGGACAGGCCTTTTACAGAAGAAGACTTGAAGCAAATTGAAGGCACGTGCCGCCAGATCATCAAAGAACATCAGCCGTTTTCTGGTAAGAAGGTGACTCGCAAGGAGGCTACGGAATTATTTACGAAACGAGGAGAACCGTACAAACTGGAAATTTTAAAAGGGCTTCCCGACGACGACATTTGGCTTTACTCGAACGGGTCTTTCATGGATCTGTGTCGTGGGAATCATATGGAACATACGGGGGAGGTGAAGGCTTTTAAACTTTTGAGCGTGGCCGGTGCGTATTGGCGTGGAAGTGAGCAGAACCCAATGCTTCAGCGCATTTACGGCACCGCCTTTTTCTCGGAGGGAGAATTAAACGACTATCTTCAACGCCTTGAAGAGGCAAAGAAAAGGGATCATCGGAAGCTGGGTCGTGAACTCGATCTCTTTAGTTTTCAAGAGGAATCGCCTGCGATTCCTTTCTTTCATCCAAAGGGGATGATCGTGTACAACCAGTTGCTCGCCTACTGGCGTGCAGAACATGAACGGGAAGGGTATCAGGAAATCTCAACTCCCATGATCCTCCGGAAAGAACTGTGGGAACAAAGCGGTCATTATGGCCATTACAAGGACCACATGTATTTTACCCAAATGGACGAAACGCAATTTGCGTTGAAACCAATGAATTGTCCCGGCAGCACGCTCGTGTACCGAAGTGCCCAACGCTCCTACCGGCATCTCCCGTTGAGACTCGCGGAGCTGGGGTTGGTGCACCGTCACGAACTATCCGGTGTCTTGCATGGGCTCTTTCGCGCAAAGGCTTTTACCATTGACGATACCCACATCTTTTGTTATGGTGAGCAAATTAAATCTGAAATTTCAAATGTCATTCGACTCATTCTCAGGATTTACAGTCGCTTTGGATTTCATGACGTCTCCATTTATCTATCCACATGCCCCCAGGATTCTATGGGATCGAATGAGATTTGGGAAAAGGCAACGGAAGGGCTTGTAGGCGCATTGAAGGACAATGAGATCGAATACGAGCTGAACGAAGGCGGAGGCGCCTTTTATGGTCCCAAGATTGATTTTGAAGTTCGGGACTCGATTGGTCGGGATTGGCAGTGTGGAACGATTCAGCTCGATTTTATGATGCCGGAACGCTTTAAGCTAGAATACGTTGGTCCAGACGGCAAAATGCATCGTCCCGTGATGGTCCACCGTGCTGTCTTTGGTTCGGTCGAGCGATTTTATGGTATCTTAGTCGAACATTATGGAGGTGCGTTTCCGCTGTGGCTTGCGCCGGTTCAAGTGCGGGTGGTTACGATTTCTGAAAAGCAAGCAGAGGGCGGCACCGCGGTTTACAGGAGGCTTTCGGAAGCTGGTATCCGAAGCGAACTCGATCTGAGGCCTGAGAAAATTAATTACAAGATACGGCAAGCAGAAATGGAGAAGGTACCGTACGTCGTCGTCGTGGGCGCGCAAGAAGTCGGGTCGAACACGGTTTCGGTTCGCGCCCGTCGTAGAAGAGACCTAGGTTCGATGAGCTTGAACGATTTGATCGAGAAGGTTCGAAACGAGATCAACTCAAAAGAGGCGGAGGTTTCCAATTAGGTCAAGTCGACGCTACATTCGCAGGAATGAGCGAATCCGCGCGCCTCAGATTCGTTTGATCGGTGCGGATGGACAGCAAATTGGAATCGTGCCGCCCGAAGAGGGACTTACGCGTGCACGCGAAGCAGGGTTGGATCTTGTGGAAATCGCGCCTACGGCAAGACCGCCGGTCTGTAGAATTCTTGATTTCGGAAAATATTTGTATACGCTCGAAAAAGAGGATAAGATCGCTCGGAAGAAACAAAAAGTTGTCCATCTGAAGGAAATCAAACTGACCTCCAAAATTAAGGAGCACGATTATCGGACGAAGCTGCGGAACGCGATTAAATTTTTGGAGCGGGGAGATATGGTTAAACTGACCATGATGTTCCGTGGCCGTGAACTGTCGCACATTAATTTGGGCGAACGGATTTTAAATCGATTCGTCGAAGATGTTTCAGACTTGGCTGACGTGGAGAAAAATACAGGGCTCGAAGGAAGAGCCATTGTTTTGCACTTGCAACCCAAACCGGCCGGTCGGAAGAAACAGAAAAGTGTAACGAAAAGTGCCGAAACTCAAGACGAACAAAGCCGTACGGAACAGATTTAAAGTTACGGCAAAGAAGAAAGTGTTTGCTTCCAAGACCAAGCGGCGGCATCTCATGACCGACCGGAGCTCATCTAAGAAGAGGCAATTTCGCAAGATGTGGAAGTTGAGCGGGATGAACCGGCGCGAGGTTCTCAAAGCGCTTCCCTACGGGTGACGAAACAACGAGTTTTTTTTTAAAGAAAATCGCGTTCCGAAGTGAGATGTGAGGTCAGATCATTATGCCACGAGCGAGGCGAGCGCCAGCAAGAAGAAGGCGTAGAAAAAAGTATTTAAAGCGTGCCAAAGGGTTTCGCGGCGGGCGTCGAAAGTTCTACAAAACAGCTCGTGAAACGGTCCACCGAGCGCTTGCCTTTGCCACTCGCGATCGGAAGAAAAAGAAGCGGTCTTATCGAAGCCTTTGGATCATGCGGGTCAATGCCGCCTGCCGAAAAAATGATATCTCCTATTCCAGATTCATTTCTGGCTTGAAGCGTGCACAAGTTGCACTCAACCGGAAATCACTTGCTGAGATCGCCGCTCGGGATGGCGAGGTCTTTCAGCAACTCGTAAATCTTGTCAAAAAAACCTAGTCCCCCACCACTTTTGAAATGCTATGTCCTATCAGCCGTCCAAACCGCCAAAATCAAAAGTGGTGGGGGACGAGTAGGAGGTTGGACTCATGACCGACCTCCATGCGCTTCAGGAAGAAATTAAGTCGCGTGTCGCCGAGGCCTGTGACGTTCATTCGGTAGAGCAGATCCGAATCACCTATTTGGGCCGGAAGGGAACGCTCACGCGCCTTTTTCAGAAACTCGGATCCGTCAAGCCTGCCCAACGACGGGAATTGGGGCAAGCGCTTAACGCATTAAAATCCTACTCTGAGTCTGTCCTCCGAGACAAGCTCCGCGATTTAGCGACCGAGCCTGAAGGCCTCGACCCGGCTTTTGATCCGACACTGCCAGGCGTTCGACCCTGTGTGGGACGTCTTCATCCGATCACGCAAACGATCCGTATGATCTGCGATGTCTTCGTGCGGCTGGGTTTTGAGATTGTCGACGGTCGGGAAGTCGAAACGGAGTTTCACAATTTCACCGCTTTAAACATTCCTTTGGATCATCCATCACGAGACGCCTTTGACACTTTCTATACAGACACGGGAGGATTGCTCCGATCCCAAACGTCAACGGTCCAGATTCGCCAAATGCAAAAGCGGAAACCGCCGCTTCGGGTGATTGCGCCCGGCAAAGTTTTTCGGCCTGATGCGGTGGATGCAAGTCACTCGTTTATGTTCCATCAGATTGAGGGATTGATGGTCGATCGAGATACGACTTTTTCAGATTTGAAAGGCATTTTGCATGTGTTCTTAAGGAAGCTCTTTGGCAAAAACATTCGGATGCGGTATCGCCCTCACTTTTTTCCCTTTACCGAACCGAGTGTCGAAGTGGATGTCAGTTGGGGTAAAGGCTGGCTCGAGCTTTTGGGTGCAGGGCAAGTCGATCCTGCAGTGTTTCAAGCGGTTGGGTACGATCCCAGACAAGTTCAAGGCTTTGCTTTCGGTCTTGGGGTTGAACGGATCGCGATGCTCAAATATGGAATCAAGGATATCCGGCTTTTTTTTGAGAATGATCTGCGTTTTCTAAGACAGTTTTAGGAATTCGATGAAAGTCTCGCTCAATTGGCTGAGGGATTACATTCAGATCAAGAGTTCTCATCAGGTGTTGGCCCACCAGTTGACGATGGCAGGGCTTGAGGTCAAGAACGTCGAGTCAACGAGAGACGACGCCGTCTTCGAGACAGAGATTACGACGAATCGCCCGGACTGGCTGTCGCATCTCGGGGTAGCGCGTGAAACGCACGCAATTGGAGGCGGCCGTTTTTCAATCCCTTCCCATGCGGTGAGATCCAGGTCCAAAACGAAAAGAAGGTTTAAAATTTCGATTCTAGATCCCGCGTTATGCCCGTACTATTCTGCCGTGTTGCTTGAGGATATCGTGTGGAGCGAAACCCCTGAGTTTATGCGCGAGCGCCTTGAAGCGTGCGGCATCCGTTCGGTTAATCTCGTTGTTGATATTACCAATTATGTTCTTCTGGAATGGGGACAGCCGCTTCATGCGTTTGACGCTGATCGTTTGGAGGGTGAGACCATTTATGCGCGCCGCGCTCGCAAGGGTGAGAAGATGGTCGCGATCGATGGGGTCACCTATGAGCTCGACACGGATGATCTCGTTATTGCAGATTCAAAAGGAGCGGCGGCGATTGGTGGCGTGATGGGTGGGAAAGTATCTGAAGTCAGTCGGAAGAGCAAAAATGTTTTGTTGGAATCCGCATTCTTTGCTCCCTCTGCCGTTCGGAAGACCTCTCGGCGGCTCGGACTTGCAAGCGAATCGTCTTACCGATTCGAGCGCCGAGTCGATCCACGTGGAGTGGCTCCAGGCCGGGAACGAGCTGTTTTCTTACTCCGAAAATATTGCCGTCCTGGAAAAATCAGTCGCGTCTTCCAAGCAGGACGCGTTCCTGTAAAAGAACCGGTTATTGTGCTCAAGCCGCCCGCGATTCGACGTGTTTTAGGGATCGAGATTCCGTTTTCTAAAGTTAAGAGTTTGTTGAAACGCTTGGGGTTTCAAATATCTGGAACGGCCGAGAAGCTCACGGTTCGTGTTCCGTCTTACCGAGGTGATTTGACCAGACCGATCGATTTAATTGAGGAGATTGCTCGTCTTTACGGATACGACAGGATTCCAGAAACATTGCCAACCCTTGTGCCTCGAGAACCTGAGGTGGACCCAGTTTTGGAAATCGAGGATCGTGTTCGAACGTTGTGCGTAAGTTTAGGGCTTCAAGAAACGATTACCTATGGCATTGTTGAATCAGCAGCGCTTGAGAAACTCGATTTTGACCGCCGTCAGTGGACTCGGGTGATCAATCCACAAAATAGAGCGTTGGATCTCATGCGGCCTAACTTGTTGCCAGGGCTGATGGCGACCATCCGTCACAATCTGTACGTCAATGAGACAGATGTCCGCCTCTTTGAAATCGGAAATCGCTATTTACACCAAGGCGAAGGCCGTTTTCCGTCGGAAGAACGGATGCTTGCCATTGCGATTGCCGGGGAGGGAAGCCGGAGCTGGCTCGAGCAGGAGCGAGCCGCGAGTTTTTACGGTTTGAAAGGGATGGTGGATGAATTGATGTCACAATTAGGCTTGTGTGCGCTGGAGGCCAAATCGGCAGGAAACTCTTTTTATGTTGCAGGCAAGGGTGTTTGCCTCAGTCTCCGAGGGCAAGAAGTAGGACACTATGGGGCGCTCTCGGACCGGGTTCGAGAGACCTATGATGTTAAAAGGCCTGTATTCTTTGCGCAGATCAGCTTAGAAAAAATGGAATCGCTAGCAGAAGCAAAAAGAGCAGTCCAGGACATCCCGAAATTTCCCCCTTCGCCGCGCGATTTGACGGTCATCCTTCCAGAGTCGATAAGGGCCAAGTCCGTGATCGCTGAAATTGAACTCGGAGGCGGAGACTGGGTTCGCGGCGTAGACGTCTTTGATTATTTCAAAGGGGAAAAATTACCCCAAGGTAAGAAAAGCTTGTCGTTTCGAATTCATTATCAAGCCAAGGACAGAACGCTTCAAAATGAAGAGGTAAACCGTTTACATTTCTCCATCATCGACTCTCTAAACGGAAAATTCGGCGCTCAGCTGCCGGAGCAGTAGGACGCTAACGCATGGATCTATTCCAAGCAGAACCTTCGAAAGAGAAGCGGGAGTCCCAATCGGGATCGGAAAGCAGCTGCCGCGATTTTTTTGATGCTTCTGACCAGTCCTACGCACCACTAGCAAGTCGCATACGACCGCGAATCTTGGACGAGTTCGTTGGCCAAGAACATCTTCTTGCCGAAGGAAAACTTCTTCGCCGCACGATTCTAGCGGACCGTTTATCTAGCTTGATCCTGTACGGACCTCCTGGGAGTGGAAAAACTACCTTAGCGTACATTATTTCTCGTATGACAGGTGCTCGCTTTAAGAGTCTCAATGCAGTGACTGCCAATGTAGGGGACTTACGGAAAATGATCGAGCAAGCACAATATGATCAACGGGAAAAAAATGTTCGAACCATTCTCTTTATCGACGAGATCCATCGATTTAACAAGGCTCAGCAGGACGTACTGATGCCCGATGTTGAGAATGGAACGCTCGTCCTGATCGGTTCCACGACACACAATCCATCGTTTTCGATTAATGGTCCGTTGCTGTCTAGATCAACCATTTTCGAACTCCAACCGCTTACGGAACAGGAAATTATCCGAATCTTGGAACGTGCGCTTTATGATGAAAAACAGGGGTTTGGGCATATGAAAGTGGAGATGGAAAAAGAAGCGCTCTTGCATCTTGCAAAGAGTGCGGCCGGTGATGCGCGCCGTGCGCTCAATGCTCTGGAGGTGGGAATTTTGACTACTCCGCCGGATTCAAAAGGGAAGATTCTCTTTACACAGGCAGTCGCTGGAGAATCCTGTCAGCGAAAAATCGTTTTCTATGATCGAGATGAGGATTATCACTATGATACCGCCAGTGCTTTTATCAAAAGTATGCGGGGAAGCGATCCTGATGCTGCTGTCTACTGGCTCGCTAAAATGCTGTATGCCGGCGAAGATCCTCGATTCATCATGCGGCGGATCCTCATCCTTGCCTCTGAAGATATCGGGAATGCGGATCCTCAGGCGTTGGTGTTGGCTTCAGCCGGCCTTCAAGCAATTGAATTCGTGGGGTTGCCAGAAGCGCGGATCATCCTGGGGCAACTCGTCACCTATATGGCGCTGGCACCTAAAAGCAATGCATCCTATGCCGCGATTGAAGCGGCGGCAGAAGATGTCAAAGAGGACGTTGCGCAAGAGGTGCCAAATCACCTAAGGGATAAAAGTTACGCGGGTGCAAAGCAGCTTGGGCATGGCGAAGGTTATCAATATGTCCATCAATTCCCGGAACACTATGTCAAACAACAGTATGTGAAGAAAAAAAATACTTATTATCGACCAACAGCGTTTGGATATGAAAAGGTTCATCAAGATCGCCTCAAGAAATTACGTGGGACGGCATCATGAGTGAAGCAGCGCTCGCGAAGATCAAAGTCTCATTCTGGGCGAGTCCGTCGATGCAGCGAATGATGGATATTGCGAATCGGATTGCGTCGACCGATCTTCCAGTTTTAATCGAGGGAGAGCCCGGCACGGGCAAGGAATGGCTGGCTCGTGCGATCCATTTTGCAAGTTCCCGAGCTCATCAGGAATTCGTTGTGGTTGACTGCTCCAGTTTTTCCGAGGTTTTTCTTGAGAGTGAGTTATTTGGTTACGTCCGTGGTTCCTTTGTGGGGGCCATTCGGGCTAAAAAAGGCCTTTTGGAGCTTGCCAGTGGTGGGACCATTTTTCTCAAAGATGTTTCAAAAATGAAACTGACCTTGCAAGGAAAATTTGAGCGAGTCCTGGAAGAACAGCGTTTTTGGAAAATTGGCGGGGTTGCCTTGATCGACACTAATGTTCGCGTGATCGCCTCAACCGATCAGGATTTGAAAGCCTTGGTGAATCAGAAGAAATTCCGCCCGGCTCTCTATTATCAGCTGAGCACGGTGCGTCTTGGAATTCCACCCCTTCGACAAAGACGGGAAGACATCGAGGTCCTTACAGATTACTTTTTGGGTGAGATTGCGAAACGAAAGGGGTCAAAAAAGAAGGTATTAGGCGAGAAAACGAAACCGATGCTCTTGCTTTATAACTGGCCGGGAAACATCCAAGAACTCGAAAGCGAGATCGCGAAGAGCTTGGTTCTAACGGAGTCGGGAGATACGATTGAACCAGACCATTTATCGCCGCACATCAGGAAGAAAAGACAAGCGTTGTCGACTTCTTCCGGCGAGGTTTCGTTAAAGACGCGGAAGCAATCGATGATTTCCAGCCTCGAAAAAAATGCGATCGAGGAGGCACTCAAAAAGACTTCCGGCAACCGAACGCGCGCTGCGCGTCTCCTCTCCATTTCGCGTCAGCACCTTATTCGAAAAATCGCGAATTATCAGATTCGGCTTTAGTACAGCACGCACCTTTTTCTAAAGATTAGCTGCCACAGCTTGGTGTAACAACGGTGTTTATCACTTGTGACAGGTTGGTTACATCCTCTGCCAATCCATAATGAAAGTCAATTTTGGCACTTTCTATAACTCATTCTTCTATAATATCTTAGAGAAATTATGTCCATGGAATTTGAATTTTCGCGCGCAATTGGGTAAGATTGTTGTAGGGTTTCTAAATCCAAAGAAAAACATGATCCCACAAATCGGCGTCAGAAGGATTGGCCAAGTGGCAATCGTTGATGTCAAAGGGTCTTTTACGGGAACTTGGGCTCTGCGTGAGAAAGCCGAACTCACCTACCAACTTACCGGCGAAGAAGAGCGAAACGTGATTTTAAATCTCCGGCAACTTGAAAGTTTGGACACCCTGGGCGCCCGGACAATTCTTGAATGCATTCCAGAAGGTAGAAAAGTTGGCTTGCTCGGTGGAAACCAAGGAGTCATAGAACTGATGAGCCGTGTCAACAGTCGCAATCGATTCCACTTCTTTGAGGATGAGGTGGAAGCGATTTCAGCATTTGGCGAAGCCTTCTTGGAAGGGACCCCTCCGCAGGAACGCCGAAAATCGCCTCGTCTTAGAACGGCATTGCCGCTTCAATTTTCTTATTGGGATGAAGGGTACCAGATCCAGTTTCATGCAGTCGTCACGAATTTGAATGAGCAAGGCCTGTACGCCGAGTACATCGATCTGGACGATTCGGAGCAATCCCTGCGACTGCTCCATCCGTACGATTTGAAGACACTTCGCTTGAGGCTGAGTCTTCCGCACGGGAACGTGGTGGAGGTAGAAAGTCGTGTCGTCCATAGAACGCTTGATGGCGACCAAGTGGGTATTGGCATTGCATTTGAAAAAATAGGGGCTAAAGAACAAACGTTAATTCGTCGTTTCTTAAAACGTTAAGAGGAGGGCAGTGGTCATGGTTCAAACAGAATTAGCTCAGTTGGGCGTGAGAAAAATCGGCAATGTACAAGTGTTCGATCTCAGTGGTACCTTGATCGGGGAGCAGTTGGATCCGGTCATCGATAAGATTGAGAGCGCGATACAGAGAAAGAAGCTGCGTCGCGTCATTATTAATTTGCAAAAGGTCCAGTCCATAGATGAAATTGCCCTTCGAAAAATCACGGCGGTTCTGCTCCGGCCCCAGCGGAGCATCATTTTTGTGCCGGATGGGGAATGTCGAAGGCAATTTGAAGCGACCCATCTCCCGTCAAATGTGAAACTGTGTCAGAATGAGGAAGAAGTGGCAGAGTCCTTTGGGTCATTTTTGTTTGTAAAGGACAAGGCCTATGAAGTGCCCGTCGATGAGACTCAGCCGAAAATCACAGATTATGGTCTCGATCGCCGGAGAAGTAAACGGATTCGAGTTGCTATCCCGATTAAAATTACCGGTCGGATGAAAGATGGATCCACGGTGGAACTCAAAGCGATCGCGACGAACGTGAGTCAAGGAGGTCTTTTTGCTGAGTTTCTCGATCTTAATGCTCCGGCCTACTCCAGGATGCAAGGGCTTGAAGGGAGCCAAGTTACAGTTACCGTTCCTCCCAATGAGACATTCAGGGAAGAGTTAGCGGTCCCTGGAAAAATCAATCGTTTTGAGCTGTTCAAAAAACAATATGGGATCGCTATCCAGTTTATGTGAGCAACTTTTTTTGGCCCTGCCTGGTTGACAAAAAGAGCTGTTACTGATATCAAGAGGCTAGAGCGAGGGATGTCTCTGCCCACCCTATAGGAGGCTCATGGCGCAATTGATCCCCACTTTGGCTATGAGCCTCTTTTTATCTACGGATAAGGAGATAAGCGAGAGGTAAGAAGTAAGGAGCCGATGGATGGAAAAAGATATCCGGTATACAGATAAGAAGGTCGATCACGCTTGGAAGTCGTCCGTCTGCCTTGACCAGCCAAGAGTTTCCTCGAAAAAGGCTCGCGAAGCGACACCTGAAGTTCCTTTTAACTTCTCCTCCTTTATTACTTCGTTAGCTGTCCAGGCTTTGATGAGCATGGGCGAATTAGCTCCGCCAGAATCCGAGAAACCCTCCGTGAACTTAGATGCGGCTCGACAGACAATCGAGCTATTGGTCATGCTGCGGGAAAAGACGAAGGGGAATTTGGAGAACCAAGAGCGCGAACTCCTACATCAGCTGCTTGCCGATCTCCAGATGAAGTTTGTCGCACATACCTCTGCCCAACCGGGCGCCTGAAACTGATCCCGATGATAAAAAAAGGCAATCCTGCGATCATACGGATCGTCATTAGCGCTTGTGCGTTGGGTTTAGTTTTTTATGCCTCTCGCGGAAAACTGCTGGATGCGTTTTCTTATTTTTCAGAGATGGATTTCATTCCTCTTTTAGCTGGTGTGGTCATTATGTTCGGCTCGCTCTTTGTGGTAAGTCAGCGGCTCCGCTTGATCCTTTCTGTTCAAGGAGTTTTCGTCCCTAGGCTTCGGTTGTATTACCTGTGGATGATCAGCCTTTTCTTTAATTTGTTTTTGCCTTCTGCGATTGGAGGTGATATTGCGAAGGCATACTATATTTATAAAGATAGTGGTCGAAAAGCTGCGGCAGTTAGTTCGGTGCTCGTCGATCGATTCCTGGGTTTAGCGGCAAGCGTTTCCATAGCAGCCATCGCTTTTTTTCTCGTCCGCCCGCGGATTCGACATCCACAAATTGGCGTTGTCCTAATTTGTTTCCTTACGATCATCATCGTGGGTTCCCTCTTTGTTTTAAGTCACCGGTTTTCAGCACCGCTTAAAACCATGATGCTGTACATGCTCCCTAGACCATTGCGGTTTAAGCTGGAAGGATTCTTTGACGCATTGGGTCATTACCGAAAGGGTCGCAAAGATTTTTTGGTCGGTTATGGTTATTCGATCCTCGCCCAGAGTCTGTTTATCATCATGTTTTACTTCCTTGCAAGGAGCCTTCAGATCCAACTGCCAGTGGGTCTTTTTTTTCTGCTCATTCCGCTCGTTGGGCTTTGTTCTATGATTCCCTCCATCGGCGGTTTGGGTGTTCGCGAAGCAGCGATCGTGTATTTGTTTAAGAGTTATCTCCCGGTCCAACAAGCCCTTGCTTTCTCGCTGCTGGTTGCACTTTTCCTTTATGGGATTGGCGGAGCCTGTGGTATCCTATATGGAGTTCGTGGAGGGGCCGTCACGCACGACGTGGAACGAATGGAAGTAAGTGTGAAGGGCGATTCGTAATCATGGTTTCCAAAGAATTGCTGGAGATTTTAGCTTGTCCTTCGTGCAAGAGTCGTATCATCTTGGAAAAGGAGCGAATTGTTTGTACCAATGCTGCCTGTGGTCTGCGCTTTCCAATCCGCAGTGGTATACCGGTGATGTTGATCGACGAGGCGGAAAAACCGAAATGACATGGACGGACCCTTTGAGTGAACAAAGGTTCGAAGCGTTCGAGACAACTTAGCATTTTGGTCATTCACGGCCCCAATTTGAAGCTGTTAGGACGGCGGCAACCTACGATCTACGGGAGGGCGTCGCTGGCGAAGATCAATGAGTTGATCGCTCAAGAAGCGCGCGGATTAAATGTGGTGGTCAGCTGTGTCCAATCTGATCACGAAGGCGAACTCGTCCATTTCATTGGTGATGCGTCGAAACGTTACAATGGGATCTTAGTCAACCCCGCAGCTTACACCCACACGAGTGTCGCAGTCCGAGACGCCATATCGGCTTGTGGGATTCCAGCCGTTGAAGTTCATTTGTCCAATATTTACGGGCGGGAGGAGTTTCGCAGTAAGTCTCTCACAGCCCCAGTTTGCGTCGGACAAGTCAGTGGCTTCGGAGACCATAGTTATGTGCTGGGATTGCGCGGCTTAGTTGGGAAGCTGCGTCACAGGCGTAAGTAATCACCGCAGAAAAAAACGGATCTTTTATACCATGACCATTAAGGAACTGAAAGAAATGATTAACTTGATGCAGGAACATGGTCTCACAGAACTTGAAGTCGAAAAAGATGGCTTCAAGGTTCGTCTCAAAAAGGGTCCATCGGGCACTACGGTTCCGGAAGAAGGTCAAGCCATTTCGCCCGTTGCACAGGTTCAAAGTCTCCGTGTCGAGGAGGAGGCGAACCCGGCGCAGGAGGCGGGAATGGTTGTCGTTCGTTCTCCGATGGTTGGAACTTTTTATGCCGCGCCTGCGCCCGACGCTGCTTCTTATGTGTCCGTTGGCAAGGAAGTGAATGAAGGAGACGTCCTTTGCATCATCGAAGCGATGAAATTAATGAATGAAATCAAGAGTGAGGTTCAAGGCCGAGTGGTGGAGATCTTGGTACAAAGTGGGCAGCCGATCGAGTTCGACCAGCCCTTATTTAAGATTCAAAGAACAAAGCCATAGAAGGAAATCAGGAACCGTTATCCATAAACTAGTGGTTCGACTTCCGCCATGAATCTTGGCGAATCGCTCACTATAGTGCCGAGCGAAGAGACAAAATCAGATGAGTCGAGGCACTAGGAAAGACTGGTTTGTGGATAACGGTTTCTGATTTCTACTTTCGTTATGTTCCATAAGATTTTGGTCGCCAACCGCGGTGAGATAGCCGTCAGAATCATCCGGGCCTGCCGGGACTTGGGGATTCAAACCGTTGCGATTTACTCGAAGGCGGATCGGGACTCCATGCACGTTCGCCTTGCGGACGAGGCCATCTGTATCGGGGAAGCTCCTTCTAGTGAAAGTTACTTAAATATCCCAAGCATTATCAGCGCCGCAGAAATTGCGGATGTGGAAGCAATTCATCCAGGCTACGGATTTTTGGCTGAAAATGCACACTTTGCAGAGATTTGTGAATCCTGCCAGATCAAGTTCATCGGACCCAAGCCTGAGAGCGTCCGTTTGGCTGGAGATAAGGCTCTTGCCCGGGAGACGATGAAGAAAGCAAAAGTGGCCGTTATCCCAGGCAGCAAGACGGTGATCAAAGATCAGCACGAGGCGCTGCGCGTGGCGAAGAAATTGGGTTATCCCGTCATCATCAAAGCGAAGATGGGCGGGGGCGGCAAAGGGATGAAGATTGCTCATAATGACGGGAAACTATTAAATGCCTTTTTGACCGCACAGGCAGAAGCGGAAGCCGCTTTTGGGAATCGTGACGTTTACATGGAGCGGTACCTGAACGAACCGCGCCATATAGAAGTTCAAGTGTTAGCAGATGGTTATGGCAATGTGATTCAGTTAGGTTCTCGGGATTGTTCTGTCCAACGCCGACATCAGAAGTTGATCGAGGAAGCGCCCGTGCCCTCGTTATCCAAAAGTCTAAGGAAGAAATTGGGGGAAGCGGCCGTTCGTGCTGCCAAAGCTTTTCAGTATGAAAATGTTGGTACGATCGAGTTTCTCGTCGATGAGGACGATCGATTCTATTTCATTGAAATGAACACACGACTTCAAGTTGAACACGGCGTCACCGAGTTGATCACAGGCATCGATCTGGTTAAGGAGCAGCTTCGTATCGCGTCTGGAGAAAAGCTTGGCTATAATCAAGACGGGGTTAAATTCGCGGGCGCAGCGATCGAATGTCGCATTAATGCGGAGGACCCAGACCGCGATTTTATGCCGAATGCCGGCAAAATCGAATGGTTGTCCCTTCCAGGCGGTCCGAATGTACGGGTGGACACCCATGTATATCCGGGGTATGTCATTCCTCCTTATTATGATTCGCTCTTGGCGAAAGTGCTCGTTCATGGGAAGGACCGTGCTTCTGCGATTCACATCATGCTTCGGGCACTGAGAGAAATGGAAATCCGACCTGTGAAGACCACCATCTCGCTTCATGAGCGAATCCTGAATCGACCAAAATTTCGACAGGGAAAAGTGAGCACCAATTTTATTCAATCGGTTCTCGTGCCGCCTGGACCGGATCAAATCGCGATGCAACAAGCGGGGTAATCCGTGCGGGTGATCTATGTATTTGTTCTGATTTTCGCTATTTTTGCTTTCTTGACAATCGGTAGCTTAATGGTTATCGTCTCTCTCCGAGTCTTGACGATGGAGGATGCGCTCCTAAAGGTCCAGGAACTTTATGAGAATCCGTGGCAGTCATTGCGGATGGGCGTGAGCGGAATTTTCTTCCTTTTTGTTGGGCTGGTTTTCTCAAAGATTTTGGTCAAGGAGATGCGTTCCCGCGGTGACGTCGTCCTTTATAGTAAATGGGGTTACGTGAGTGTGTCCATGAAAGCGATTAAGGATTTGGTTCGAAAGGGGCTGCGGAAGTTTGATACGGTCAGGGATGCTCGGATCAAAACGGACGTGGATGGAACGCGGCTGAAAATTCGTGTCGAATTGACGGTCTCTTCTGACTGGGACTTGTCGGCGCTTACGAATATGATCCAAAATGAGTTGGCTCAAAGAATCGGTCGGCTTGTGGGTGAAGGTGTTGAGTTGGAAATCGCGGTGCATGTCGTCAAGGTGATTGAGCCTCCAGTCACTGCGCCAGTTTAGCTGGGGGGTTGAAGAAGGAAGGATCGGTCATGACGGTTCGTATTGGGATATTAACTGGCGGCGGTGATTGTCCTGGCTTAAATGCGGCGATCCGGGCGGTCGTGAAAGGGAGCATCAAAAAAGGGTGGCAGCCGGTGGGTTTTCGTTATGGCTGGAGGGGATTAATTGAGGGCGACACGATTGAGTTAAACGATCTCAACGTGTCCGGAATTCTGCATCGCGGCGGCACGATTCTTGGCACGTCTCGTACGAACCCCTATCGAAGCGAACAGGACGTCGCCAAGACGCGGCAAGCCTTTAAAAAATTCAAATTGACGGCACTTGTTGCAATCGGCGGAGAAGACACGCTTGGCGTCGCAGCAAAATTAGCAAAGGAAGGCCTTCCAATCGTCGGGGTACCGAAAACGATCGACAATGACCTGGGCTGCACCGATTTTACATTTGGTTTCGATACAGCGGTGAATATTGCGATGGAATGTATCGACCGACTTCACACGACTGCCGAATCGCATAACCGCGTCATGGTGGTGGAGATCATGGGCCGGCATGCGGGTTGGATCACAACCTATGCAGGATTGGCGGGTGGTGCAGACGTGGTCTTAATCCCGGAGCGGCCGATTGATGTGGATCACGTCTGCGAGGTCATTCAGCAAAGGCATGCGCGGGGAAAGCTCTTTAGCATCGTGGCCGTTGCGGAGGGCGCGAAATTTTTGGGTGAGGAAATCGTTGTGGAAAAAAAGGTGGATCAATTTGGGCATGTCCGATTGGGAGGAATTGGCCAAGTTCTGGCGGAACGGATTGAGACAAAGACCGGATATGAAACCCGTGTCACGGTTCTCGGTCATATTCAACGCGGCGGTTCGCCGACGGCGTTTGATCGGGTTTTAGGGACGCGCTTTGGAATTGCGGCGCTCAAGTTAATTGAACAAAAGCAGTTTGGCTATATGGTTAGTCTTAAAGGCAACCAAGTTGTATCGGCCCGGATGGAGGAAGCCGCCGGGTCTTTGAAGCTGGTCCCTCCGGATTTTTTAGAATTGTGCAAGTACTTCGAATAGCCAAGATGCCTGTTCATACCCACCGACATAGTTTTCAAAATATCCTCAGAGAACATGCAGAAGTGTTCGAGGCGAGTTTTTCGAAGGCGCATGTGAGTGTTCTTGAGGAAATAGCAGACCGGATGATCCAAGCCTTCGAGGCTGGGAACAAAATCCTTCTTTGCGGAAACGGCGGAAGTGCTGCCGATGCCCAACATATCGCGGCGGAATTCATCGGCCGTTTCAAACGAGAACGAAAAAGCCTTCCTGCGATTGCTTTGACGACCGACACGTCCATATTAACCTCGATTTCCAACGATTATTCCTATGATGCCGTGTTCGCGCGGCAGATAGAAGGACTGGGAGTGAGTGGTGACGTTTTGATTGCACTGTCCACGAGCGGTAATTCGAAAAATGTCATTTTAGCTGCGCAGAAGGCGAAAGAAATGGGCCTTACGGTGATCGGCTTGACCGGAAAGTCCGGAGGCCGTTTGAAAGAACTTTGCGATCTTCATTTTGCTGCGGGATCTTCGAAGACTCCTCACATTCAGGAAATGCACATCACAGCGCTTCATGCCGTCTCTGAAGCGGTAGAAGACGCTCTTTTTCTGCCTAACGAATGACTTCGAAACTTTGTTCTGAGAGCGCCCTTGCGGCGTTGGGCAGACGCCTCAGACGCCAAGGGAAACGGATTGTTTTTACCAACGGTTGTTTTGATCTCTTACATGCAGGACATGTGGACTATTTAGCGCGTGCACGACGGTTTGGCCATGTCCTGGTGGTCGGTTTGAATTCAGATCGTTCCGTCCGAAAATTGAAAGGCCGCGGTCGTCCCGTTTATTCCGCAGCTGATCGCGCCCGACTCCTCACGGCGTTGGCGTGTGTCGATTATGTGGTTGTCTTCGATCAAGAAACGCCGCTCAGACTGATCTGCGTCCTTCGTCCTCATGTCTTGGTAAAAGGGGCTGATTGGGGCAAGCATGAGATCGCTGGAAACGACGAGGTCCTGAAATGGGGGGGTATTGTCCGCCTCGTTCCGTTGCTCAAAGGTCGGTCGACCACTCAAACGATCCGAAAGGTCAGAAGGTGCGTTTGACATGCAGAAGAACGTTTATCGGCTGATCGACGCTAATCTGAATCGTTTAAAGGAAGGCCTTCGCGTCGTAGAAGATATCGTACGTTTTGTTTACGGAGACGCTAGCTTAACTGCTTCGCTCAAGGAGATCCGCCATGATTGCTCCAGAGTGATGGTCAATTTTCCGGTTCCTTATCGGAAAATGGTTGCGACACGTGAATCGAATCACGATGTCGGAAAGAGGAGTCAGATCACGGATCAAAAGAGACCGGAGTGGCAGGATCTTTTGACGAGCAATTTAAAGCGCGCAGAGGAAAGTCTGCGGGTTTTGGAGGAGGTCTCTAAAATGGTTGCTCCCACTCAATCACCGCGTTTTCAATCTCTGCGATTTAAGGTCTATGGATTGGAAAAGAAAGTGCTTAAGAAATTTTAAGCTCTATGCCATCACGGATCTGACGCAACAGGATCCAGAGATTCTCGAGAAGATTAACGCTGCGCTCCGGGGCGGGGTTGATGTGATTCAGCTGCGCTCCACCGCACTTTCTGACAGGGTGTTGTTCGAATTGGGGCGAAAGATTCGGGACGTGACACGGCGCCAAAAAAAGCTCTTCATCGTTAATGACCGAACAGATCTGATGCTTGCCGTCGACGCCGATGGGGTGCATTTGGGCCAGGACGACCTTCCGATTAAACAGGCACGGCGGATCATCGGCCACTCCAAAAAAATCATCGGACGATCCACCCATAGTCTCGAACAAGCGGTGGAAGCGGAAGGCGACGGCGCCGACTACATTGGTTTTGGGCCGTTGTTTCGAACCCCGACAAAACCTACGTACACACCCGTTGGCCTTCGTATGATTCCCCAAGTGCTCCGGCGGGTGAGCATACCGGTTGTTTTCATCGGCGGGATTGATTCATCCAACGTTCAAAGCGTCCTTCAAGCGGGAGCGAATCGCGTGGCTGTGGTGAGGGCGATCTTTTCGGCACAGAATCCCTATCGTGCGGCAAAAAGGTTGAGGAGCAAGATTCCGTGACTTACCGATTTCCATTGATGGTGGTTGGGACGGTAGCGGTTGATTCCGTTGAGACACCTTTTGGGCAACAGGACCGTGTTTTTGGCGGCTCTGCGTCCTATTTTTCTTATGCTTCCAGTTTTTTTATTCCTGTGGACTTGGTGGCCGTCGTGGGACGAGATTTTCCTCGTCAATATCGCAAGATCTTGGAGGAGCGGCCGATCGGCTTAGAACATCTGACGGTGAAGGACGGCAAAACATTTCATTGGAGTGGTAAATATGAAGCTGATATGAATGCGGCACGGACACTGGCGACTGATCTCAATGTTTTACTCGAGTTCGAGCCCACACTAAAACCAGGTCATGAGCCGGAATACTTGTTTCTCGCCAACATTGATCCAGACCTTCAAATGGAAGTTTTGAATCAGGTCAAGCGCCCGAAGTGCCGCTTTGTGGCTTGCGACACGATGAATTATTGGATCGACAACAAATTGGCAGAGTTAAAAAAGGTGCTGGCGCGCGTGGAGATGATTGTCATTAATGATGGCGAGGCACGTCTTTTGGCACGGGACGTCAACCTGGTTAAAGCAGCGAGAAAGATTCAAACCATGGGTCCTCAGGTGGTGGTGATCAAAAAGGGCGAGCACGGTGTGCTTTTGTTTTACGGTGAAAAGTTTTTTGCTCTTCCTGCTTACCTTTTGGAAGAGGTTTTTGATCCAACCGGCGCGGGCGACTCCTTTGCCGGCGCTTTGATGGGATATCTGGCAAAAACAGGAGACGTAAGTTTCGAAAGTATGAAACAAGCGATCGTTCAAGGGGCGGTGATCGCTTCGTTTACCGTTGAAAGTTTTGGTCTGGAACGCCTCCGTACGCTCCGCGATGGAGACATCAATAAGAGACTTGACGACTTTCGCAAGATCTGCCGGTTCTAATTCCTGCTTCTCGTTTCACGCGGCCATCGTATAGTGGCAGTACGTGAGCTTCCCAAGCTCTTGGCGCGGGTTCGATTCCCGCTGGCCGCTCGTATGGAAAATGGTCGTTGTCTGAAAATAGGGTCAGGGTTTGGAGAAATTCCAACGACTTATCGCTATGTCAATTTCTGCCGGCCGGACGAAATCTGTTGTAAGTTCTTATCTTGCTTCAAAGAACGGAATCAAAACTAAGCTCACCTGGAGTTACTACCGCTCCCTCTCGACACTTGAGGAAGATGCAGTTTCATCACTGATTTCGGCGAAAACTCCGTAGTGGTCCGACGGATAAATGCCAGCTGCGTTCGGCTGGTTGAAATGAACGTTGCAGCGGATGACTTTGGTTTGCTCCCACCATTTCTGATCGAGAAAGAGAAAATCGATTCGGCGGTCAGGCAGCTCCACATGATGTGATTCAACAAAAGGGTTTCGATTGTCCCACGTGTAGCCAGGTTCTTTTGAATGACAGGTAGCGAAGAGATCGTGATAGCCGCTTGCCTGCACCAATTTCAGTGTAGCACTGTCAGGTACATCATTGAAATCCCCCGCAAGAAGAATAGGATTTTCGACAACGCGCAACCGTTCGATTAATTCGTTCGCTTGTTTCATCCGCGTGGTGTCATCCTCTGGTTTCCAGGATAAATGCGTGTTCGCGGCTGTGATCCTCCAAGAATTAATTTCTAACGTGGCAAGAGCCATCCCGCGATTATAATCTTCACGCGCTGAAATAGTTTGAAAAATCGGGGTGTCGTGCAATAGGACGGGGAATCGAGTCGCGATCGCGAGTCCAGTCTCAGGCGCCACCACTTGATGGGTTAAATTCGTGGCTCTGGCAACACGTTCTACGAGCAGGGGATCGAATACCTCTTGTAGGAAAAGTATATCCGGACTAAGACGGTCGAGCTCCTCGAGAAAATAATTCCATCGGTCGAGATAAGGCCCGGACGTTCCCCAGCTATTGAGCGTGCCGATTTTCATGCCAAAGTCATTTTAGCAAACAATGTTCCTTAGGAAAAAATATTTGTGCTTGAAGCACGCTTCGATTTTTGTTATAAGTATCGCGCGTTAGAAAAAGGATTGAGTAGGGCGTTTCAGGAATTATTTTTATTCATACATTCGTCACACGACCCTCCTCCATACATCAACGGCCAAACAAACCATCAGCTCGGTATCGTTCATGATCTCCGATCTCGCCGGGGACTTCAACTTCTTTGGTCGAAAGGATATTCTTGCTTTACTGACCAAGCGCCTCGAAGCGTTTCAGAATGGCTTTCGTCAAAATATCGGCCTGGTCGGCCCGCCGCGAGTTGGTAAGAGCGCTCTTTTGCGGGCCTTTCTGGAAAAAGCAGAGCGCAGCGGTTTGATCACCATACCATTTTCTTGCCAAGAATCTGATTCTTTTGACCGTTTTTCCCAGCGATGGATGTCTGAGATTCTCTTAAGCGTTCATCACATGCTTGGCCGGCCGCTGCCGATGGATCTCCAGGCACTCTTGAGAACCGTAAAGGGTGTCATTCCGAAAACTTTGCGTCGAATGAAATCAGTCAAGAAATTAACGCACCGACTCCGGTACGCTCAAGCCTATCGGGAGCTGTTGACTGTGAGCGAGGTGCTCAGCCAGGAGTGTGGTAAGAAAATTTTATTTGTTTTGGATGACTTTGATCGGTTGGCTGATCTGCCTCTGGAAGATCCATTTGGCGCGCTCGGAAGTGAGATCATGGTTCAGAAGGACACGATGTACCTCGTATCGAGTTCTTATATCAGCCGAAGCCGCGCCATCTTGCGTGAGAAAATGTCTCTCTTGTTCGGAAACTTCGAGGTGATTCAACTGAGCACTTTTAATTTTGAAGAAGCGAAGGACTTTATTCTTCGCCATCTATCAGGCTCTACAATCGACGTGAGCACGATTCGGTTTTTAATCAGGCTGACCGACGCGCATCCGTACTATTTGACGGCTTTACTCAAACCGCTTCGGTCAGGGTCTCCGTCCAACGATCCACAAGGCCGTGAGCGTTTGATCGAAGCGGTGGCGACCCAGCTGTATGAAAAAGAAGGCAGCTTTCATCACTATTTTATGCTGGGCCTCCATTCTTTCGCTCAGGGCCGCCCGTGGAACTTGTATGCCGACGTTCTGCTCGCGGTATCACTTGGCCATAAAAAGATTTCTGAGATCGTTCCGTTTTTACACCTGAAGACCCCTGAGGTTCGAAGGATCTTGGACCGACTGGTGAGTTTGGAAGTGATTGAGCGCCACGGTTCCCTGCATATCATTCGAGATCCGCTTTTTCGATTTTGGCTTTCGAAAGTCTATTATCGGATGCGTTTTTTTTCAGAGCGCCTGCCCATTGTGAGTCGAGAGAGATTTGCACACGATGTGTCACAAGCAATCGAAGAAGGCAACGCCGCAGATCTGTGCGACCTGCCCAAGCGCGTAGAAGAATTGTTTCGGAAGTTTCATAATGACACGATCTTTTACGGAGACCGCCGGTTAAAGTGCCCGCATTTCACAGAGGTCCTGTCACGGCCTACGAACGGTCGAATGTTCCCCTTAGTAGCCAGAAATGCTCGGACCCGCTGGCTGTGCCAAATTCTGGTTCATCCGGTAATGGAAGAGGACATTCGAACGTTTGTTCAGGATTTAAAGCGCTTGCGCAGTCCTGTTGATAAGCGGATCGTCGTCGCGCTGAAGGGGATTGACCTTAATGCGAAATTACTTGCGCAAGAGGCGAAAATCCAGTACGTTGATCTTCGGCAGTTAAATTTTCTGGCAGACGTGTACGATCAACCAAAATTCGTTTTCTAAAGTTGGCTTCCCGCCCTTGTGATGCGACATCCTTGACTATGTCGAACCACCCGTTATTTCGACTTCGCCCAGGGCAGAGAGCGGTGAGGAAGGTGAGCCGTTGACCCCTGTCGTCAAACTCTGGGCCCCATGGCGCAAAGCGTACATTCTCGGCAAAAAGAGCAAGGGTTGCTTCCTGTGTCGGATTCGCCGGTCCAACCGTGATCGCGCGAATCACGTCATTGCCCGCTCGACATACAGCTTTGCCGTCCTCAATCGTTACCCTTATAATAATGGGCACGTGATGGCGACACCGAATCGGCATGTGAAAAGCCTCGCTCAATTGGCCAGCGATGAGCAGTTGGATTTACTTAAATTGACTTGTCGGATCATCGAACAACTGGAAAAAAAGATGAAGCCGGACGGGATCAACCTCGGGGTAAATTTCGGGCGCGCGGCGGGTGCCGGGCTCATCGGACACCTTCATGTTCATTTGGTTCCGAGGTGGAAAAGCGACACCAATTTCATGCCCGTGACTGCCAACACGAAGGTCATATCAGAGGCTTTAACGTCGGTCTATCAAAAATTGTCCTTCCAATGATCGAGCGAGAAGTATTGGAACAAAGAGAAGAGGATTGGCTCGCGCCTTATGCGATCAAGAGCGGCGAGTCGCGCGGGCGCCGGTTTCGGGAAAAAGAGCATGACTTCAGAACTGTCTTTCAGCGGGATCGAGACCGGATTGTCCACTCTAACGCTTTTCGTCGGTTAGAATACAAGACGCAAGTTT
>MHFT01000079.1:0-714 GCA_001804315.1 Omnitrophica bacterium RIFCSPLOWO2_12_FULL_50_11
AAGAAACTACTGTGTCGAAAGTAAAGGATAAAACCGATAAGAAGCAGAAGGATAAAAAGGATAAAAAGAAGAAAGATAAGAAGAACAAAGCAAAGAAAGCCGTCAGCGTTAAGAAGTTGAAGCGTCCAAGCGCTGCTTCCATTCCAGGCCAGCTAAATCAATCAGGCAGCATCGGATTCGTACCTGTGAATGTCTGAATGGAGCCGGATTCACGGAGTTCATTTTCAGCAGAAAGAGGCGATCCAAATGGTAACCGTTCAGATACCCTCTCAAGAATGAGGCAAAGTTGGCGATGATAAAGTCAAGATGCCAACGACCGATGAAATCTTCCAAGAGCGTTAGGACGCCTTATGGAAAAGTAGCAAGCTGGACCTCATTGCCTGGATTATCAAGGAATCCCGGATTAATAAAAGCCTCCAGGAAGAAAATGAACATTTGCGTACAAAGATTGCTGAACTTGAAAGCCGACTCTCTAACCTCCAAGAGCAGGTAGCAAAGCTTCAAAGGAATTCTTCCACTTCCTCCAAGCCGCCGTCTTCGGATATTGTCAAGCCGCCAAAAACGAAATCCAACAACACTGGAAAGTCCGGCGGCCAGAAGGGACATCCGGGATTGTGGCGCGGTTTCTTCAGGGCTGAGCAAATCAACGAAATCAGAGAATACCGCCTTTCTGAATGTCCAGATTGCCACAGTCCTCTTGGTCCAGACCACGAA
>MHFT01000079.1:730-21608 GCA_001804315.1 Omnitrophica bacterium RIFCSPLOWO2_12_FULL_50_11
ACCGCGCCCTTTGACCTCCCGACTTCGTCAATGGGACACCCAAAATCAGCCCTTCTGAGTAATGTTGTAAAGCGACTGTTGCTCGGGATCCATTTTCAAAATGATTCGTTCCGCACGTGAGCCATCCGCTGGCCGATGATCTAATCCGTACATCGTGTGCGTCAATTCAGCGGCGCGTCTTGGGCTAAAACCTGCCCGATTTTGTTCCAGCAGCCGTTCCAACTCCTTGTAGATCGTGTAAGCGACAAAAGCAATGCAAATGTGCGCTTCAATGCGTTTCCTGCGATAGTGATACACAGGCCGAATTCTTAAATCGGTCTTTGATATCCGGAATGCTTTTTCAATCTGCCATAATTGGCGATAGTTCTCAACGACTTCCGCCACAGGTAAATCCGTGTTGGTCATATACCCTTTAAGTCCGTCCCAAAGATAATCCTGTTTCACCTTCGTCTCATCAATCGATATCTCGACGCTGCCTTTGAGCGTCAAGAATTTATTGTATCCGCGATTATTGATGTGCTCCTTAGTCAACATCCCGGATTTGATCTTTTTCCGGAGCCTGGCAAGGCCGCGTTCTCGTCCATAAGAATCCTTTTTCCGCCGCCGCTCCGAATAAGTCACGATCAATCGACCGCTGTCCGCTTTGGCCAGAGCAAAACCTTCTTGATCTTTGATTCGTTTAGCCTGCTCAAGAATTTTCTCCTTAATGGCGTCAGACTCATTCTTAATGCGTGCGCCGACAATGAATGAATATCCTTCGGCAACCAATGCCTTGAGATTCTCACGGCTCAGTAACGCGGCATCCGCCACAACCACAGGGCGGCCGAGTCCATACTTGCGGCGAATCTTCTTCAGCGTCGGCAGCAATGTGTGTCCTTCAAACACATTGCCTTCAAAAATATCATACCCGATCGGATAACCTTTCTCGCCGACAAGCAGTCCCAACATAATCTGAGGATGCTGAAATTTGCCGTCCTTGGAAAAACCAACCTTTCTGAGATCATCTTCGTCCTCCGCCTCAAAATACAACGTCGTCATATCGTAAAAGACAACCAAGATGCGTCCTAGAACGCTTTTGCTATATTCAAACGCCAGGCGCTCGACAGCGTCTTTGTAAGTGTCGTTTAGCTTGTCAAGGAAGCGGTAAATGCCACTGATTTCGACAGCAATGCCCTGATATCGATATAAGTAGTCAACGGTCTTGACTTTGCTAACAGGATGCGCCAAGCGGGCAATGACCATGTGACGAAAGAGAGGTTCAGGAATTGCCCCAAACCCCAGGCGGTCAAACAACGTCCCAAAAACAAGTTCCGGCCCGATCACACGAATTTGTTCGTTTGAAAGTCCTCCCAGAAAGCATCTGACGGCCGTTTCTTCTGGAGTTCGGAACGAAAACAACTCGCTTTGCCTGCCGCCGCAAGTCCGAATAACGTGTTGTGCTTTTCGAATCAAGAAGTCGACCTTTTCTTGATCTTGCGAAGAGCCGATTGTCTCAACAACCCGGTAACGGCCGTTGGATTTATCCACTATCTGGACACTGACAGAACCGCTCTTGTTCCGCTTTTTCCTGACAAACATGCGGCCATTTTAACAACGGGACACCCGTTTTTGAACCTTTTTGCCGGATTTTTAGAAGGAGACTATATATCAAAGAGCAACGTTTTCAAAAAGTGACGAAGTCAGGAGAGAATACCGCCTTTCTGAATGTCCAGATTGCCACAGTCCTCTTGGTCCAGACCACGAAACCGCGCCCTTTGACCTGTTTTCGGCGTCAACCAAAATGCGCGATTTGCCGTGTCGCGAACGCGGAGTGCGTCACGGCCGGCTGAGTTATCAACCTATTGACACTGTGAACTGGCCTTTTGCACATTTTTACGACAATAACTTGTTTAGCAGTAAGAGGTTAAGTAATTTCGTTTTGATCGCCTCTGCACAGGGATCGAAAGGAAATTCAGCCCCCCCTTCAGAGGGCTTGATTTCCCTCAGAAGCTTTAAAATGGGTAGCCCTTTTACGCCTGAAAAACCTGCAAAAGGCCAGCTGTGAACAAAGAAAGAAAAAAAGAACCAAAAAAAGAAAGAAAGGACGACTACTATTTTATCTCTTAACTTCTCTCAAAAATGGTCTAGACAAAGCCGGCCGCCGCATCCAAGGGTTGGTTTCATGTTCCTTGGAAAGAGGGGCCTTGCAGTCAGGACAGGACATTGGGAAAGACGGTATTCTTTGATCTCATCGAGCCGTTCCATCGGAAAGAGTTTTCGGAAAAATCCGGGATGTCCCTTCTGGCCGCCCGGTGCTCCAGGGCCTGATGATTTTGGTTTCGGCGGCTTGACGATATCTGAAGACGGCGGTTTGGAAGAAGTCGATGAATTTTTGCTTCGAGCGGCTAGTTTTTCTTCAAGCTCTGCAATCTGAGCCTGAAGTTGTTGGATGATTTGAAATAACTCCAACTTTGTGAAACTCTCACGCGTCTCGGCTGTAATAGAACCCATTGGAGGCATTGTGCTTTTATCATCGCCAATTTCCTCCAATTACTGAAGGGGGTACCTGAACGGTTACCGTATCTTTTGCTCCCTGTCTCGCAATTTAAATTTCTCATTGCAGAATTCATCGAATTGGACGATATTAAATGCTCCTGGGACGCAGGGGGTTTGTGGTGATTGAATTGGACAAAGAGAAAAGAGAGAAAAACGCATCCCTGCGTCCCTCTTTATTTCGGCCAATTTCCTGAAAAATCATCCCTGCAAGCTTTTACTTTCTCTTTTCTCTCTTTTATCTCCACTGCTGGCCGTCGGGAGAAAAATTTCAAAGATCAATCACTCTTGGGGAATTTCTGGAAAAAACAGTTTTTACTGCCTCCTGCTTTCTGGATCCCTCGGGTCACAAAATCCAAATCTTCAGCTTTCTTGAGTATCGATACCACACCGACCCTCTTGCCACAGGCGCCGCAGGTTCTAAGGTTCTTCTTTTGCCAATTTATTAAGTGATTGTAACTCACTAGAGCGAAACAACTTACAGAACTTCTTATTCCGCCAACTCGAAAAGCTCCCGAAGACCAGCTAGAATTTTTAACACATATAGTTTGTATTTCAGTACAGGGGCATTCCTTTCAAATTAACTTTACAAAGAGAATGGAACGAACAAACATTAGACATTGCTTGTGGGTGAAAGGCATCGCGACCTCTCTGGCTATTTCCTTGGTTTTTCTTCAAATGCCGGGCGGATTCGCAGCCCCCCTTGTCAGTGACGGAAGCCAACAAACTGACGTGCCGATCGTACCAGTAGGTGACGGATCTAATACAGCTAAAAGTACAACCAAATCTGCAGATAATTCTTCCCTTAATACGACAACCGAGTGGCTTGTCAAGTCTGAACTATCTCTCCTGACGACAACCGAGGAGTCCAGCAATCTGGTTGATGAGTATGAATACAATGAACTAGGGCTAGTGACCGTTCATAGGGTATACGATATTTCGACCGATCCTCCAACGTTGGTGAGTCGAACTGCCTATGAGTATGTCTTTGTCGCTGACGAGTGGAAGGAAAAGAAGATCACTGATTATGACGGCAGCGGACGCTTGACGGGCTGCCTTACGAATACATATGCCACCGATGGGAAATTGATTCAGCAAAATGTGTATTCCGACTATGCCTATGATGAAGCAGGAAGGGTCACGCGTTACATCCAAACCGATCTCGCTGCGGACGGTCGTTTCCTTCGCAGCCACGAATACTCCAGCTACGCCTATGACGAAGCGGGAAGGCTAACTGACTACACGAGAGTCACGAAAGATGCAAGCGGCAATGTGATTGGAACCTATGTCCAGTCTGATCGCCAGTACAATGATTCTGGGCAGCTCATTCATTATCTGGAAATCTACAAGAATGCGCAGGGTAGTACGACCAGTACGCTTGAATACTTCAATGATGATCAGGGCAAGCGGATACATTGCGTCATAAATCGTTATGACTCCGACGGAAACCTTGAGACCCAGGAGTTGTACTCTGACTACACCTATGACGCGGAGGGAAGGCTCACGGGTTATATCCAAACCGAAAAAAATGCCTCAGGTGTTGTCCTTCGCTCGCGTGTCTATTCTGGCTATACCTATAGCGAAGATGGAAGATTAACTGGTTACACCGAGACCTACTATCGCCGCAGTGGCACGATCGGTTATCGCGTCGATTTGTACTACGATTCGCAAGGCAGAAACGCCGGTTACAAACGGTTGAATTTCGACTCACGTGGGAATCTGACGTACATCTCAATTCAATCTGATGTCATTTACGATGACTCAGGCAGGGTTATCCACCACCTTTCCACCTATAAGGACGCAAAAGGAAAGACAACGAAAACCATAGAATATTTTAACGCCGCTCCACAACTCAAAAAATCAGTCCTCACTGCCTACACCTATGATGACCTAGGAAGGCCAGCAGGCATCACTCGAACTGAAAAAGATGCGGATGGCAAAATCATCAGCTCCTATGTCTATTCTGACTATACCTATGACTCTGCTGGAAGACAGGCCGGCTACACAAGGGTCACGAAAGACTCAAGCGGCAATGTAACTGGATATTACCTCCAGTCAGATCGCCTCTACAATGAAGCAGGAAGACTGATTCACTACCTGGAGACTTATCAGGATCGAGACGGCCATGTCACAAGCTCCTATGAATACTCTGACTACACCTTTGACAGCGCAGGAAGACAAACCAGCTACACCCGTATCGATCGGGACGCAGAGGGCAGGCTCTTAAGAAGCTATGTTTATTCCAACTACACGTTTGACCCAGCAGGAAGAGTGACCAGTTTCGTCCAAACGGATCTCGATGCCCTAGGCAATGTTATTCGCTCTTATGAATACACGGGCTACAGTTATGATGCATCGGGAAGAACAACCGGCTACACCCGCCTCGACAGAGACGGCAGAGGAACAATCTTGAGGAGCTATGTTTATTCCGACTACACCTACGATAAAGCAGGAAGGCTCACGGGTTATATGCAAGCAGATAAGGATGGGGCTGGAAAGACACTCCGCAGCTATGTTTATTTATATACCTACGACAACGCAGGAAGGCGCGCAAGTTACACTCAAACCGACAGAGATGCGGACGGCAAGACTCTTCGCTCCCGTGACTATTTCTATGATCCATCAGGAAAAGTTTTGGCTGACATCAACATCCCAGTGGACAAGGATAAGGATGGGAACGCCATACCGTTTTATGTATTTTCAGACAGAGTGTATGATTCGTTAGGGAGACTAAGCAGTTTTATACGGAGCGAGTATGACGTATATAGGAGGTTGGTTCAGCGGCTTAGCTTTGCTGGCCGTGTTTACGATCCTGATGGGCGTGTTGCTCGTGATTACGTGGTGACGCGGGTCTTTGATCCACCGTTCGTCCGTCCAGTTAGAGCGTGGACTCATTATGTGATCACAACGCTACGACAAGCGGGTTTTGAACGAGGTGCATGGACTTTGGAGCGGGAGAAAGAACAATTGGAGGAGTGGGACGAAATGGTTATTTTCGGGCGCGAAGAGGAGGAAAATACAACCTCCAAAGGGTCGGAAGAGGAAAAGCAAGCAGGAGGGGCAGAAGATAGAAAGGGGCAGCGGACAAAACGAGGATTTATCATTCTAGAAGATCCCCTCCTAAAAGATGGGACGGTTTCTATCGATGTAGGCCGATCACCCTTGGATACGGTTGTACAGAGAGTTGAAACTCCGCTTCTTCCAGCTTTAGGACCTATAACACAAGAGCAGTCTATGGTCGTGCAGCCGAGCACCCGGCCAGGCGCTGACCATCCAGGTGCTGTGCTCACTGTCCTCAAGCATGAGCATTAAGGCCTCCGTCACTTTCTACCCAAACCAGTTTCGGTCCAACGCTCTGTATTGAATCGCTTCGGCAATGTGGGATTCCTCGGTCATTTCACTGCGGGCGAGATCCGCAATCGTTCGGGCGATTTTGAGGATCCGAACAAAGAATTGCTGAATGTCGCGAAAGAACTTGAAGATTTTGTACTGACGGTGATAGCCGCTTGAAAAAACTTTCTAGGATTGCAGGTTAGAGAGCTACGTATTTTTATCATTTTAGCCAAGTCTTTAGCATTATGTGGTTAATGTCGTTACACGACAACGAGCTTGTCCAGAATTTAGTTGAAACTTGATTTGGACAGGTTTGTTTTCTGCTTTTCCGGGGTGATACGAGACATCGTCTTGAACGGAGATCGTTCGTCTAATCAGGCAAAGAGAAGTCCGAGGAACAAGAAGATGTCATTTGGTGGAAGCGGAATGATAAAAAAGCCGTAGATCAAGGAGTAAAGAACGCCGCCGAGCGGAATAAGTTCGGGCATGGCAGCTTGGTTTTTGTTCCAGTTCAGATGGCACAGAGTTTAGTGACAATCATCTTACAACTCTTCTCGCAAGAAGCACCTTCAACAAGATACCGTGTACAAAATGGGCAGGTTCGGCGTCAGAGCAACGAATCTGTGCCTTTTGTACCCTGATGACTTGACCCTTCTTCCCTATCCCTAAGGCACTAGGATTGTTCCAGTTTCCGAAGAGATGTGCGGCTCGTTCTCCCTCCTGTAGATCACATTTAAATGTGATCTACAGGATGAGTAAAACTGGAGCAATGCATTATAAGTCTCCAAAAACCTGAACTGCTACGAGGCACGTCTTCCCCTACCGTTAAACAAAGTCAAAGAATATTGGCCCTCGGGTGGAAAAAGTAAGTAAGCAGCTTGAAGAACCTATACACCAATGTTAAGCTTAGAATAGATGTTTGTTTATAAAAGTATTTTAAGTCTTTGTTCTCTCGGAATGATTAATAATTACTGCATATTCAAATCAGCGACAAAGTGGAACTTTGCCGCCGGGAGAGGCGGTTCAAATGGTGGAGGGGCGTTGGTATGACCGAAATAAGTGGGTGCGTGGAAAAGTAGACGGAAAAGGGAGCATTTTTTTTAGCCATAACCTAAATACTTTTACCATATATTTATCTAAATTATCTAAGCTCACCTTAGCTCTTGTCTTTATCCTCCAACAATCCTTACCTTATCCCAATTTAGTGTTCGCAGGCGTCAATGCCAGTGTATTCGATACTGCATCGGATAATCAACCAGTTGTCAGTGTGGAGGGTGATCAAAACGCTTCAGGCAACGACTCAAGTGCATCACTTCCTCAAGATTCTTTCTTTGCGTTTTCTACTGCGAGTCCAGTTTCACAACCTGATTCCACAAATCCTCAAAACGGAAGTGAATGGGATCCGAAAGACGCGACCGATGGAGGAGATCCAATCGATCCCGAGACTCGGGCCTATCTGGAGCAAGTCTGGGAGGAGTTCTCCATTGCACTTAATTCTGTTAAGGCTGTGTATCAGGAACTGACTCGGATGAATCTTCTCGATGTCCAGGGAAACCTTGAAGACTTTCTTTCCAATCACCCGACTCTCACAGATGCGGAAAAAGATCGTTATCGAGGGCTGCAGCATTATTACGATGTCATGAAAGCATTTGCAGAGGCGATTGTATCAGGGAGTCTTGACGAGCTCCGCGGCAATCCCGATTACGCAGACGCTTTTGATCCCCTCACCGGTGACTGGGATCAAGTCTTCAAGGACTTCGCTGACAGTGAAAACCTCACCCTTCTCATGCCCCCTATGGCGATCCCAAGTGACCTCAATTCCCTCAGTTCTCAAGATGCGATAAATCTCAAGAATGCCTTGCAGGCTGTGATGAACACCGATCCAGTCTCATACTTTGCCAAGTACCGAGACAATGCTCAAGCCGATGCTGCTCTCGTGCTTGAAGACATGCGCGGCATCAAGGTAAAGATGAAGCTCAATGTTGAGATGTCAAAGGATACCGACTTTCCTGTTTTTGATGACATCCACACGGCGGACAACCCGTGGAACTTCACA
The DNA here is from genome assembly GCA_001804315.1 of Omnitrophica bacterium RIFCSPLOWO2_12_FULL_50_11. Taxonomy (GTDB): domain Bacteria; phylum Omnitrophota; class Omnitrophia; order Omnitrophales; family Danuiimicrobiaceae; genus 2-12-FULL-50-11-A. Next base: position 8,652 of record MHFT01000079.1, read on the forward strand.
GCTCCCGGACTGCAACCGATTCGCTTGATGACCCACTGGTATTTCTTCAAGTGGATTCCTGAGCTTGGCAGATACGATTATGACAGCGGTGTGGATCCGGCGGTCATTCGCGAGCGCTTTAAGAACCTCGATGAGACAGTGTTTTACGTCGTCGACATCGAACATTGGCGGTTGAATGATCAGGACATGGAGGTAGGATTGACGAACCTCCGCAAAGCCTTTGACACAATCCACCAGGTTAACCCTAATTTCATGATCGGGCTTTATCGGTATCTGCCTCAGCGCAACCCCAATGCAGCCTATGCAGGGGAGGGTAGTGATGGGTACGAGGTGTGGCAGAGACATAACGATACGGTTGCCAGCGGCAAAGAAGTCGATCCAATTACCGGGGCCGTTAGAGAAGTTGGTTCAGGCCTTGAAGACGGTGTCGATATCCTGTTTCCATCCCTCTACAACGTGCATGTTTTCAAATACGACGAGCACGGCCGACCCGTAAGTGCGGAGAGCGCAGGTGAAATCGATTGGGATCTCACCTATGAACGCTGGAAAATCTATGCAACGGAGAATGTGCGTGAAGCCCGCCGAATCGCAGATGGCAAGCCGGTCATTCCCTATCTGGCCATGTATCATCATCCGAATGGTACCACTTTTAAGTTTAGTGTGAATCAATTAAAGGCTGATTTACTGCGCAGCTCCTTGAAAGGCAACAGGATAAGCGATCGCGTCATCCTCAATCAAATGGGAAGGAATGCTCAGACCGTTGATACCGCCTCGGATCAAGAGCTGGCAGATGCCTTGAACCAGGTGCTGAATATGGCAGGTTTTTATGCTTCGGTAGCCTCTCAAATCAATGAATCCTTGTTGCCCGAGGGGATACGAGAACTTCTTCAAAGGGCAAGAGACCCAAATGGATCTCTGAATGCAATCGACCTCAATAAGCTCAACCGGGGATTGCTTGAACACATCTACCCGAAAGAAATCGAAAAGAGGCCGTTCGGCAGTACGATTAATCCATTGGGCTGGCAGCCGATCGGCAATGAATTCATGAAGTGGCAGCTTGACACCTTGGCCGGAATTGTCCGCGGGATCGACGGCCGCAAGATCGACGACGGCCCCGATCTTTCTGACGGAGCGGTGATCTACGACGACCTCGGGGTTTGGGGTTCATCGCGAGAAGCGATCAACCAGTTTGTTGAGGAGCACAAGGTCGTCGCTCCGGTCATCGATCCGGACCCAGAACCTGAGCCCGATCCCGATCCAGTACCACCTCCCGAGATCGTGATCGTCAGGACCGATCCTTTGATCACCAATAATCCTCTCTGGCATGTCACCTACACCGTAGATGGAGTGGAGAAGACAGAGGAGTATACCTTAATAGTCGAAGGAAATAATCACATTGTCTTCAGCGAGGAAAAGGAATTCGATGTAATCTTAGATACAATTGCCCCCGAGATTGAGATCGTAAGCCACGTTCCCGATGTGATGAATAGCTCTCAGTTTTTCGTAGCGTACAGGGTGCACGACAGTGGGCACATTGGACCACTTGAGATCCAAGAATTTACTCTGAGTGAGGGAACGAATGAGGTGGTCATTCCAGCTGAGGACGAAGCAGGAAATACGACTAGGAAGCTTTTACAGGTGGTTTTTGACAAGACTCCGCCGCAAATTCAAATTATTTCTGAGCTCCCCTCCTTTACTTTTACTTCCCCATTCACTGTGATTTATACGGTCGATGGAGTTCAGAAGGAGATGTCTTTCGACTTGGGAGAGCCCGGCTGGAAGGATCTTGTGATTCCTCAGGAAACAGATGAGGCAGGCAATGTGAGCATTCCGACCACCATCAAAATACTTTATGTAAAACCGCCAACGCCGATTCCGGCAACTCCACTTCCTGATCCAGCCCCCGCCAATGTGAGGCCCGTGGTTCGAGATCAACGTGCTTATCTCATTCAAAATGCGTTGACGGATCGAAGTGATTACCGAGACGACGCGTCAACAGTGAAAGAAGATTCGGAGGAACAGACAGAGGTCATCTGGTGGAAGCGCAGATATAAAGAGGAGGAAGACCAACAAGTGAACCATCGCGTCAGCTGGAATGAGTTGAGGCGTCGTACTATGATTTTCATTCCAGGTCAGTTTGAGAAACCAGCCGTCGCATTCGAGAAAATTCTGCGGCTCGAGGTACCATTCGTAGCAGCCGTGGGCCAAGCAACAAGTGAACCACTTGTCCAAATTAGTGAACCGCCGTTGCTTCGCGCTGTGCAACCTGCCATCTCTTTGGCCAATGGCCTTCAGGAAAAACATGAAGGGGGATCAACTGCGACTGTGATTGCGGGGTAGCACCCGGAAGATTGGGTGAAGGGTGCTTGGCAGTGTATGTGGTGAGCGCCGTCCAAAGACTTTTGTTCTTAGTCCTATTTCAAAATGGAAAAATCAATTGCCTCTAACGGACCTTTTGTGGTTCGCTTTCCTGCATCCAGAATTTCAAGCGAAACGATCCGCCGGTCAGCAGCGTAATCCACAATAACGCCTTCAAGCTCCACACTATCGGCGATTGGCACGTCTCTAAGGAACTCGATGTTTAAAACATCATGGCTTGGTTCGTATTCGATCCGCATGTTCTTAAGTCCTCCAATACCGGTGACTTTCGGAAGTCAGATAAGCAGTCACTACGACACGCTTTTCTCCGCTTTCCTCACAAACCACTCGCAACAATTGCTCTTTTTCCCCTGCCTTCTGATAAAACCTTTGATACACGGTTCGTCCTCCGTAACCTGAAACTGTTCGGCTGGGCTTTTGAATCGTTTCTTCCACCCACTGAACGGGAATGCCACGCCGCTCTAACTTCCTTTTGGCAAGAGCGATAATGACGATTTGCACAATTAAGTGTACCCCAGCGGCAATCCTTTGACAAGGCGGTCCACTTGTCCCCTGATCCCTTGACCCTCCATCAATAAGGCGCTAAGATTGCGTATCTGCTTCAGATCGTTTTACCAAATAGGCAAGCGGAAGCAGGTTCGACCATGAACAATTAACAAAAGTCTGTCATTCTGAGGCCGAAGGCCGAAGAATCTCGACTGAGATCCTTGATGCCGGGCCTGTTCCGAAGACAGGACCCCTCGGCCACTTCGTGGCCTCAGGATGACGGTTTCGTTGGTATTCTATGTACGCCGTTACCAAGGAAATCTATTTTTGCTATGGCCATAGGCTTTTAAATTACGACGGTGCCTGCCGTCATTTGCATGGTCATAACGGTAAAATAGAAGTGGAGCTTTCGAATGACCGCCTGGATGAACGAGGGATGGTTATCGACTTCGGTTATATCGGCAAAGTCATTAAGGAATGGATTGACCGAACGCTCGATCACACGATGCTTCTTTCGAAGGACGATCCGCTGCTTGCCGTTTTAAAGGAGAGAAAAGAGCGTTTCTTTGTAATGGATTCCAATCCTACGGCAGAGTCGATCGCTAAGTTAATTTACGATTATGCACGCAGCCAAAATTTACCAGTTACGCGCGTTACCCTGTGGGAAACGGAAAATTCATACGCAACCTATCGTGGAACGTGATTCGGAACGATACGCCCTGCCTTACGCTTTTGCTTGGTCCTGCCGGATGCGGGAAAACCCACTCTTCGATCGAAGCCTTCGAAACTGCGCTCAAAAGCGCAACACACCCTTTAAACGAGGATCTTCTTTTCATTCTTCCAACTGCTGAACACCGCGAGCGGACGATTGATCTTGTCTTGCGGCATGGACTTCCCGGTTTCTTTCACAAGCGGATTACCACGTTTGATCGTGCGCTCAAAGAGTTCCTCAAACTTGGCGGGATCGATTTCGCAACCGATGTCACACGCCGAATTATTTTAAAAGGCATCTTGCAGCATCTTGACCTTGATTATTTTCGCGACGCTGCCGACACGGCCGGATTTCTCGAACTCATGGGCCGCACGATCGTAGAGCTTAAGGAATATTTGGTCCAGCCTGACGAATTGGAACGCCGGTTCGGAAGCCTTGAGAAACGCTTTCCCGAATTTGCTCCTAAGTACGATGACCTCAGTCGCATTTACAACGCCTACGAAGACGAATTGAAGCGGCGGAACCTCACCGACCAGCGCGATTCCCTAAGACTGCTTGAAGAAGGTCTAAAACGCGGCGAATTTCAGAGTCCTAGGTTGAGGGGCGTGTGGATGGACGGCTTTTCTGACTTTTCAAAGCTGCAGCTTGCGTTTATTGAATTTCTCGCGCGACACGCAGATGAAATGACGGTGACTCTTACACTTGACCAAGATCCTTTGAGACGTCCTCTGTTTCAAGTTGTATCAGAGACTCTGTTTGCGCTTGAAGACATCGGATTCAAGAAAAAGTGGATGGACGAAAGAAATTACAGAACTGCGAATGAGAACCTCCAACGGCTTGAGGAGAATTTGTTTCGTGACACGACTGCCATTGCAAGGCCAGAGGGCGAAGCAACCGACGCTGCGCCGTCATTGCGCGGCATCAATCCCGAAACCGTCATTGCGAGGCAGCAAACCGAAGCGGCGCCGACTTGTCCGCCGGTAGTGTGGCAGAAGCAATCCCGAAACCGTCATTGCGAGGCCAGCGATCCTAGCATTGGCCGAAGCAATCTCGCATCCGAGATTACTTCGTCCATGCCTGGTACGCTTCCTCGTAATGACGGTGGTGGGATTGCGGAGCCTGTCCCGAGCCCGCGAGATTGCTGCCTCGCAATGACGGGCGAGGGGTCTCTTGGAGCGCATCCTCGCAATGACAGCGCGGTGACCCCGTCCATTCACGTGTTTGAGGCGACTGGCTCTTTGGGCGAAATCGAGATGATTGCTCGCGAAATTAAGCGTCTCGTACGTGCGCATTCATACCATTTCAGCGATATTGCGGTTTTATTTCGCACGACCGATCCGTATATTCAAGTCATCCGAAGCGTGTTTCGGAAATACCAAATTCCCGTTGAAATTCACGAGCGCATGCGTTTACGCACGAGTCCAATTGCGCGGACACTTGCAAGCTTCTTCGAAATTATTTTAAACGACTGGACCCGTAAAGACCTCTTTAATTTCCTCAAGTCAAGCTATGTCCGGCCCTACAACCGTCATTCTGAGTCCCGCCTTCGGCGGGACGAAGAATCTCGGTCGGGATCCTTCGGCGAGAAACGCCTCAGGATGACGTCCGAAGGGAGCCTCATGATGACGGACGGTGAACGTGTGCAATATGAATTGATCGTTGCGCTTGAACTGATGGCGCTCCAGAAAGGTGTCTTCAAAGACCGCTCTTATTGGCTGGCGAGTTTTCCTGAAGCAGAGGCCTTTAAAGACATTGCCCATTTTGAGGATCAGTTTCTTCGACTCGAAACGGTTGACCACTTCGCCGTTTGGGTCCAGCACGTGATGAACCACTTTGGGCTTCTTGAGTTTGCGGATTCGTTGGACGCGCGGACGCGACGGGATCGGGAAGCGGCGAGACGGATTCTATTGCTATTAGAAGAGATGAAAGCGAAACGTAGGGGCGCCATTTATGACGCCCGCGGCCTTACAGAGGAAGAGGGCGCGATGAATCGCGCCCCTACGATAGGGACACCGCATCCTCGCAATAACGAGGCGATCGCGTTTGCCAAAGCATTCCTCGCTCTTATGGAAGTCGACCTTTATTCGGTGCACAGCCGCGATAAAAATAAGGTTCAAGTTTACAATGTCTCTCTCGCCCGCCAGAAGGAGTATCAGGTTGTCTTTCTCGCCGGTCTTCTTGAAAAGCAATTTCCGATTCAAATTAAAGAGGACCCGATCCTTTCAGACGCCGAACGGCGCGCCTTGAATGAAGGAGGCGAAGTGTTAAAAGAACGCCTGCCGCGCCAGGCCTTCGAACGGTATCTTTTTTATCTTGCCGTCACCCGTGCGCGCGAACATTTGATCTTAAGCTATCCGCGGTTTGATCTTGAAGGAAAGGAAGCGCTCCCATCTTTTTACGTGGAGGAAGTGCGCCGTCTTTTCGAAGGCAGACTTCCAGAAAAAAAGCAGCACGTGGCCGATGTGCTTCCTCCTTGGAACGAGGTCGCTACCATCGAAGAGGCCGAACAGCGCGTTGTCAAAGACATTTGGTCGATGCCGGAAGGGAAGAGAAATCGCGCCGACTTGCGACTCGCATTTGCACTTTACAATCACGTGACTGGAAATACTGATTTTAAAGCGCTTGTCAGTCGTCTGTTCCAGCCGATTGAGGGTGTTATTGCGGATGAGCGGATCCGGCCCTATTTTGTTCCGGCTAAAGGGGTCTGGAGCCCGACAATGCTTGAAGAATATGCCGAGTGTCCGTACCGGTTTTTTTCACACCGCCTCTTAGGTTTGGAGAGCCAAACGGAAGGAATCGACCTCAGGCGGCGGGGAACTATTTTACACGACGTCCTTCAAGCTTTTTTTACTTGGCGGCGGGATCGGAAGAGGTGCATCCCACTCGATACAGTAATCCCAACGTCATTGCGAGGCAGTGAACCAGAGCATGGCCGAAGCAATCTGCGTTCTGAGATTGCTTCGTCATCGCCTGGATCGCATCCTCGCAATGACGGCTGCATGAAGTGGGATGCGCCCGATCGGAAGGAACAAATTGACTTTGAGGAAGCCAAAGATTTTTGTATGAAGAAATTTAAAGAGTTGTGGGAAGAAAAGCCGTTGACGGGTGACCGCTACTACAAAATCGAGCTTGAGCGGAAACGTATGCAAGAGATGATTCTCGATATCCTACGGGTAGAGTTGATTGAGGGGAAGGCACCGATCGCTGGACTTACGCCTACGTACTTTGAATATGAATTTCAAGATCTGGTTTTAAAAGGGGAAAGGCGCGAGATTTTGCTTCGCGGAAAAATTGATCGAATCGATGTCGATCCCGGCGGAAAATTCGGCCTCGTCATTGATTACAAAACCGGCAAGGCCTTCAAACTCCGTGCGCTTGAAAACGGCACCTCACTTCAGCTTCCACTGTATATCATTGCAGTACGGGAAAAACTTGGGTTGGAACTTCTTGGTGGACATTTGTATCTCCTCGCGAGAGCGTCTTCGAGCGGTTTTCATCATAAAGATCATTTAGCTCAAGCGGCACTTTCGACCAAGAAGCGGAATCATTTGAGCGAAAAAGAATTCGAGGAATTGATCGACCGTTCCGTCCGGTTCGCGGAAAAATTTGTCGACGGAATTGAACGTGCCGGAATTCCCGTAAGACCACGTGACTGCGTTTCCTATTGCCCGTATTCGAGTCTATGCCGGATCGAAAAGTGGCGCTTGAAACATATTTATCGCGAGATTACGGAAGAGGATAAAAGGTTTTTGCGCCGGGCTGATTTCGGGGTATCTGATAAAGAAGTACGTCATTCTGAGACGGCATTCCAGAGCAAGGTCGAAGAATCCTGACCGGGATGTTTCGGCTGTAGCCTGCCCTGAGGACAGGATCCTTCGGCCACTTCGTGGCCTCAGGATGACGGTTTTGATAGCTGAGCTTAGACAAAGCGCACGAATCTTATGAGCATCCTAACCACGAATCAAAAAAAAGCAGTAGAGACGGTGGATCGGAATGTCTGCGTTTCCGCAGGAGCGGGGACGGGAAAGACGCGAGTCCTTGTCGAACGATTCATTTATTTAATTGAGCACAGTCTAGCGCGGTGCGGGGAGATTCTTGCGATTACGTTTACGGAAAAGGCAGCCCAGGAAATGAAGGCGCGGATTGCAAGGGAACTCGGCGCACGCGGTTTGGAAGAGGCGCGGCGCGAGCTTGAAAATGCCTATATTGGCACGATTCATTCGTTTTGTGCGCGTATTTTGCGTGAACATCCCGTGGAAGCAGGCGTGGATCCTGACTTTCGCGTCCTCGAAGAAGATCGAGCGAATCTTTTGCAGGCGGCGGTTCAGGATGATTTGATCGAGAGCCGTTTCCAGGAGCCCGCTATTTTCGATCTTTTGCGTCTTTATTCAGAGCAGACGATCAAAAAGGCGATTCAATCGGTTACCGAAAAAGCACATACGTTATCACTGACGCTTAGGGAGGAGGCGTTAAGCGTCCTCTCCTCCCCCTTGATGGGGGAGGATAAAGGTGGGGGTGATTTGAATACCCCCCATCCTGACCTTCCCCCGCAAGGGGGGAAGGAATCGTCGCTAGGCAGATGCCTTACGGAAAATGTAAAGGTTAAAGTCTTAAGCGCGTTGGAAGCGCTCAGACACTTGAAGGGTAGAGAATTTGATGGTGCTGAAATCGAAGCCGCAATTGAAAAGCCGGTTGGTCATTGGGACGAGGTTGAAATCCTGCGGCAGATCGGAAAAAGATTCAGACGGCAAAAGACGAAACCCGAGACTGCGGCGTTTAAGGATGCTTTAGAAGAATTCATTGCCGATCAGGCGGAATCATTTGGCCGATCGACGCGCGAAGCTTTTTTGGATCTCGCGGGCGATTTTGAAACCAGATACCGTCAGCGGAAGCGGGAATGTTCTTCGCTTGATTTTAATGACTTGGAGCGGGAGGCGGTGCGTTTGCTCGCCGGAAGCAAACCGAGGTCGGCCGCTTGCCGGAATTTGTATCACACGCGTTTTAAATTTGTGATGATCGATGAATTTCAGGATACATCGCCGCTTCAGGATCAGTTGATTACGCTCGTGGCGCGGCCGGATAACTTATTCGTTGTCGGGGATTGGAAACAATCGATTTATGGTTTCCGAGGTGCGGAAGCATCTCTTTTCCTTGAAAAAGAAAAAACATTTTTGGCCGAAGGGACAGGCGAGCGCATTCCTTTGGTTGAAAATTTTAGGTCGCGCGCTCGACTTTTAAATCAATTGAATTCTTTTTTCCAACATCTTTGGGCTTCGGAAGATCGAACGTTTGAGTCGCTTGTAGGGGCGCGATTTATCGCGCCCGTGTCACCGGGCGCCATTCCGCCAGAAATCTCGGCGGATCCGCCGCGTTGTGTGGCGGAAAATGGCGCCCCTACGTTTGCCTCACATCCTCCGGGTGACGGTTGCGTTGAACTCCTCACCATTGAGCGCGAGGAAGATGAAACCGTCGAAGAGGTACGGATGAAAGAAGCGCGCACTTTGGCTGAGCGCATCCGTGACTTGGTTAATTCGGGCGCGTACGAATACGGGGACATTGCAATGCTTTTCCGCGTTGCGACGGATATCTATTTTTATGAGGACGAGCTAAAAAACCTTGGCATTCCTTTTTACGTCGTGAGCGGCCGCGGATTTTATAAGCAGCCTGAAGTTCGAGACTTAATCGCTTTTCTGGAATTGCTCGAGAATCCACACTTGGACATTCCGCTCGCCAGCGTCCTGCGCTCGCCGTTGGTCCAAATATCTGATGACACTCTCCTTTGGTTGGCGAAGGCCGCCAAGCGCGCCGCGCCGAGCATGCCGTTTTATGATGCACTCCTTAAGCTTGATGAGATTGCCGAGATTCGAGGGGAAGACCGGGCGAAACTAAAAAATTTTAGAGCGTTCTTTTTCGAACTTTTAGAGCAGAAGGAGAAGTGGACCGTGTCGGAGTGTCTCGAACTCATCCTCGAACGGACGAAGTATGACCGTTATGTGCTTGGGCTTCCTCAGGGCAAGCGGCATTTTGCAAATTTAAGAAAATTGCTTGAGATCGCACGGGAAGTAGAAGGCCGCGAGCCGATTCATCTCGGTGATTTTATCCGGTATGTGAAAGGCCTAGAGCTTCAAGAAGTGCGTGAATCCGAAGCTCAAGTAGAAGCCCTTGAGGGGAATGTAGTCAAGCTCATGACGATTCATAAAGCGAAAGGTCTCGAGTTTAAAGTGGTGCTTATTCCAGATCTCAATCGCAAGGGGGAGAAGCGTCGTGCACCGTTTCTACTTGATTCCGAATATGGTTTGGGATTTAAAGTGTTTAATGAGACCAACCGAAAATTTGAGGAGACACTGGCGTACAAAAAAGCGAAAGAGAAAATGGTTCGCGATGCCCTTGAGGAATCGAAACGGCTGCTTTATGTTGGAATGACGCGGGCCAAAGACCTTTTAATTCTTTCGGGTTCTTCAGAGGAAAGCGGGGAGGAAGGTGAAGAAGGGGATTTTGACGATCAGGCGAATTGGTATGCGTGGATTCGCGGCTGGCTGGATTCTCGGGAAGGTGATGGATGTGAGCACAAGATTGTTAAGGAACACATGGAACGAAAAGGTAGATTGCCTTCGCCACTCGCTCAGCATAAGAGAATTAGAACCGCGTTAGAGCGCCACGAACCGATACGCGTTCGGGTTCCCGAGAGTGCTCATCGAATCATCGAATCTTTAAAGCCGATTACGCCCGTTTATTTTGAGCGCCTCGACCTGCCGGTTACAGCGTATTCAGTGTTTCAATCGGATCCCGAGTTGTACCGGAAGACCTACGAACTGGGAGTGCTCCCTCACGAAGCCGTTAAGGATGAAGAATGGAGGGTGGATGAAGACGAAGCGCACATTTCAGGAGCCGATTTCGGGACATTGATTCATGGAGTCTTTGAATCCTTGGTCTCACGCCCTGACAAAGCAAGGACGAGGCTCGATGAGATTTTAAAGCGCGTTGCGGGAGGTTTAGAAAACCGCGTTTTTGAAGAAGTGAAAGATTTGAGCAATCAATTTCTTTCTTCGCCTGTGTTTGGTGAAATTAAGAGCGCGACAGCGAGATACGCAGAAATTCCTTTTGTCCTAAGACTTCATTCGGGGATTGTTCAGGGGACCTTGGATCTTCTTTATCAAGATAGAAGCGGCGGTTGGATCATCTTGGATTATAAAACCGACCGCATTTCTGAACGTCATTGCGAGGCTGGTAGCCCAAGGATGGGCCGAAGCAGTCCCGCAGACGTCATCCTGAGGCCCGAAGGGCCGAAGGATCCCGTTCTGGATTCTTCGGCAATGCCCGGAGCGCTGCCTCAGAATGACGATGCGTTTGCTGCTGCTTCCACCTTGTCTGGAGCGCATCCTCGCAATGACGGAGGCATTGCAGAGCAGGCGCAACGTTATCGAAGTCAACTGATGCTGTATGCACTTGCGTCTCACGAGTTGCTTCACCTTCCTTTGAAATGCGCCAGGCTTTATTTTGCAAGGCCGAATGAAACCTTTGATTTCGATCTTGGGAAAATGGATTACGGCATGCTACGCTGCGAATTTGAAGATCTCCAAAAGCAAATCATTGCCCAGCGCAAGGCGTGGCTGCGATGAGCCGGTTGAGCAACTATCGAGAATCGGTCCTTCAAACCGGCTATGACTTTGTCGGTGCGCGTGTTTTGCAAACCGCTTTCGAGCTCGATTTGTTCGAAAAGGTTGGAAGCGGTTCGAAAACGGCGAGCGCGCTCGCCCAGGAACTCAACGCCCATCCGGAGTCACTCGAACTTTTCTTGAACGCGCTTGTTTCTCTCGGTTTCTTGGCCGCAGACGGGCACGCTTATCAAAATACAAAGTTCGGCGGCGAAATTTTCCTTAAAGGAGAACCGCTTTACGTCGGCGACATGGTTGCGCTCCAGGCGAAAATGTCAGGCGCTTGGTTAGGGCTTAAGGAGAGCGTGTTAAAGGGGCAGCCGGTGGAAGAGCCCGAGTTTTTTAAAAGTGATGAGGCCTCAGCCGGTTTCGCGCGGGCGATGCACAATACGGCAATGGGGCATGCGGAATATTTGGCGAAGAAGCTCGCACTTGGATCCGCAAAAAAATTGCTCGATTTGGGCGGCGGTCCCGGAACGTTTACAATTCATTTCTTAAAAGCGAATCCTGGACTTGAAGCCACGGTTTTCGACCTCCCAGCCACGTTGAAAACCACACGTCAGTTTGTCGAGGAGGCAAGATTAGCGGACCGCGTTCGATATCAAGCCGGCGATTTCAATGTGGATGGAATTGAAGGAACCTTTGACGCGTGTTTTCTGTCGCACATTATCCACAGCCAAGATGCCGAAAAAAATAAGGAACTTTTCCGCCAAATCTTTGCACACTTAAACGCCGGCGGCAAACTCGTGGTTCAAGACTTTTTTCTCAATGCCGACAAGCAATCTCCCAGGTTTTCGGCACTTTTTGCCCTGACGATGCTCATCCACACGGACAGCGGGCGGACCTACACCTTCGATGAAGTGGAAGCATGGATGAGGAAAACAGGTTTTGCGCAGGTGAAGCGACCTAATCTCCGCCTGCCCCGATCGATTTCTCTCGTGATTGGGGAAAGAGGGTGAAGGGAGCCTTTGAAAAAACCGATGATTTTACGAGGCATGAGACAGAACACCTTGGTATTTAAGGCCTTTTTTTGCTGCTCATCTTGACCCTATTCACAACTCCGGTGCGCGCAGAGCTGATAACCAATCAAACGCCGGATGTCGTGTTGGGGCAGCCTGATTTCACAACGGTCAGTGAAGGCACCTCACGCTTGAAGCACTCTCAGCCTCATTATATCTTCTCTGACGGCGAGCAGCTTATCATCGCTGATCACGCGGAGAACCATCGGATTTTAGTTTACAATTCGATCCCCGCCGCAAATTTTGCACCAGCTGACATTGTCATTGGTCAGCCAAACTTTACCGAAAACGGTGTAGGTTCCGGTCCACAGGGATTTAGCAGCCCTGTAAAGGCAATGACAGATGGCAAGAACCTTTATGTAAGTGACAAAAGCAACCACCGCGTCCTTATCTTTAACATTGGTGACAGCGCCATTGACCTTTCTCCTCAATTTGAACAAGGCAAAGCAGTCTTAGGAAAGGTCTTCTGGGACTTAAATGGCAATGGAAGGCAGGATCGTGTGCTGCCGTCATTGCGAGGATACAGTCCCGAAACCGTCATTGCGAGGTAGTATCCCAGGAGTTGCCGACTTGTCCGCCGGTAGTGTGGCGGAAGCAATCTCAGACCGAGATTGCTTCGTCATTGCCTGGAACGCTTCCTCGCAATGACGGCGCACTTGAGGAACAAGGCATCCCAGGAGTACGAGTCGTCTCAGACACCGGTATC
>MHFT01000080.1 GCA_001804315.1 Omnitrophica bacterium RIFCSPLOWO2_12_FULL_50_11
GCCTCAAAGAGATCAATCCGCAATCCGAAATCGGCAATCCGCAATATCTTTTCTCCTACGATTCCCTCTCAAGGAGAACCTCTCTTACTCGTCCCAATAACATCACGACCACTTACACCTATGACACCCTAAACCGCCTCACCCAGGTGCAGCATGGCTCCATCTCCACCATCTCCTATCCCCTCTATGACAAAGTAGGGAACCGGAAACAAAAGACAGATTCACTCGGAACACACACTTATACCTATGACAACATCTACCAACTCACCTCCTCCGTCATTGCGAGCGTAAGCGAAGCAATCTATGCATATGATCCCGTAGGCAATCGCACCTCAGCTTCAGGCACCGGCATTCCTTCAAGCTACACTCCCAACAACCTCAATCAATATTCCTCCGTAGAAGGGACTGCTTATTCTTATGATCTCAATGGCAATCTCACAAGTGACGGTGATCAAGTCTATGAATATGACTTTGAAAATAGACTCATCCGCGTCACACCTGCACCACCCAATACGTCATTGCGAGGGAACCCCGCAGGGGCGACCGAAGCAATCTATGAGTACGATCCCTTTGGCCGCCGCCTCTCATCGTCATTGCGAGGAGCCGGAGGCGACGAAGCAATCTCCTATCTCTATGACGGCGACCAAATCATAGAAGCCTATCCATGCTCTTTGCTCTCTGCTCCATGCTCGCTGTCTCAGTCTTTCCTCTCCGGCCCGGGCATTGATGAACCTCTTGAACTCATTCAACATCCCTCACTGACGACCTACTATTACCATCAAGACGGCTTAGGCTCCATTACCCAGCTCACCAACTCCGCAGGCACCACGCAGGAATCCTACACCTATTCACCTTACGGGATTCCTTCAACCACTTCCACATTAGGCAATCCCTTCCTTTTCACAGGAAGGGAGTATGATTCAGAAACGGAACTGTATTACTACCGGACACGGTACTACCATGCCACGCTTGGGAGATTTCTCCAGAGAGACCCCATTGGCTACGTGTCTGGGAACAATCTCTATCATTACGCCAGTAACAATTCGATCAATTTTATTGATCCTGAAGGCCTGACCGTCATTCGCATCTTAGATTCAGGCGGTATTCTCGTAACACCTGGTTCATCAGGTGGCGGAGTCACCCATGTCACACCGATTGATCAGCCGATTTCAATTCCGTTTGTTCATCCTCCAACCCCAATAGGCCCCACTATTATTCGAGATCCGATTTCTCAACCAGGGGCTACAGTAAGTCCAAAGATTCCGAAGCCAGTACAGGTTATTATCTTAGCTGGTGGTATAGTGATTGGTCAGATAGTAGGCGGAAAGCCTATTGGTGTGAAATGGCAAGATGTTGTAAAGCCTCCAGGCATTGAGATTGTAATACCTGGAAAGGGAAAGCGAGGAGAAAAGGGTGCTGGTACTGACGGCGACGGTAAAGATGACGGAAAAGAAAGATTTGATACAGGTCCCCGGGAAAGGGATCCGAAAAAGCAAAAGAAATAAAGATGATCTTGGTGCGCAAAATCTTCCTTTCGTTCTGGAATTTAATTTACCGTTGTTTGTTCTACCCGCTTGGTTGTATAGCTAATTATGCTTGGCTTCGGTTCACGCTATTACTTTGTGAAAAGAGGTCTTTTCAGACATTTGCGCTGTACGCATTTTGTGATCCTGAGCGAGCGGATGTTTTTTTTAAAGCTGCAGAGGACGCACTATCTGTTCTTGAGATCGTTGATCCGCTGAAGTTTAAGAGAGTTCAAAAGTATCTGCCAAGGATTGTCTACTTGCGGTCAGGAATAAACCACTACGATGCCTCTTTGTCGGCTTTCCTTGTTGACGCGTTTCCAGAAAACGATGCAGTTTTTTTTGCTACACAGATCGTGCACGAAGCAACACACGGTTATTTGAGATCCAAAGGCTTTCCGTATACCAGAGAGACAAGAGAGCGCCACGAAAACATTTGCTTGAAGGAGGAGCGCCGGTTTATCAGAAAGGCGATACATCAACACGAGAAGTGGACGGACGAAGAAAAAAAACAAGTTATGGAACGGTGGAACGAATGGTTTGACGATGCGCTTAAAACCCGCTGGTGGGAACCACGGAACGTGTGGGTGAATCGGTTGAAACGACTCAAAGAATTACTTCAGGGTAAGGTGTAGTAAAACAGCACAGGAAAGACAGAAGCAGGGGACAGTCCCCACGGGGGATAGGCGGAACAGGAACGGGATTGAGGGATCTGATATCATTTGCGAAAAAGAACGAAAAAGGGTTACGTAAAAAAGGTGACGGTCACCAGCCAAGGGGACACACAGATCAGTCATGACCATATCTGACGAACGCGATCTTCTTTATCGCGTAACCGATGCCAATCAAAATACCACCACCTACACCTACGATGAATTTGATCGGTTAAGGACTACGGTGTATCCTGATTCCTCCACGGAAGCTTACACTTATGATCCCGCTTCGAATCTCACAGAACTCAGAAGTCCGAAGTCAGAAGTCAGAAGATACGCTTATGACAGTCTCAATCGCTTAACCTTTAAAGAATATGTCTCCTGCACCAACTGTGGGGGCAACGTAGATTACACCTATGACCCAGGCTCACGACTCACCCACATCTCAAACTCAAATGCCTCTATTTCTTATCAATATGATTCCCTGAACCGTGTCAAAGGGGCCACCACCACGCTTAATGCTTCACCCTTCACGCTTCACTATGAGTATGACGCCTC
Organism: Omnitrophica bacterium RIFCSPLOWO2_12_FULL_50_11; assembly: GCA_001804315.1. Taxonomy (GTDB): domain Bacteria; phylum Omnitrophota; class Omnitrophia; order Omnitrophales; family Danuiimicrobiaceae; genus 2-12-FULL-50-11-A. The sequence continues at coordinate 2,735 of MHFT01000080.1, forward strand.
AGGCAATCGTACCCAGCTTACTTATCCTCACGGAAGGGTGATCACCTACACTTATGACTCACTCAACCGCCTCAAAGAAATCAATCCGCAATCCGAAATCGGCAATCCGCAATATCTTTTCTCCTACGATTCGCTCTCCCGAAGAACACAACTCACTCGCCCAAATGGAATCAGCACCTCTTATACCTACGACACGCTCAACCGGCTCACTCAGATGCAACATGGCTCCATTGCCACCATCTCCTATCCACTCTATGACAAAGTAGGCAACAGACGTCAGATGGTAGACGTCAGAGGACAGACGAATTATTCCTATGACAGTCTCTATCAATTAACCTCTGCTTCCGGTGCCACAACAGCCTCATACACCTATGATCCCGTTGGAAACAGAACCTCCTCTGAAGGCCCAGGCATTCCTTCTTCCTACACTCCCAACACCCTCAATCAATATGCCACGGTCGATGAAACTTCATACACCTATGACCTAAACGGCAATCTCACGAGTGACGGTGATCAAGTCTATGAATATGACTTTGAAAATAGACTCATCCGCGTCACACCTGCACCACCCAATACGTCATTGCGAGGGAGCCCCGCAGGGGCGACCGAAGCAATCTATGAGTACGACCCCTTCGGCCGCCGCCTCTCATCGTCATTGCGAGGAGCCGGAGGCGACGAAGCAATCTCCTATCTCTATGACGGCGACCAAATCATTGAAACTTATCCGTGCGATTTGACCGCAGATGCATGTTCACTTAGCCAATCTTTTCTCTCCGGCCCCGGCATCGATGAACCCTTAGAGATCACCAGTCACCCGTCACAAGTCACCAGTTACTACCACCAAGATGGCCTTGGCTCAATCACTCATCTCACCAATTCCTCAGGCTCCTCCATTGAATCCTACACCTATGATGCTTATGGAATTCGTTCAACCACCTCAAGCATAGGCAATCCCTTCCTTTTCACCGGCAGAGAATATGATCATGAGACAGGACTGTATTACTTGCGTCGTAGATACTACGACCCTCGGATTGGGAGGTTTTTGAGTAGGGATCCAGTATATGGCGGGAACTTGTATGCTTATGTGCGCAACAACGCCATCAATATTCCTGATCCATGGGGATTACGGCCTGGGGATAAGTATAGGAGTCAGGATGAAGCGGCGAGTAATGCGCTGAATGACGTTCTGCCTGGTTCAGTTCGTGAGGACAGAGAACACGGCGGATGGGTCTATCGCAATACCGATGGAACGTACTCCTACACGCCAACCAACAAAGGGATGGCTCATCAGACCAACTTGGGTCGAAAACCACCAAGTGCAACGGCTTCCTATCACACTCACGGAGCAGAAAGCGGACCGCTTTATGACGACGAAAACTTTTCTCCTCAGGATATACGCGGAGATCGAGGTGTTGGTGTTGATGGCTATCTGGGGACACCAAGTGGAAAGTATTTGAAATATGACAACTCAAGGAACCAGGTGGATCCAATCGATCGTTCCGCTGACACTGGCATCAGGAAAGAGGGGTTTTCAAGTCAATCCTGCAAACGGGGAAAGGAATCTCAGATATGAGGAACATACGCATTATGATCCTGTGTTTCACATCCCTTTTACTTCTTGTCACTGGGTGTCATAACAGTTTGTCCCAAGAGGAAATCGTTGATGCCGCTAGGGCGGTAGCAGCCAAAGAAGGTTTTGATCTTCATGGGAAAAGCGTTCTCTATGACCGTGACAATGAAGAGTGGAAGGAAACGCAGAAGATATTGAGACAAGTTGGTTCCTCGATGGGTGGCCAGCTTTCTCAACTGGTCGATCGAGACTACCAAGTCGTTTATTTCTCGCCGGAGAATATTGCAAATACCCGTGGCGGTGGATTTTGGGTGTTCATTGACAAAAAGACCGGCGAAGTCATCACCTTTTTTGGTGAGGAGTAACCAAGCCCAAAAACTTTCGATTTCCTGCTAACCTCTCCGGGTTGTTACTGAGCACAACCAAAAAGGAGATTAGCCATGGAACGGAACAATCGATATGAAAGATTTCAGCACGTTATGCAAACGATCAAAGAAGCCCAGGATTATCTCGCAGTAAGACGGTTCCGGTTCTTGGAGGGACGGATGTTCGAACGACGAGGCACTTATGATGAGTTCGAGGTACCCATATGACAGGCTATCCTAAGTATCGGCCGAGGCGGATGCGGAAAACGGAAGGTTTGCGGAAACTCGTGCGTGAGGCCCGATTTTCGCTTGACCAGCTGATCATGCCCTGCTTTATTAAGGAGGGACATGGCATCAAGGAAGAAATTGGGTCGATGCCGGGTCAATACCGATTTTCGATTGATCGGTTTCTCTGTGAACTTGAGGAGTTCGAAGCCCTTGGGCTCGAACACATCTTGCTTTTTGGGATTCCTGATGAAAAAGATACTCAGGCGAGCGGGGCTCCTGATCCAGATGGCGTGATTCAACGAGCAATTCGGGAAATCAAAAAAAGGTTTCCTCGCTTTACGGTCATTACAGACGTCTGTCTTTGTGAATACATGAGCCACGGGCATTGCGGTGTCGTAGAAGGGGAGCAAGTGATGAATGATGCCACTCTGCCGCTGCTTGCTCGAACGGCACTTTCTCATGCGAGAGCAGGAGTTGATGTGGTTGCGCCGAGTGACATGATGGACGGCCGGATCGGTGCGATCCGGACGGTTCTCGATGAGCATGGTTTTAGCGATCTTCCCATTTTAAGTTACGCCGCAAAGTATGCGTCGAGTCTTTACGGACCGTTTCGGGATGCGGCGCAGTCGGGGCCGCAGTTTGGAGACCGAAAAAGTTATCAAATGGATCCAGCCAATGTGGACGAAGCACTCCGCGAAATTGAGTTAGATTTACAAGAAGGAGCAGATTTGATCATGGTCAAGCCTGCCTTACCGTATTTAGATGTGATTCGCGCCGCTAGAGAGAAATTCAAAATCCCGCTTTTGGCCTATCACGTGAGCGGCGAATATGCGATGGTGAAAGCCGCCCACCAGCTGGGGTACCTTGATGAGCGGAAAGTCATTCCTGAGATTCTCACCTCAATTATCCGTGCCGGGGCCAATGCGATCTTAACCTATGCTGCTAAAGAGGTTACGCGTTGGGCCAAGGAAGCTGCCTCTCATCCTGAGGCGCGCAGCGCCAAAGGACCCTTACCTTGGTTCCGAGACCCTTCACTCCGCTCGGGGTGAACCAATCAAATAAGGGGTCGGGAAACTCCCCCGACCCCTTATCTGATTGGTTCATTTGAAAAAGCCTGATCCATCAGGTATCTTTAAACAAGAGTCGAAAATCAGGTTTAAACGATACATAACACCAACCCATTGCGGCGTCAGTAGAAAGAACGCTGCAGAACACATCGATCGGAAGTCATATGGGCGAAGAGAAATCAGCTCCTACCGCGCCCAAAAAGTACAGCCTTCACTTTTACATCCTCATCTTCTTTGTCGGCATGCTGTTTACGGGAGGCCTTTGGGATGCCTATTACAACGGAGATCGTCCTCTCGACAGAGATCTTGCCAGTATCCTGATCCTGATCATGGGAACCCTCTTTTCTGTAGCGGCGGCACTTTTGAGCTGGTCCATCGAAACGCGGCGGGATTATCTCCAGAAAGAAGTAGACCACAGGACCGAAGAGCTCGAGGAAAAAAATAAGGAACTCCTCCACCGAAATCAGGAGGTTGAGAATTTCATCCACATTATTTCACACGATCTAAAAGCTCCGATTGTTTCCATCCAGGGATTCGCTTCCATTATTCGAGACGAACTTGGGGAAAAGCTCCAAGGATCTGTTTTGGATTATTTCAACCGGATTCAGACGAACGCGCGGCGTATGAACGGACTCATCTTGGATCTTTTGGAATTTTCGCGCGTCGGGCGCGTTGAAGAGGAAAAGGAATCTTTAGATACAGAACAGCTCCTGCGGGAGATTATTGCGGAGTTGAGGCCGGAGATCGACAAGCGTCACATCCAGGTCACGTTGAGTGATCACTTTCCGCCTCTTTGGGGTTCGCGGAAGCGTTTGTCGCAAGTATTTACCAATCTGGTTCAGAATGCAGTGAAGTACATAGGCACGCCCGAGGAACCCCGTATTGAAATCAGCTGTCACGAGGACGACGGAAACGGCCGATGCACACTTTGGGTGAAGGACAATGGGCTTGGGATTAAAAGAGAGTTTCACGAAAAGATATTCCAAATTTTCCAACGTGCTCCCAGCGCGCAGAAGATAGAGGGCAGCGGCATCGGATTGAGCATTGTCAAGAAAATTGTGGAACACAACGGCGGCAAAACCTGGGTCGAATCTGAAGAAGGAAAAGGAAGTCAATTTTTTGTTTCGTGGCCCAAAGCTGAGGGTCATGAAATGAAACAAAAAGTTGCTGCGTAAGACTCGATCGACTTCGACGGAAGCTATGCACAAGATTTTTATGGTGGAAGACAACCCCGACCACGCACTTTTGATCCGTCGGGGGATTGAAGGAAGTGCGTGTGCCATCGCACATTATGAGGACGGCCTTCGTGCTGTGGAAGCGTGTGAAGCCGTGGATTGTGCTGAAGCGAGACCGGACCTCGTGCTGTTGGATCTCAAGCTTCCAGGCATGGACGGTTTTGGAGTCCTCGAGCGGTTAAGAAAAATGAAGTGGTTCAAACACGTACCGATTGTCATGTTGACCACCTCGAGCCGCAAGGAAGAAATTGAACAGGCGTATCGGTTCGGGGCGTCGGGATATGTGGTCAAGTCGGATGATTTTGGCGAGTTCACGGCGAAGCTCAAACGCGTGAAAGATTATTGGCTCTCGACAGTGGAACTTCCGAGGCCAAACGTCAGTCACGATTAAAGGTGTGAAATGGCTCGTCAGGCAGCACTTCAGCTTTTATTGGTAGAGGACAACCCGGATCACGCCGCGCTTGCGCGCAACGCGATCGTTAAATCCAAGCAACAAATGTATCAAGTGGATGTTTCTGGATCAGCCGAGGAAGCAATGGGAAGGTTAAAGGACGGCCATTTTCACATGGTGGTTTCGGATTTTCACCTGACAGGAAAGACCGGACTTGAGCTTTTAGGCTGGTTAAACCATCAGGAAATCGACTTACCGTTTATTATGGTGACCGGCGAGGGTGACGAGAAAACAGCGGTAAAGGCAATGCAGGACGGTGCCTACAACTACATCGTGAAGGATGATAATTACTTGAAAGTGCTCCCCCACGTGGTAGACGAGACCTTCATCCGCTATCACGCCGACAAGGAAAGAGAACGCTTTGAACTCGAGATCCGCCAGAAAAATGTTCAGCTTGAGAAAGCGAACCGCGAACTGAAGACGTTAGACCGGCTCAAGTCTGCTTTTGTGGATTCTGTCAGCCACGATATTCGATCCCCGCTGAATTCCGTTCGCGAAAGCATTGCCTTAATCTTAGACGGGGTGGTAAATCCCGTGGAGGAAAAAGGCAAGAAGGTGCTTGAAATTGCGCAGCGGAGCATTGAGCGTCTCACCAAAATGATCAATGACCTGCTTGATTTCTCAAAGCTCGAACGGGGGAAAATGCGGCTTTACATCGAGCCGTGTGACATCCAAGTGTTGGTAGACGAATCCATTGCAACGCTCAAAAGTCTAGCGGATAAGAAAAAGATCAACCTTCAGTTCAAGCCGAAAGAGGATTTTCCCAAAGTGTCCTGCGACGGCGATCGGTTGGTGCAGGTGTTTACAAATTTGATTGGCAATGCGATTAAATTTACGCCTGAACAGGGGACGATTTCGGTAGACACGGAAGTCATCGATTCGGGCGTGAAAGTCACGGTGGCGGATACAGGATCGGGCATCAAGCAGGAAGACTTAGAACGCATTTTCGAGCGTTTTGAGCAAGTGAAAGGGACTGATTCCGGCGGCATCAAGGGCACGGGCCTTGGGCTTGCCATTTGCAGGGAGCTCGTGAAACTTCATCAGGGGGAGATTTGGGCCGAAAGCGAGTTAGGGAAGGGAAGCCGTTTTATCGTGTCGCTGCCGATCACTCAACCGGTACAACGTGCCGGAGTTTCGTTAGAGACGGAAAATGAAAAAGGGTGAAAAAGAAAAAAGGGACTGTCCCCTTTAAGAAGGTACAACGAGACGGCAAAACGCTCGGCGCCGAGCGTTTTGCTGTCTCGATCAAGAAACCAGTTGGTGTAGGGTATTCGGAGGTAGGACGAGATGAGTCAGGCTACAGTTCTCATTGTTGAAGACGACGATGATTTGTTAGAGGTGTTGAAAATCCGAATAGAGGCGATGGGCTATCGGGTCCTCATGACCAACAGTGGAAGTCAGGCGCTGGCACTGGCGCAAGAAAAGCGTCCCGAACTTGTCATTTTAGATATTTTTCTTCCTGATATGGATGGCCTCACCGTTTTGAAACGGATGAAAGCGCCGATCGATATAAAAACCGGAAAACCATCCAAGTCGAAGGAGATTCCGATCGTGGTGATTACAGGAAAGGCGCCTATGATCGAAAACATGACGCGAATCGAAGGCGCCGCCGATTTCTTCGTGAAGCCGATTGATATGGAAAAGTTAACGTATCGTATCAAACAGTTGTTGGTCCAAACGGAACATGAAAGCCGGCGATAAGCATAAGACCATCCTCGTTGTAGACGACGACAACGATTATTGTGAGCTGACCCGTCTGAGGTTGGAAGGTGCCGGTTTTGAAGTGCTTTGTGCTTGTGACGGACGAGAAGCTCTGGCGCTTCTCGAAAAGAGGTACCGGCCAGATCTCATTATCATGGACATTGACATGCCGGAAAAAAACGGCCTGACGACCTTGATCGAGCTGAACGTGAAGGGCGAGAGACTGAATCCCGGCGAGTGGCAGAGGCCTCATGTGATTGTGGCGACAGGCCTCGAAGACGGCAAGATTCAAGCCATTATGATGAATCATCGAGCGGACGATTATTTGAAGAAGCCGTACACGGCTCATGAATTGATAAAGAAAGTGACGCGGTTCATTGGTGACGTTTCACGTGACCAATGAACCGCGTCATCCTGAGCCCCGCACCTTTTGGTTCAGTAGTGTCGAAAAAGGTGCGGGGCTCAGGATGACATGTGAGACATGATGAAAACATATCCCCGCAAGATTTTAATCGTAGAAGACGACCAAGATCAAATGTTCTTGATCCAAAAGACACTTGAACAATGGGCAGAGGGCAAAGCGTGTGAGTTTCATCTTGCCCATGCGGTGGAGGAAGCGCTTGGGAAAATTTCTTCTTCATCGTACGACCTGATCCTGACAGATTACCGTTTGCCGGACAACACGGGTCTCGATCTTTTGAAAGAAATCAAAAGAAAGAATCTAAAAACCCCTGTCATTTTAATGACGGCAGTGGGAGACGAAGCGCTGGCCACGCGCGCGTTAAAAGCAGGCTGCTTTGATTATGTTGCAAAATCGGACAATTACATCTGTCGATTGCCAAGCGTCATAGAGGATGCCTTCGCACGCTATTTGGCGCGCGAAGCGGATATCAAGCGGCGCGAAGAACTCGTAAAGAAGAATGAAGCCCTCGCTTCTAAGAACAAGAAACTTGCCGAATTGTCTGTCTCTGACGACCTCACGGGCCTGTACAATCATCGATTTTTGCAGGAGAAGTTTGCAGAGGAGTTCGCACGCGCCTCCCGCTATCATTATCCGCTTTCCTGTCTCATGGTCGATCTCGATCATTTTAAGACGGTGAATGATATCTATGGCCATCAGGTGGGGGATGTGGTGCTCAAGGAAATGGCCGATTTTTTTTCTTCCTATTTAAGACAAGCCGATACGATCGCTCGGTACGGCGGCGAGGAGTTTTGTGTCTTGCTCCCCCACGGTACGTACGAAGGAGCGCAAAGCCTTGCAGAGCGGCTCCGGAAGCAAATCATGGCCTTAAGTTTTGCGACCGCAGCAGGTCAGTCCATCAAACTGACCGTGAGCATTGGGATCTCGTCGTATCCGGAAGATCCGATTGACAACAAAGATACGATGCTCTTTTACGCAGATAAGGCGCTTTACCGGGCCAAGGCGGCCGGCAGAAATCGGGTTTGTTTGTATCAATCCATCGTCAAGGAGTACGCCAAGAAAATTCCATCGGTCAAAGTTGAAGATGATCAAGTGCTTGAATTGACGCAGCGCCTCATCGATATTTCTGAAATGTCAAAGCGGGCATACATCGAGGCGACGAAAGCGCTCATCAACGCCCTGGAGGCCAAGGACAGTTACACACTGGGGCATGCCACGCGTGTGGCACGCCTCAGCTGGGAAATTGGCCAGGAGATGGGTTTTGGTATGGATGACGTTCGGATTTTTGAACATGCGGGGCTTCTCCATGACATTGGTAAAATTTGTATTAAGAATGAGGTCCTGATGAAACCGGCTGAGTTTGATCCGGCAGAATATGAAAATATGAAAGAGCATGCCGTGCTCGGCTATCAAATTGTAAAACCGATTAAATTCTTGTCTGAGGAGGCAACGATTATCCTGCATCATCATGAGTGGTACAACGGCAAAGGCTATCCTTATCATTTGAAGGGAAAAGAAATCCCGGTTGGGTCCCGCATTGTTGCTGTGGCGGATGCTTATGACACGATGCGTGTCGCCGGCGGTCGGTACAAACAAACGATGAATTGTGAGGAAGCAGCTCGCGAATTGATCCATTTTGCCGGAACACAGTTTGATCCCGAAGTCGTTTATCACTTCGTCCAAACGCTGATGAGAAAAGGCGACCTTGTCCTGAAAGCCGAAGACCAGAAAGAATTAGACAGCTTCATCAAAGCGGTTGCCTGAGCGTTTCCCCCCTTGTTTCTTCTCTCCAAATTTTTGATGTAGGTAATTGGGCGCAACTTGCATATAATAGTGCCTCGGCCGCCGAAAGCACCTCTATGAGCATCGAGCAGTTTCCTGAGATTGAAACATTCCAAAAGTTACCGCGCAAAGTGATTGTCAAAGGCGGTAGTTCGGGAAAGGATTCCAAAGGTCGTCCGGAACTACGAGGGATTGTGATCAATAATATCGGTCACTCGATCCGCGATACGAAAGTCTCGCTCGTCATTTTTGATAAACAGGAAATACCTGTCCTCAACAAGAGCACGGCACCGAACCCAAGCCATCTTCCCCAAGGCGGGATTGGTTCTTTCTCGTTCGTCCTGGAGGACTACGAAGGGGAGATTACGAACTATTATCTTTACGCAAGTTGGAAGTACGACGACTCTGAATGGTGACGGTGTGGGGCATTCTTGCCCCACACCGTCATCCTGAGGCCACGCAGTGGCCGAAGGATCCACCAGGGGGTCCTTCGGTGCCCCTACGGGGTTTCTCAGGATGACGAAGGGGTTGAGCACCGCGAATGATGAAAACACAACCTCAATCTGAAGCGATCAATGTTTTCTTAGAAGAGAAAAGGACATTTGAACCGCCGGCGTCGTTTCGTCGAAGCGCGAATATTCAGGATCCTGACATTTATGAGCGGGCGGCGCGAGACGTGGAAAGCTTTTGGGCGCGTTTTGCGAGTGAGCTGGTTTGGATGAAAAAGTGGGATCGTGTGCTTGAATGGGATCCGCCAGATGCCAAGTGGTTTGTGAATGGGAAACTTAACGTTTCATTCAATTGTGTTGATCGCTGGGCGAAATCCGAATTCCGAAACAAAGCGGCCATTATTTGGGAAGGTGAGCCTGGCGAGGAACGGACGCTTACCTACGAAGTTCTCTACCGTGAAGTCAATCAATTCGCAAGCGCCTTAAAGAAATTAGGAGTTGCCAAAGGCGACCGAGTCGCTATTTATATGCCGATGATTCCCGAAACGGCCATTGCGATGCTGGCCTGCGCTCGAATTGGAGCCGTTCACAGCGTTGTCTTTGGCGGCTTTAGCGCTGAGTCGCTTGCTGATCGAATTAATGACGCTCAAGCCAAGGTGCTGATCACCGCTGACGGCGGTTACAGAAGGGGAAGTGTGGTTCCGCTCAAACGTGATGCTGATGCTGCTTTAACCAAGACACCTTCGATTGAACATGTTGTGGTGGTGGATCGCTGTCATTCAAATCCTCCCATGAAGGACGGCCGAGACCGTTGGTGGCATGAAGTAATGGGGGATGCTCAAAAGTTTTGTGCACCAGAGCCAATGGACTCTGAAGATCTCCTCTACATTCTTTACACTTCAGGGACGACAGGGAAGCCAAAAGGGGTCATTCACACAACCGGTGGATACCTAACGGGCGTTTATGCAACGGCCAAATGGGTGTTTGATCTGAAACCAAGCGACGTGTATTGGTGTTCCGCCGATATCGGCTGGGTGACCGGACATAGTTATGTCGTCTATGGGCCGTTGGCCAATGCGGCAACGGTTTTCATGTACGAAGGCGCTCCCAATTGGCCCGAAAACGACCGCTTTTGGAAATTGATCGAGAAATACCGTGTGACGATTTTTTATACCGCTCCGACTGCGATCCGCGCGTTTATGAAATGGGGAACGGAGTGGCCCGAGCGGTGTGATCTTTCGAGTCTTCGCCTTTTGGGGACGGTGGGCGAGCCGATCAATCCCGAAGCCTGGATGTGGTATCACAAATACATCGGACGTGAGAAGTGTCCGGTTGTGGATACTTGGTGGCAGACCGAAACGGGGATGATCCTGATTACGCCTTTGCCGGGCATCGTTACGACGAAACCGGGTTCTGCGACGAAACCATTTCCGGGTGTCGAAGCTTGCATCATGAATGGGCAAGGCGAAAAAGTGGAAGTCGGCGGCGGTTATCTGGCGATTACGAAACCGTGGCCTGCGATGCTTCGCGGAATTTACGGTGACCGAAAACGGTACATCCAGGAGTACTGGTCCAGATGGGATAAAATTTATTTTCCGGCAGATGGTGCGAAGCGGGATGAAGAGGGTTATTTCTGGCTCCTAGGACGTGTGGACGATGTCTTGAACGTGGCGGGACATCGAATCGGAACGATGGAGGTGGAAAGTGCACTCGTCGACCATATGAGCGTTGCGGAAGCGGCGGTGGTCGGCAAGCCGCATGAAATTAAGGGGGAGGCCATCGTTTGCTTTGTGACTTTGAAGGAAGGGATTCAGCGGTCGGCTGATCTTGCGAAGCAGTTAAAGGAACATGTGGCGAACAAAATTGGAAAGATTGTGCGTCCCGAGGAAATTATTTTTTCGGCGGAGCTTCCGAAAACGCGCTCCGGAAAAATCATGCGCCGTCTATTGAAGGACATCGCGCTCGGAAAAGTATTGGGTGACACCACCACCTTAGCGGATCCCGATGTGGTGAAACGGTTGAAAGAGCAGTACGAAAATACGGAAGCGTAACAGATGTTCCTGCGTAGGCAGTGACGTAGGAACTTCCGTGCGAACGGACCAGCCTTAAATCATCCCCCACCACTTTAAGGTTCGTCCTTTGCGACTTTCCATAAAGGTAACCGTTCAACCCCGTCATCCTGAGCGGAGTAGCACTCAGAGTAAACTCCGCGAAGGATCTCGTTTTTCGAGATTCTTCGGCCTTCGGCCTCAGAATGACGATACGTGGGTGGCTGAACGGTTACCCTTAAAGTGGCGGGGGATCATTCCCATGAAATCATCAAGTAAATTATTTCAACGGGCACAATTACACATTCCAGGCGGTGTCAATTCACCGGTTCGGGCTTTTCGTGCCGTTCACTCGACCCCGCGCTTTATCGCGAAGGGAAAAGGAGCGCATGTCTGGGATGTGGAAGGAAACCGCTATCTTGACTTTGTCATGTCCTGGGGTCCTTTGATTTTGGGACATGCAGATCCTCAGGTGGTGCAGGCGGTTACGAGGCAGGTAAGAAACGGTACGAGTTACGGCGCACCTACCGAAGGTGAAATTAGGCTTGCCGAACTCATCAAATCCGCGTTTCCCTCGATCGACAAAGTCCGTTTAGTTTCCTCAGGGACAGAGGCAATCATGAGTGCCGTACGCCTTGCACGCGGTGTGACGCGGCGAAAAAAGATCATTAAGTGTGACGGCTGTTACCACGGTCATGTCGATTCGCTTTTGATTCAAGCTGGGTCCGGACTCGCTACCTTTGGCGTTCCTAATTCAGGCGGTGTTCCAGAGGAATTGGCGGAACTTACGATTTCCATTCCTTACAATGACGCTCAAGCGCTCGAGGGGGTATTAAAAAAGTATGGCGGTGACGCCGCTTGCTTTCTTCTGGAACCGATTCCTGCAAATATGGGTGTGATACTTCCAAAACTAGGTTATTTGAAAGAAATACGTTCGCTGACAAAACGATACGGCGTCCTTTTGATTTTTGACGAAGTGATTTCTGGCTTTCGAGCAGCTCTTGGTGGTGCGCAGGAGCTTTATGGAGTGCAGGCAGATCTCACCTGCCTCGGCAAGGTCTTAGGCGGAGGACTTCCGATCGGCGCGTTTGGCGGACGGGGTGAAATCATGGATCACTTGGCACCCAAAGGAAAAGTCTATCAAGCTGGAACGCTTTCTGGGAATCCTCTCGCTACCGCTGCCGGCATTGCAACGCTTACCCGATTAAGGAATCGGGGTTTCTACCGCTTACTCGAATCCAAAAGCGATCGATTGTACTCACTCTGGGGTTCCGCGATTCGGAAGGATTCGCTCCGAGTCACGCTCAACCGAGTCGGGTCGTGCTTTACGATCTTCTTCACACCCCAGGCGGTTACGGATTATGCTTCAGCGCAGCGGTCAGATGTGAAACGTTACGGCCGGTTTTTCCGCCGTTTGCTTGCAAGCGGAATTTATCCAGCACCCTCACAGTTTGAGGCAAATTTTGTTTCAGCGGCTCACCAACGTGACGATCTAGAGAAAGCGGGCGAGGTCATTTTGAAAGTACTTCGTACCGTATAATTCGCTACCGCCGTTCTTATGACGTAGGTCGGCAGGGCCTCATTCATTTCTTAAGTTATTGCTGAGCAATAACTTACTGAATTTCCGCCGCGCGGCGGAAATTCAAGGGTGCCCAGCCTGAAAAAGCCGTTTCAATCAATTTGCGGGCGGGGTAAAATAGCCTCTCTACGGGCAGCCCTAAAGCTCCAGCGACACCCCTATTCTGCCGATTTTAAAATAGCTGTTCGTGGATAAGCCATTACGATGACACGTCATTCAGGATCTTCATTACCGGTTTCGCTAAATCCGTCGCTCCTTTTATGGGCCAGGAAGGAGAGCGGTTTCCCACTGGACCGAGTCGCCCGGAAACTGAATATCAAGAAAGTCGAAAGGGTGGCAGCGTGGGAAGAGCTGAGTGGCGAAACTCCCACCATGCGTCAAATCCAATTGCTTGCGCGGTTATATCACCGCCCGCTCAGCCTTTTCTTTCAGCCAAAACCGCCCAAGCTCCCGCCGCTGGCTGCGGAATACCGGCGTTTGCTTGGAGTCGTGGCGGGCGAAGAATCCCCGGAGCTGCGGCTTGCGGTCAGGCAAATGAGCAACCGCCGTGACCGCGCGATGAATTTACTTGAAGAATTAGGCGACGCTGTCCCTGAGTTTAAATTAAAAGCCCACTTGAATGATGAACCGTCCGTTGTTGCGGAACGCTTGCGTAAAGCATTAAACATTAGTTTTGAGACACAAACGGCTTGGCGTGATGAGTGGCAGGCCTGGCACGGCTGGCGTGAGGCCGTTGAGAAGCTGGGCGTGCTTGTTTTTCAATTTTTAAAAGTGAATCTCCGCGAAGTGCGGGGCCTTTCTCTTTTGAAATTTCCAATGCCTGTGGTCGGCATTAACAGCAAAGAACAGATTGCGGGTTCAAAAAGCTATACCCTGATGCACGAGGTTATCCATCTCATGCTTGCGGCCGGGCATGAGGAAGAACCGGCAATCAAGGAGAAACGGTCAGAAAAACAATGGGAAGGTGTGGAGCATTTTGCTGAAAATGCTGCAAGCCATGTCCTGGTTCCCGAATCCGCATTGCAAGGTGCCGCCGGTCCAAAGCGCAGAAATATGCCATGGGATATTCAAGGTGTCAGGCGTTTGGCCCGGCAATTCCGCATTTCACCGCTTGGCATGGCCACTCGCCTGCGCGCTTCAGGTTATATGGACTGGACCGCCTATCAGTCGTGGAAGGAGAAATGGAATGCTTTTTTAAAAGCGCTCAAACCCAAATCCGGAGGAATAGCAACACCGGCTGAAAAGGCCATCAACAGAACGGGGAGACCTTTTGTTCAGCTTGTCCTCGAAGCCCTCGATTCCAACCGCATTACCTCCGTGGACGCGGCCCGCTATCTGGATTTGAAATTCCAGCATTTCGACGAACTCCGACAAACCATCAGGATCGGCATGAGCCGAAGCGAGGCTCATGACTGATTCTGTGGAAAAGGCATCATACTCCGTTGACACAAGTGCCTTTCTTGACTGGCAGCTTCGGTATTATCCGGCCGATGTCTTTTTTTCTTTGCTGGACAAGATCGACGGCCTTTTGAAAGAGAAACGCATTTTTGCTCCCGCTCTGGTCAAAGAGGAAATTGAAGCAAGCGGTGGCGCGAATCTCGCAAAATGGGCCAAATCCCACTCAGGTTTATTTGTCCCTTTGGATGAAGTGTTGGCGGCTGCGCAGGCAGTTCAAAACCGGTTCCCGGGATTAATGGATCCAAAAGCCGAATACGAGGAAGCCGATGCCTATGTCATCGGCCTCGCCCAGGTTCGCGGCGCCGTTGTCATTACCGGCGAAACCTCAGTGGCAGAGAAAAGCAGGCCCAAACGATCTCATTATATCCCCGACGTTTGCCGCGAACTTGGTATCTCGTGTTTTAATTTCCTGGGTCTCATGCGCCGCGAAAAGTGGCGGTTTTGAGATGCAAAATGTATCGTGAGACGATTAACGAAAGATGAGGCAAGTATGAATATTAAAATGGATGGTGTAAAAGTAAAAATCTTATCTCATAAATATGCTTTAGAGATTAAACATGAGGAACTCGACGTGCCTTTTAAAGTGGTGGTTGCGGAAGCGATACAACAGGGAAGTGGTGCGTCACTGGGATGGGTCGCAACGCCTGAAATTCAGTTAAGACAGACAACGATGGGAAAACAAGAATACATAATGTCAAATTGCAATCCTACTCTGGAAGAAGCGGTCCAAGAATGCCTTGTGAAAATGGGAATATCAAGAGGAAAAGATGTGTTCTATGCACATGATTTCGAACAAAATGATAACCGATTGTGGTAAAAAATTAGACGAGCCCCAACGCGTCGCAACCGAAATTTTTATGCAAAATCAGTCAAAAATATGCCGTTCGTGCGGAGAAAAAAACAATCCATCTTTTAACGAATGTTCGAAGTGCGGTTCTCAAAAGTGGTGGGGGATTAGACTTCGAAATTCGTTTTAAGTATACTGATCTGAAACGCTTATGAGTTACGAACCGATGGAGGCCATTATCCGACGCGGCTTTGGCCTCAAGGAAGAAATTAAACCTCTCCTCGACGAGAGTTACCACAGTTCTTTGATTGAGCAAATCAAGGCGTCTCAGTATGTCCTTGAGGCGGGAGATCTTACGATTTGTCTCGCGCGTGAATTTGGATTTTGCTACGGCGTGGATCGGGCCGTCGACTTAGCTTACGAGACGCGGAAGCGGTTTCCGGATCGGAAAATTTATCTCACGAGTGAAATTATTCATAATCCGAGGGTGAATCACAAATTGCGCGAACTCGGGATTGAGTTTCTCGACGGAAATAAGAGCTCGTCAATGCCTGGGGCGTTTTCGATCGATCGAGTCACTTCGGAAGACGTGGTATTGATACCGGCGTTCGGGACTCCGGCACACGAGCTTGAACTTTTGAAGTCGAGAGGATGTATTCTGGTGGACACAACTTGCGGCTCCGTGATGGCAGTCTGGCGCCGCGTAGAGCAATATGCGCGCGACGGATTTACTTCCGTGATTCATGGAAAGTATCATCACGAGGAAACGCGGGCGACGAGCTCTCGTGTCTCGCAGTATCCGAGTGGAAAATTTCTCGTGGTTCGTGATAAGGAACAAGCCGAAAGCGTGTGCGGCTTTATGAGAGGGGTGAAAAGCAGGGAATCGTTTTTGGAAGAATTTCGGGAAGCGGCATCGGCCGGCTTCGATCCCGAAGAAGATTTACAGCGCGTCGGCTGTGCGAATCAGACGACGATGCTTTCAAGCGAGTCGCTTGAGATTGCAGAGATGATGAAGGCAGCGCTGCGGGATCGTTATGGGGAAGAGGAAGCAGGAAAACGGTTTCGTCACTTCGATACGATTTGCAGCGCCACTCAGGACCGGCAAGATGCAGTTTTGGAATTGGCACGTGCCGGGGTGGATCTCATGGTGGTGGTAGGCGGTTACAATTCAAGCAATACGGGCCATTTATGCGAAATTTCTTCGCAGTACTGCCCGGCTTATCACGTTCGCGATGCGGAGGAAATTGTTTCTCGCGATGAAATTCGCTATAAGCCTTCAGGCCACTCAGAAGCGATCGTCGCGCGAAACTGGCTGCCTCGAGGGAAAGCGAGAATCGGGATTACCGCAGGAGCTTCAACCCCGAATCGTGTGATCGAAGAGGTGATTTGTAAAATCACAAGCTGCGCGGGGTATGAAGTTCCTGGTGACGTACGAGGGGTAGACTCATGAGGTGTTTTCAGAAAAATTTTCCAGAGCCCATCGGTCTCTACGACCCGAGATATGAACGGGATAGTTGTGGGGTAGGTTTTGTTGCCAATATTGGCGGCAAACCCAGTCACGATATTCTGCTCAAAGGCATCGAGTGTGTCGTCCATCTGACCCATCGCGGCGCGATCGACGCGGACGCAAAGACGGGCGATGGTGCCGGCGTGATGACCCAAATTCCGCGCCGTTTTTTTGAGAGAGAACTCCAAAAGCTCGGCCACAGAAATGAGTTGGTAGAGGACCTTGCCTGCGGAATGATCTTCTTTCCGCAGGATTATGGAGCGCGTGAACGCACGCGTACGATTGTCGATAATAGGATCAGCCGTTTCGGTCTGCGGGTGATTGGGTGGCGCCGGGTGCCGATTGATGCGTCGATTTTGGGCGACAAAGCAGCTCAGACGATGCCCGGAATTGAACAGATTTTGATCACGAAAACGGGAAGGATATCATCACCCGATGACTACGAGCGGAAGCTTTATCTTGCTCGGAAGGCGATTGAGAAGAAGATCGATCGGGAAGGAATCGATGATTTTTATATCGCTTCATTATCTCATCGGACCATGGTGTACAAAGGTCTTTTGGTCGCGCCGCAGCTCAAACGTTTCTACCTGGATCTGGCCGATCCGCTTTATGAAACCGCGTTTACGATGTTCCACCAGCGTTACAGTACAAACACGTTCCCAAATTGGTTTCTTGCTCAACCCTTCCGGATGCTGGCCCACAATGGCGAAATTAATACGCTTCAGGGAAATATCAATTGGATGCGCGCGCGCGAAGCCGAGTTTGAGTCCCGTGTTTGGAATAAGGAGATCAAATTACTCAAACCCGTGATCGCTGCCGGGGGAAGTGATTCGGCGTGCTTAGATAATGTGATGGAATTATTGGTTCGTTCCGGCCGCGAGCCTCTTCATACGAGTATGATGTTGATTCCTGAAGCGTGGGAGAATATGCCTCATATGGATTCTGTGCTCAAGGCTTTCTATCAATATCACGCCTGTTTGAGTGAACCATGGGACGGTCCTGCCGCGGTTGCTTTTTCAGACGGCCGCATTTTGGGCGCGATCTTGGACCGAAATGGTCTTCGCCCAGCCCGTTACATCGTGACTGCGGACGGGATGATCGTGATGGGGTCTGAAGTTGGCATGCTCGAGATGGATGAGGCGAATGTACTTGAGAAGGGGAGACTTGGTCCCGGCCAGATGATCGCGATCGACCTGGAGCACGGTATTTTGCACAAGAATGACGAAATCAAGAATAAATTGGCGCGCAGCAGGCCTTATTCCGACTGGCTGAAAAAGCAGCTTCGTACGGTGAACGCAGAAAATGGCGAGAAAGTTTATCTGCCAATCTCCTCAGCACATCTGACGCGTTTGATGCTTGCTTTTGGCTTTATTCAGGAAGAACTTGCGTTTATCGTCAAACCGATGGTGATCGATGGAAAAGATCCCGTTGGATCGATGGGAGATGATACGCCGCTTTCGGTGCTTTCTGAGAAGCCTCGTATTTTAGCTACCTATTTTAAACAACGATTCGCTCAGGTGACGAATCCCGCAGTGGACCCTATTCGGGAAGCACTCGTCATGAGTCTCCATACGTTACTTGGAAGGCGGCATAATTTACTTTCCGAGAAGGAGGAACATGCAAAATTAATCCAGCTCGCGGATTTCTTCCTTTTTAATGAAGAGTTATCAGCATTGAAGCAGCTTGAGGATCTTGAATTTAAGTCTGTGACTTTAGATGTGAATTTTGATGCGACACAAGGACCGGAAGCTTTAGAGCAAGCTGTCTACGATCTTTGTGACCGCGCCCAGAAAGCTGTCGATCAAGGAAACACGATCGTCATTTTAAGCGACCGCCAGATCGACGAACGTCATGCGCCGATTCCTATGTTGCTTGCTTGCGGGGCGGTTCACCATCATTTGATCCGCGGGGGGAGGCGGATGCGCGCGAGCCTTGTGCTTGAAACGGGCGAGCCTCGAGAAATTCATCATTTTGCAGCACTTCTGGGTTATGGAGCAGACGCGATCAATCCGTATCTGGCGCTTGCTCTTGTGGAAAATTTCGTTGCGCAGGGTGAAGCCAAGGGTTTAAGTGTACGAGAAGCATACCAGAATTACAGGAAGGCAGCGTGTGACGGTGTGCTTAAGATTATGTCGAAGATGGGCATCTCGACAGTTTCCAGTTACCGAGGCGCTCAGATTTTTGAAGCGATTGGACTAAGTCGTTCTCTTGTCGAACAGTGCTTTACGGGTACGCCCACGGGGGTGAGCGGCATCGGTTACACACAGATTGCGCGTGATGTGCTTCGTTGCCACGAGAAAGCATTCGCGCTGGAGTCCCGGCTGGAGGTTGGAGGTTATTACCGGCATCGGACCGACGGTGAGCGCCATGCCTTTAATCCTCAGGTCGTCAAAGCCCTTCAAACCGCTGCGGAAACCGGCAGCTGGGAAGATTATCAGACCTATCGGCAGCTGGTGAACCGTCGAGAGCCTATTGCGCTGCGTGATCTTATGAAATTTAAAAAATGTGAGCCGATCCCAATTGAGGAAGTAGAGCCGGCGGAGAACATACTCTCGAGACTCTGCACGCCGGGGATTTCTTATGGCGCTCTCAGTCTTGAGACGCACGCAACGCTTGCGATTGCGATGAACCGGATCGGCGGGAAATCGAATAGCGGAGAAGGCGGCGAGGATCCGCGCCGGTACAAGCGGCGGCCAAACGGCGACTGGCCGAACAGCCAGATTAAGCAGGTTGCGTCTGCGCGCTTTGGCGTGACACCCGAGTATTTAATGTCGGCCACGGAATTCGAGATCAAGATCGCACAGGGTTCAAAACCCGGTGAAGGCGGCCAGCTGCCCGGCCATAAGGTTTCTCTCGAAATCGCGAAGGTGCGTCATGCCGTTCCGGGTATTACCTTGATTTCGCCTGCACCCCACCACGATATTTATTCCATTGAAGATATCGCGCAGCTCATCTATGACCTCAAAAGAATCAATCCACAGGCGAAGGTGTGCGTCAAACTCGTGGCGGAAGCTGGAGTTGGAACCGTCGCAGCCGGTGTTGCCAAAGGCCATGCGGATATTGTCCAAATTTCCGGACACGACGGGGGAACCGGTGCTTCGCCTATGAGTTCCATTAAACACGCAGGGAGTGCATGGGAGCTTGGTCTTGCCGAGACGCAGCAGGTTCTTGTTTTGAATGACCTCAGGGGACGCATCACGGTCCGTACCGACGGCGGATTCAAAACCGGCCGCGATGTTGTGATTGCGGGCATTTTGGGTGCAGAAGAGTTTGGTTTTGGGACAGCTGCTTTGGTGGCTGTTGGTTGTTGCATGGTTCGTCAATGCCATCTCAATACGTGTCCGGTCGGCGTAGCGACTCAAAATGAGAAACTGCGGCTCAAGTTTCGTGGAACCCCTGAGGCGCTCATTCACTTCTTTACGCACGTGGCTCAAGAAGTGCGCGAAATTCTTGCGTTCTTAGGTGCCCGTCGTTTTAATGACATTATTGGCCGTACGGAGCTTTTGGAACCGATCGAGTTGGATTCAAGCAGCAAGGCAAGCCACATTGATTTGTGTGCGATCTTGACGCAGCCGGATCCACACGGGACCCGTCCCAGGCACCACATTCAGGAGCGCAATGACTGGGATGACGTTCCAATGGACGAAGCCATTTTGAAGGATGTTCAAAACGCGATTGAGACGAAAACGCCGGTTCGGATCAAATGTTCGATTCGAAACATTCACAGGACTGTAGGCGCCCGTATCGCAGGTGCAATCGCTGTGCGTTACGGTGATCAAGGTCTCCCGGATGGGACCATTGAGATGACCTGTGAAGGAACAGCAGGTCAAAGCTTCGGTGCATTTCTGATTCGTGGAATGCGAATGATCTTGGTGGGCCAGGCGAATGATTACGTCGGTAAAGGGATGGCAGGGGGGGAGCTTGTCTTACGTCCGGATCCGCGCGCCGCATTTGCTTCCGAGCAAAATGTGATCCTCGGCAATACGGTGATGTATGGTGCTACGGGGGGCACGCTTTATGCGGCCGGACGAGCGGGAGAGCGGTTTTGTGTTCGAAATAGCGGCGGCCGGGCGGTAGTGGAAGGTGCAGGTGACCACTGCTGTGAGTATATGACGGGTGGTGTCGTCGTGATCTTGGGCGAGACGGGCCGGAATTTTGGCGCCGGCATGACCGGCGGCGCGGCGTATGTTTTGGATGAAGAGGGAACATTTGATCAGCGCTATAATTCTCAGCTCGTAGGTATTGAGCGCCTGACACAGAGTGGAGATTTGGAGTTGGTGAAAGCGATGATTGAGCGCCACATTGCCTACACCGAGAGCGCTCACGCAAGGAGAATTTTAGGCGGGTGGGGAAAATTCGAGTCGCTCTTCTGGAAAGTAAAACCCCGCCCGACCGAAACGAAGATTCGCACCGAAGTCGTCGTGAATGTCAACAAGGACGAATACGGCCGAGTCATTCCAACCCGGGAATTACTCAAGAGAACGAAAGCGTGATTACGAAACGTGTCATACACGGCGTATTGTTTGATCCACGCAATTTTCCGTCCTATCGCGCGTACCGGGTTTGATCTTTAAGCCCGGCGCTTCGAAAAGCCCGCTTCCGCTCCGCACATTTATTGCACGCGCCGCAGTGAGTCAATCTCTTTGGTGAAAGACAGGAAAAGGTAAGCTCAAGCGGGAGTGTTCTTCCGAGACGCATGACTGATTTCTTGGAGCGGCGGAGGAAAGGGGTGTGAATCGAAATTTGAAAATTGAGTCCTTGACTCACAGCGCGCCCGATCGCTTTGAAAAAGCTAGCCTTCGCATCTGGGAATGGATTCGTTTGAAGCGGGCCGAGCGCGAGGTTGGGTATGTCTTGAAGGGCACAATAAACCGAAGTTTTGGTGATCAAGAGAATATTTTTTCCGGGGAGATAAACGTCTCGATCTGGCGAGCTGGCGCGTGGTATTTTTCTTCCAGTTTGGGACCAGTGATGACGATAAAGATCGCCCGTTGCGAGTGAAAGGCAGACGAGCGGCTTAAGCCGAGGTGTTTCAATTGATTTCAAGAAGCGCCGAAGCCAGTAGAGTTCGGCTCGTTCCCATTGGTGGCCGCTTCGAACGTAAATGGGATAAACGGATTTAAATGTTTTCAGAAGACGGAAAAGTAAAATCGCACTGTCAATGCCGCCGCTCGTGAGGACAGCGATTTTTGTGTGGGAAAGCATGACAGAGAAATTATGAGGATTTCCGCACCGAAGTTCAAGAGAAACTGCCCCCCACCTTTTTTTCCTCCCCCCGCGGAGCGGCTGACCATTACCCATAAGTCTGGTACTGGGGGAAAGGAAGTAGAAGTATAGCAAAGGGAGATTGGTAAATTCTACTCAATAATACATCGGA
>MHFT01000081.1:0-1887 GCA_001804315.1 Omnitrophica bacterium RIFCSPLOWO2_12_FULL_50_11
CCAATTCACCTGGATCTATTCACTGAGGAATTGGTCTCAAGTGGATACCATCAACCCAAATTTCCCATAATTAAATCAGAGGTTGCGTGACTGTATTTGCACTCCCAACGCAGCTGGAAAGGCTGTCGGACAGAATCGCTTTCATCGCTTGGCCACCCCTTGGCGTAAGCCCGCAATTCGGGTCATGCACGCTCCGCTTCAGGAAATATCCGCTTCTGCTTGACAAAGTCGGTACAATAATAGCCTAAACTCAGGCAAATAGCATATGATCGAAGTCAAGTCTCTTACGATGCGTTACGGAAATTTCGTAGCGCTGTCGAACGTATCCTTCCAAGCACGGGAACGAGAAATCCTCGGGCTCCTCGGTCCTAACGGCGCTGGGAAAACGACCGCGATGCGTATTCTAACCACTTATCTTTATCCCACTTCCGGCACCGCAAAAATTGATAATGACGACATTTTGGAAAATCCGCTCGCCGTCCGCAGGCGCATTGGCTATCTTCCCGAAACCGCTCCTTTGTACCCCGACATGCAGACAGAAGAGTATTTGACCTTCGTCGCCTGCGCTCGAGGTTTGAATGGCTCCAAGCTGCTCGAGCGATTGCGCTGGGTCCGAGAAGCATGCGGTATCGAATCGATCTGGAAACATTCCATCTCTGAAATCTCAAAAGGTTTTCGCCAGCGGGTAGGACTTGCCCAAGCGCTCATTCATGATCCAAAAGTGTTAATTCTTGACGAACCCACAACGGGACTCGATCCCCTACAGATCATTGACATCCGAAAGTTGATCAAAGAACTCGCCAAGGAAAAAACAATCATTTTTTCGACTCACATTCTTCAAGAAGTGGAAGCGATTGCGGACCGTATTGTGATCATTAATGAAGGAGTTGTTGTCTCCCAAGGCACCCAGCAAGAGCTAGCAAATGAGGCGCGTGCGCGGGGTGAGACGAAAGAAGATCTGAGCTTAGAAGATATTTTTATCGACCTCCTCAGGCCAAGAAAACGAAAGGAATCGTTCACCCGCAACCCATGAAAAACCTGACGAATCTGATCACTATTTTCCGCCGTGAAGGAGCCGCGTATTTTAACTCGGCGATCGCTTATATCTTCATCATTGTTTTTGTTCTCCTAAACGGCGGTCTTTTTATGACCCAGTTCTTCCTGATCGGTCGTGCCGACATGAGACCCTTTTTCGGAACACTCCCGTTTCTCCTTGCCGTTTTTCTACCGGCAGTCACGATGCGACTTTGGGCAGAGGAGAAAAGGGGAAATACGCTCGAGCTGCTGCTGACGTTTCCCATGGCCACCCATGAACTTGTGCTCGGGAAGTTTCTGGCAAGTTTCCTTTTTTATCTTGTAGCCCTGATGGGAACGTTCACCATTCCAACCATGATCCAGATCTTGGGCCATCCTGACTTGGGTCCGATTTTCGGTGGGTACATCGGTGCCGCGTTTCTTGGTGCTTTTTTTCTTGCGGTCGGCATTTTTATTTCAGGTTTGTGTCGGGATCAAATTGTCGCATTTATTCTTGCGATGATCATTTGCTTTGGACTTTATTTGCTGGGCACAGAATATCTCGCCTCTTCCATTGACGGATGGATTCCGGGTCTTGGATCGCTTCTTCGCCACTACGTGGGTTCCGCAGGTCATTTTGACTCTTTTGCGAAAGGCATTGTGGATAACCGTGACGTCCTTTATTTCGCTATTGGGACGGTCTTATTTATGGTCTTGAACGGTTTTTGGCTTGAAGGCCGCATGCGCCCTGGCGCCAAGAAAATCTTTACCACCGCAACGGCCATTTGCGCGGGTATTTTTTTAATGACAAACTGGCTCTTTGGAGCGATCCCGCTCGGCCGATTCGATTTGACAGACGGCCGAATTTATACC
>MHFT01000081.1:1936-15851 GCA_001804315.1 Omnitrophica bacterium RIFCSPLOWO2_12_FULL_50_11
CGGCCGAATTTATACCATCTCAGCAGCTACAAGAAAAATTCTCCATGAGCTGAAAGCGCCGGTCACGGCCAAATTTTATGTTTCGCCCATGGATAAAATGCCGACCGGGATGAAGGCTCTTGAGCAGGACGTGATCGATAAATTAGACGAGTTTCGAATCGTCTCAAAAGGCAACTTTCAATACAAAATTTTTCATATGGAAGCAGCAAACATCGTTGGAGAACCCGCCCAAGAAGGCGAAGAGTCCCTTGAGCGGGAGCTCCAAAGTAAGGGGATTCAGCCGTTTCAAGTGCGAGCGATCGTCTCCGATGAAGTCGCCGTTCGCTTAGTTTATTCCTCAGTCAGCCTGTCATATAAAGAAAAACCCGAAGAATTAATCCCGAAGATTCTCCCCGATAATATCCACGAACTGGAATATACCCTGGCATCCAAAATTCATCGCATGACGCTTCCCGAAATCCCCGAGGTCGCTCTGTTCGCACCTTATGAAGAGAAAGCGGTGCCCCCAGAAATCCAAGCGCTCGTGGGCCAGCTGGGCGCTCAAGTTCCAGAAGCCTACCGCGAAGATCAATATGAGCTGCTCGAACTCGGCCTGGATTACGAAGGATTTCCGGTCACGAGAATCAACATGAACGAAGCGGAACCTATCCCCGACGGTGTGAAAACCTTAATCGTGATTGAACCGCGCGAGTTGAACGACCGCCAGCGCTACGAGATCAACAAATTTCTCCATCAAGGCGGTTCTGTTTTTCTCGCCGTGCAAAATTACGAATACAACTACTCGACGAGCGGAAGGCAGCTCACCATTTTTTCAGAAGAAAGGCGGCCGGGCATTAACCCATTAATTGAAACGTGGGGCCTGAGCGTCGCGAGCGAAATCCTGGTGGACAAACTGCATGAGGTGATCAACCTAAGTGGCGCGGCAAGGATCGGCCCGTTCGCAGTTTCCGTTCCCGTGAAACTCCCTTTTCACATCCGCATTCCGCAATCTGGAATGAATCCCGATATCTCGATCACCTCCCGCTTGTCGCCTCTCATTTATCTGTGGGGTACGCCCATTAACCTAAACGATGAAAAAATTAAGGCACAAGACCTTCGAGTGGATCAATTGCTCCAGTCAAGTTCTGACTCGTGGCTCATTCCATTTACAACCAGTCCTCTGAGTCCATCGGATCTTGAGCCGAAGTTGGTGCACAAGCGCGGTCCATTTCCGCTAGCGGTCATGGTGCGCGGCCAATTCGCAAACGCCCTCCAAGGTGAAAATGTCCCGCCCTGGCCTAAATTGGAGGAAACGTCCGACGAAATAGAGGTAGAAATCGCGGAGGTAGAGCCCCTTCCGCCTGAAGATCTTTCACCAAGTCCTGGAACGTTAATCCTGATCGGCAACGCAAAAATATTCCAAAAAGAAATTGTGCAGAGCGGAGGTCATTTCGCGTTCTTCCTCAATTCCATAAGTGCAATCACCCTTGGCGAAGATCTGGTGACGATCCGCTCTAAACAAGTGATCGACCGATCGATCAACCGCGCCTCAGCGACCGCAAAGGTCACGTGGCGGCTTTTCGTCACCTTGCTGGTTCCCATCGGCATTGCGGTTGCCGGCGCGGCCCGTGTCTTCCTGCGTAAACGAGCAAAGCGTAACTATCTGAAAGCGCTGCTCCTTCCTGAATCCGGATGAAGCCGAAACAGCTGCTTTTCTTGAGTGCGATTTTTGCCCTCCTCGTCCTAGCCGTGGTGCTAAGGCAGCTTCAAAGACCCCCAGAACTCACCACCGAGGAATATGCGCCGCTTGATTTTTCCTTTGATGAAAGCCGTATCGGAAAGATTGAAATTTACAAACCGAAAGGCGCCGATGAGGAAACACAAGTCTCTCTCGTGAAAGAAGAAACGGGATGGAAAATCTCTACTCTATGGAATGCCCGAGCCGACGTGGACAAGGTAGAACAATTTTTAACGCAAATTAAACACGCGAAAGGAGAAATCAGGGCAAAGGATCAATCGTTGTTCGAAGACTTCGGTATCCGCGATGACGAAGCGCTTCACGTGAAGTTGAGCGATCTGTCGGAAAACGAACTCCTTCATTTGCTTATCGGGACCAAAAAAGCGGATGATCGGTCCCTCTTCATTCGAAAAAACGACTCCGAGGTTGTTTACGTGACAAATGCTAATCTGTACGGTCAAATGGGAGTGTATGGCAACCCTGATACGGAACCTCCCAAGAGTGATTACTGGGTTTCTACACAACTTGCTCATTATGATACGGATTCGGTCAAACGGATCGAAAAGGTCCGATTTGAGAAAGGGGTTGAAATCGTGACGGCGCGCGTCGCGCTCACGATTGACCCTTATGATTCCACAAAAAGAGAGTGGAAATTCGAGCGGAGTGGACTTCCATTCGCAATCGATCCGGAAAAGATCAAGCAATTTCTGGAATCGGCCAAAACATGGGTCGCGAAAGACGTGGTGGATTCGAAAGCAAAAGATTACGGATTTTCTTCCCCCCTCTGGCGCTTGTCGATCGTGCAAGATGGTCGCGAACCGATCATTCTTACGGCCGCCCCATACGATAGCGAAGCGGATGCGTATCCGATTCAAGTCTCTACAGAACCTGTCGTTTTTCAACTCTCCAAATATTATTTTGAAAATTTAGACATTGACGACAGCAAATTCTTCCGGGATAACCCGCTCCAAGTCGAACCGGATCAAGTGGAAAAGCTCGTCATACACACTCCGAAACAAGAAATGAGTTTTGAACCGAAGCAAAAGACTTGGGAAGGGTTAACCAACTATCTCAATGACTTAAAGACGTTCCGTGTCGATCGTATGCTTTTTGACGCGCGGGAAAAAAAGAAAGTCGGGCCGGAGGGAGAGAACTGGATCAAGATCCAGCTCGTAGGTAAAGCGGCTCAATTTTTAGATGTCGGAGAACTCATCACAAAAGACACAAAAACGTATGCAGCTTCTATCCGCGGCACAGATCATCCATTTGCGATTGATGACTCCATGTTCCAAAAGCTCTTCGGCAACTTGGACCGCCTTGCAACACCGGAAGATAAGGGGTGACAACGGGTCATGTTTTGCAATTCGCCCAAACCCTCTCTTCAAATGATTTCAGCTGTGGTTCGATCTCAATCGGCGAGACGACTGAGTCTTGGATTGCATCCTGTGTTTTTAAACCGTTCCCTGTAATCGCGATCACGAGAGATTCGTCTTTTGGAATGACACCTTTCTCGATCAATTTCTTCGCCACCGCAACCGTGACGCCCCCGGCCGTCTCCGTAAAAATCCCTTCTGTCTTCGCAAGCAGTTGAATCCCATCGCGAATTTCTTGATCACTTGCGATTTCAGCACTGCCCCCGCTCGCTTTCACCGCATCGCGAGCGTAATAGCCGTCAGCAGGATTTCCAATCGCCAGGGACTTGGCGATCGTTTTCGGTTTTACGGGTTTAAGCGTATCTGAATCCGTCATAATCATTTCCGAGATCGGAGAGCACCCTTCGGGCTGCGCACAATGGACACGAGTCTTAACACGATCAATCAAACCCAGCATCTCAAATTCCTTAAATCCTTTCCAAATTTTCGTGAGCAATGAACCGCTTGCGGCGCAGCAGACGAGATGGTCTGGAGTCCGCCAACCCATCTGCTCGGCAATTTCAAAACCAAAGGTTTTAGACCCCTCTGCGTAGTAAGGGCGGATGTTAACATTGACAAACGCCCACCGATACTTGCCGGCAATTTCGCCGCAAAGGCGGTTTACATCGTCGTAATTTCCCCTGACGACAATGAGTTTCGGCGCATAGACGAGCGTGCCTAAGATCTTGGCTTGTTCCAAGTCGTTCGGGATGAAAATGTAGCGTTGAAAACCGGCGCGCGCGCCGTGGGCGGACACGGCGTTTGCGAGGTTCCCGGTCGAGGCGCAGGCAACGGTATGAAAACCAAGTTCCCGGGCTTTTGACAAGGCAACGGCGACGACGCGGTCCTTAAACGACCACGTGGGATGACAAACGCTATCATCTTTAAGGTATAGTTCGTTCACCCCGAGCTCGCTTCCCAAGCGATCCGCCCGAACCAAAGGTGTGAAACCGGAATGAAACCCGACAGTCGGTTCCCCATCGATCGGAAGCAGTTCGCGGTAACGCCAAAGACTTTTAGGCCCGGTTTCGATTCGCTCGCGCGTGGCAACTTTCTTTAAAGCCTCGTAGTCGTAGTTCACCTCAAGCGGACCAAAACAAAATTCACAGACGTGGATCGCTTCTGCAGGATAAGTGCGGCCGCATTCACGACATTTCAGACCCTTGACGTAAGTCATGCAAGCCTCATCACACGAAGCGACACGAAAGATCTACGAAAATACACGAAAGCCCTTTCGATCGTTCGTGTCAATCATCCTTTTCATATGCAACTGGCAGGTACCGAAATTCACGAGATACCCAACTTCATATTCACTATTCTTCAAATAATAATACAACCACATCCGTCATTGCGAGGACGGATGCCGGAATGCTTCAGCTCCAAGGATCGGGGTTGGGGAAACTGCCCGACGTTGGCTTAAATCCCTGTACAGCAACTTGTGTGGTTTCGTCAGACTTTCGTGTTGATTAGTGTCACTCACGAGCGTTTTCCTTCATTGCTTCGATTAATATCTTCGCCACTTCCGGCCGTGTGATCTCGGGCGGAGGCATCTCGCCCGTGCGTAACATCTCCCGCAGTTTTGTTCCGGACACACTCAAAGGCTCTGCTTCTGCCGGGGCAGTCTTATGACTCACGATCCCGCCTGTCCTGCGATCAAAAAACGAGTGCTCAAACCGGTAAATTTCGATTCCGATCTCTTCAGGACTGAACTCATCGAAAATTTCCTGTGCCTCATAACTCCCATAATAGGGCGTTCCGTCAGGCCGATTACAGCCCGCATGATCCCGGCCGACAATAAAATGGGTGCAGCCGTAGTTTTTGCGGCAGATCGCATGCCAAACGGCTTCGCGCGGTCCCGCATATCTCATCGAAGCTGGAAAGATTGAAAGCACCACCCGATCTTTCGGATAGTATTTGTCAATCAACGTCGTGTAGCACGCCCATCTGACATGAGCCGGAACATCGTCGCTTTTCGTTTCTCCCATCAGCGGGTGAATCAAAAGTCCGTCCACCGTCTCCAGCGCACACTTGGTCAGATATTCATGAGCACGATGAATCGGATTTCGTGTTTGAAAGGCGACGACGCTCTTCCACTTTTTCCGCTCGAATACGGCACGCGTTTCGCGGGGATCCAAACGATGGTCTAAAAAATCTTTGTGTTTCGGGCGGCTAAAAAGCGAAATCCTGCCGCCGACGAAAAAATCGCCCATCCGGTTGACTTGGGCAACGCCAGGATGCGTCTCGTCATCGGTCCCGTAAACTGTTAGGGCCTGCCGCTTTTTGTCGTGCGGAAATATGTCGGATACCTCGAGGATGGCAAGCAGATGTCCTCTTTCGTCTCTCAGCGCCGTTTCTTTCTCTTTTGTAATTTTGGACTTTTCTTCCCCAGAAATCGATTTCGTAATCGGAATCGTCCAAGGTAAGCCGTTTACCAGCCTCTTGCGCTCAAGGCACGATTCATAATCTTCCTCCGTCATAAATCCCTCAAGCGGACTCACCGCCCCGACCGCAATCATCTCAAGATCACACACTTCTCGCTCTGAAAGCGCAAGGGTCAGCAGTCTCTTGGCTTTGGCTTCCGCTTCCTCGCGCACTTTTCCTTGAAGCTCGCGGTCCACCAGCTTTCCACCGTGGGGCACAATGGTCAAATGTCTCTTCCCTCCTCCTGAATCTCCGCAACTCTCGGCTTTTCTTCTGCCCCTTTTGGCTTCATCAAAGTGTGAATGCCGCACTCGGTTTTCGCCAAACCTGCCCAGCGGCCCGAACGCTCGTCATCACCCGGTTGAGCTGGACGTGTGCACGGCCAACATCCGATACTGAGATAACCTTTCTCAAACAAAGGATGCTTCGGAAGACTGTGCTTTTTGATGTACCACCAAATGTCGCCGGAGGTAAAATTGGCAAGCGGATTAAATTTAAACAAGCCGTTTTCATATTCCTCAACAATGGAAATATGTTCCCGTGTCTTAGACTGTGAACGACGGATTCCTGAGATCCACGCCTCGTAATTTTTGAGCGCCTTTTGGAGCGGTTCCACCTTATTAATATAACAGCAATGATCTGGATCCTTCTCATAAGGTTTCCCATGCGATTTTTGAATCGAGGCCTCTCGCACTCTTGGATCGGTTTTGAGATCAATCACGTTTGTTAATTTCAGGCGTTTCACCAATTCACGTTTGAAATCAAGCGTCTCTTGAAAATGCCATCCCGTTTCAAGAAACAAAATGGGGAGGGACGGATCAATCGTCGACACCATATGAAGTAACACAACGCTTTCGGTTTGAAAGGAAGAGGTCACCGCTATCCTTGGACGAAACTCGCTCACCGCCCAACTGACGATTTCCTCTGGCTCTGCCTTTTCAAAGCGCGCATTCAATTCTTCTAAGTCGAGCGATTTCGCCATAACGACACTCATTTGCACGGGTGCCTACCACCTGATGCAGCAATCCCAACGTCATTGCGAGGATGCAATCCAGGCGTTGACGAAGCAATCGCCCCTCCGTCATTGCGAGGCAGCGAACAAAAGCGTTGCCGAAGCAATCTGGCGTTCCGAGATTGCTGCGACCTCGCTTTGGCCAGCTGTCTCGCAATGACGGATGCATGAAGGAGTATGCATCCTTTTGCACTGACTCGCACGATCACCGCAATTTGCGTTCTAAAATGATGTGCTTCATTTGATCGACGGTTTCATAAGGAATTGTAACGCCGTCACCCATCCAGCCAAGTTGAACCGCGGGCCTGACCGCGCCGTGGAAATCGCTGCCACCGGTCATCAAAAGATTGAGCTCGACCGCCGTTTTCCGGTAACGAGCTGCTTCTTTCTTAGACTGACAACTTGAATAAACTTCAATGCCTTTAAGACCCTCCGAGACAAGCCGTCTGATTTCATCTTCAAAGCGCTTGGGGTCGGAATCCAACTGGAGCTGTTTCGGGTGCGCGAGGACTGCAATTCCTCCGCTTTCCTCAATCATCTGGATCGCGGCGCGACTCGCCAGTGTCCGCTTATCGACATAAGCTGAAGCGCCTCTCGCCAAATATTTTTGGAATGCTTCGTCCGCATCTTTGACATAACCTTTTTTCACCATCACCTGAGCAAAATGAGGCCGCCCGATTTGGCCCCCTCCGGACTCGGCTTCCACCTCATGCAGCGAAATATCAAGTCCGTCGGCACGCAGTCGCTCAACGATCCTTGGATTCCTGCGACTCCTCGCTTCCTGAAGTTGGGCGAGACACTCCCTGATTTTCGCTGAATTCCGATCCACAAAATATCCAAGGATGTGCAACGTTCCGGGTTCAAACATAACGCTGATCTCAATGCCGGAGATCACTTCAAGCCCAAGCCGATTGCCCGCATCTTGCGCTTCCTCAATCCCGCTGAGCGTATCGTGGTCGGTCACCGCGAGACACGAGATACCCCGGGCACGCGCGAGCTCGACCAATTCCGTCGGTGTCAATGTGCCGTCGGAATGTGTCGTATGGGTATGGAGATCACAGCGTCTCGCGTTTGACATGAGTCAAATAACCTAGTTCCTCAAGCCGATCGAGGATCTGTTCGGCAGACTCTTCTGCAGTCTGCTCTTCCGTATCACAAACGACTTCGGGATGAAGCGGCTCCTCGTACGGGTCATCGACACCCGTGAAATTCTTCACCTCACCAGCTCTTGCTTTTTTGTACAGACCCTTTACGTCGCGCTTTTCACATTCATCAAGGGAACATTTTGCGAAGACCTCGACGAAATTTCCGATCAGGCTCCGATTGTAATCGCGAGTTTCCCGATAGGGTGAAATCGCGGCGGCAATCGCGATCACCCCATTGCGCGCGAGAAGATGGCACACAAAACCAATGCGTTTGATGTTCGTATCACGATCTTCCTTGGAAAAACCTAATCCTTTGCTCAAATTCGTCCGAATGACATCTCCATCTAAGACCTCCACCCTCTGCCCCATAACGCGGAGCTTTTTTTCCAGGATGCGGGCGATGGTCGACTTTCCGGAGCCAGACAAACCCGTAAACCAAACCGTGACACCTTTCGACACCAGAAAATCTCCTATATGGTTGATACAAAAAGACTTAGAGATGTAACTACCGTCAGCGCACTTAAAAAAGAAAAGTTAATTATACGATCTTAAATGGAGGGAGTCAAATCAGGGAGTACGGAAACGGCTATAAAGCTACTGCGCGGTTTTTTGCGCAAACGTTCGCGTTTTTTCGTGGTTTCTTTTATGCTTGCGCAAACACCTCTCGCGCTACGATGCCAACCACACCGAGCGCAACGGCGTTCTCGCCAAAAGCAGATGGGATAATTTTTGCTCGCGCTGCCGCTTCTTCCACTGCCCACTCCTTCACCGCTGCCTTGATGGCATCCAAAAGCGGCGCACCGCAGTCTTCAATTCCGCCGCCGATCACGATAATTTCCGGATTCAACAGGTTCACAAGAAAGGCAATTTTCTTACCGAGGGCGTAACCGCCTTGCTCAACTGCCTTGATCGCAAGCTGGTCTTTTTCCTTCACGGCTTTCACGATGTCTTTGAAGGAAATCTTCTTCGGATCGCCTCCTGCTAAATCTTTTAAGACCGAGTGGTTTCCTTTCTCAATCAGTTCCCGTGCGTGGCGCGTGATCCCAAGGTCCATTTCCCAACGACCCAAGTTCGTGGCCATGCTTACGATCTCTTCTTTCGAGGCCTTCGCACTTGAAACGCCCAGTTCTCCGGCAGCGCCCGAAGCGCCTCGATAGATATCACCATTCACAATAATGCCGACGCCCACGCCGGAAAACATGTACACAAGATGTTTCACGTCGCGATCCAGACCCAGCCATTTTTCGCCGAGCACCGCCGCATTCGCATCGTTTTCAACATAGGTGGGAACTTTCAGACGCTTTTCAAACGTGTCTTTGATCGAAAGACAAACTGAAATGTCTTTCTCCCCTAAACTTTGCGGCCATCGAATCGTGCGTCCGCGCTCATCAATAATCCCGGGAATGCCGACACCCGCCCCCACAATCTTCGTCTTGTCAACCTCCAATGACTCAATCATCTCGGCTGCGAGATCGACCATTTGACTGATGACAACCTCCGAGTTCTCAGGAAGTCGTTCCCGCTTGACTTCTGTAATGACATTGATTTCAAGATCCACCACGACGCCAACCATGCTCAGCATATTCAGGCCCACACCGACAATGTAACCAGCCTTTGGATTGAGCTCAACCAAAACCGGCTTCCGACCACCCGTGGACTCATCCAACTCGCCTTCCACTACAAGGCCTTGCTTGATGTAATGGCCCACATAGTTGGAGACCGTGACGATGTTGAGCTCTGTAATTTTGGATATATCGGTGCGGGAAATCGGACCGTTCTTCCGGATCACCTCCAAAATCGCCAGGTTTTTTCGTTCTTTATCTGTTAAGATCCTGTCTTTTAACAGCATCTGCTTAATCACGCCTCGCCCCCCTCTTCGTTACGCATAGGAAGTCGCACCCATTTACCCTCGACACGTCCTTGCCATGCGGGATTTTTAAAACCACCATCGTAGGAGCGCCATTTGCGGCGCCCGGCATCGCCGGGCGCGATCGATCGCGCCCCTACAGATGACGGCATACTTAAACTTATTCCGAAGAAAACGTAACCTGGTCTAAATAAATCGTACCCGTTTTCGGATTCGAATTAATGTCGTCAAAAACGAGTACGAACTCGTTCAGCGCATCCCAGAATTTCACCCTGCGAAACTTCTCAAAGGGGATCGAGAACTTCTGCCACTCATCCGTCAAGCCGGTAATGATGAACGGCGAAGGCTGATTCGTACTGTCCTTGAGCTCTATTTTAAGCCGCTTGGTAAAGCCGTTCGTTTCGTCACCTCTGACGTAGAAGTTCACCGTGTTGTACGCACTGGCATCGAAATTTTGAAGCTTCATCCAAAATCCGTTGTACGCAGGATTCGGACTATCGACGTCGTAATCCAGGCGAATCGAATAACCCAGCTCGTCGCCAAGAGCATCTTCGGCTTCAAAGCTCATCTGAGAGACTTGGGTTTCATCATTGGGATCTTTGTCCCAAGTCCCAAAATCACCGCCGATATTGTTAGGCTTATCACCCGTATCAAAATCGGCAATGATCAGTTCACTTCCTAATGCAGTATCTACAGCTGGACCCGCACCTGTGGTTTCATAAGCACCCTCCGAAAAAACCTGGCTCGGGAGCAGCACAAGAAAAGGAAGTGATGCGATCAAAAATAAACACATCACACGTTTCATCATTTTGTTCTGTTCTCCTTTCTTCTCACATATAAGGGACCACGATACTTATGCGTCCCTTTCTTATCTACTCAAATCGAAAATTTCTCTTCCTCCAATAGCGCGTTAACTTCCTGGCCAATCGGATCGGAATGGAAATATTTTTGAATCACGCCGTCTTGCAAGTAATTCGTAATGGCCATAAAAATCATC
Organism: Omnitrophica bacterium RIFCSPLOWO2_12_FULL_50_11; assembly: GCA_001804315.1. Taxonomy (GTDB): domain Bacteria; phylum Omnitrophota; class Omnitrophia; order Omnitrophales; family Danuiimicrobiaceae; genus 2-12-FULL-50-11-A. The sequence goes on from MHFT01000081.1 coordinate 12,508, forward strand.
GCCTGATCAAGCATCAAGTATTGATGATTCACTCGCCCCTTCAGTGCATGAACCGAATCATAAAATCCGTATTCGCCGTACAGGTCTTCGTATCGCGAAAGCAGTTCACGAATATTTCGAATTGCAGCTTCAGGCTTTACCCCAAGTGCCAAAAAAGAAGCGTACGGGGCAATTACGCCGTCGTCGCGGTAACCCTTCGCCCCTAACTCCGGGATGCCGTATTCGCGATAGCTCCACCCCCGACCGCTCTGAATTGCACAGGGTGCGAGCCCCCATACCGGATATCCCTTTTTCTCGAGCGCGTGTTCCATGTGGAGATCCGTAACGACTAAGTTATTTTTACCTAGACTCGACGCCCCTGGCTTCTGTTCATCGACGACCAAAAGGGGTGCTAAAAATTCAAAGAGCGAACCTCCCCAGCTGGGGACAAATCGTTTATCAAGATACGTATAATAGCCCTCAAAAAGTGTCTCGCCAAATAATATTTGCTCGCTTCCTTGCGGTTCCTGTTTCTGCCAGTTCCATTCGACGGGCAGCGTCCGATAAATCCGAGCCCAGTGTTTTCGGTCGAGATCCCCTTTGCCAATGGCAACGTAACTAACAAGCCTCGCTTCCGTAGCAAGCAAACCATAATGATACGGCGCAAAAGCGCTTTTCTTGCCGTCAAATCCAATTCGGATTTGCCCGTTTGACGGATCGTAAAATTCAGAAAAATCGAGCAACTCAAGCAGCCCGGTTGCTTCGCGGCCAAATTCTCTTGGAAATGCTTGACGCAGAACCACCAACGCCGCGGCCAGCCAACCGTTGTCTACGGTCGAGACGTAATCTCGAGTCACACGCAAGCTGCGCGTCTTGTAAAAGTTGTACCAGAAACCGTGCTTCCAGCGCTTGGACCTCGTAAAAGAATCCATGTTCTTTCGAATAAGCTCCGCTGCCTTCCCTTTAGAAGTCAGAGAAAGATCAGATGCCGCGACCGCAGCTAGCCAGTACAAACCTACATTCGCAGGGCTGACATAACCTCCAACGCCCGTTGCCTCGCCGATTCGAATGTGATCAACCGGTAAACCGGTTTCACGATCGACCAAGTTTTCAAAATAACGCCATGTGTCACGCGCAATCTCTTTAAGAAACCGGCGGTCGTCATCGATTTGAAGCAGTTCTGTCCGCCGCTTGCTCGCAACAACTACCTCTGGAAAACCGACTAAGTTGTCGCGGGCTGACTCGAAGACAATATCGGGAACGCCAAAAAAAGCTATTTCATCGAGAAACAGTCTCCCGCGCGATTCCTCACGAGCCTGAAGCAAAATCTCAATACGCTCCAACCGATTAAAGTCGAGCGCGCGATATTCAGACTTGGGAATAACCACTTCATCCCATTCCGGTTTCACGACTTGCGAGGCTCGGCCGCGATATCGATCGATGTCAACCGTGCGGCTCCTACCTGCATCATCCTCAAGGCGGATCGATATTTCTCCAGAAAACGCATCCCGATCCTTGCGGCGAACCAGAAGTGAGAGCGCTTCCGCTTGACTCACATCCAAATCTTCAAGCAGCGCAATCAGCTTCACGCTTTCACCTTTCGGAATTGAAAATTGGAGAGCAGCCGAGGCGCCCCACGGATTCAGGGCATCTTCGCGAGCCGGCAGGAGTTTGACATCCGCCCCATTCGAAGCCCACGTTTGCCATTCCGTATCGACTTTATTACGTCCGATACCGGCGTTAAAGTCGTCGATGAGCTGCAGACGAGAACCGAAAACGCTGGCTTTGCCTTGAGGAATCGTGTCATAAGGCGCAAGAGGAGCCCGCATCGCACAACCGACTAAACTGAGAAAGAGCGGTAAAAAAAACCACGCACCGCGATGCGAAAACAAAGACAGGCTTTTGCTCCCTTATAAGACTTTAAAAGTCCAATGTCGCTTCCAAATTAAAAGTTTTGCAAAAGTACGCTAATTATAAACCACTCAAAGACCTATGTCAATCTGGATTTCCATATCGGCGCATACCATTCGAGGTAAACGTAATTGCCCCACCAAGAGTACAGAGAACAGACGACAGAGAACAGATAACGCTACAGAAGAAAGCCTGTACTCTGCTCTCGGTACGCTGCAACGGGACAAGCATTCGAGAGCCCTAAGTTATTAGATTTAAGCATAAAGATTATGATTTTTATATTGCATACCATATCCACCTGTTGTAGGATTTGCCCTATGTTTGAGCCGTATCGTCGGGATCTAATTGCAAAATCGCTGTTTCGATGTTCCGAGATCTTGTTTGGGGTATCGTTCGCATCTATTTTGTTTTCGCCTCTGCCAGTGCTTTTGAACGTTGCACTCGTATGTTTAAATGTGTTACTCTTTGGTGCAGGCGTGGGACTATCTCCGAAGACCTCGCCCACAAAGGAGACAGACGATGGTTGAGTTCGCCGCGATGTTTGTGTTTGGTATCCTAGGAGTCCTAGGTATTTTGTACTTGATCGACCGCCGGAAGAAGCACACACATTAATTCCTTCTCTTATTCAATCTTTCCTTCTCCATCCTTAGGCGGCCATTGAGAATTCTTCCTGCCTCGCCTGCGATTCAGCCAAACGGTTAAGCCACGTAACTGCACCTTCCAAAGTAACGCCGTGCGCCGCCGCTATGTGAGCAAGCACAATAAGATCCTTAAAATCAAGCCCCAGCTTATGGATCAACATGGGTGGGACAAAAAGTACGCGCTTGCGCAGGCGTGATTCTGGTTGAAAGGTAAAGGAAACCCGATGCGGCAGAAGGACGAGCGGTTCGCGAAAGCCGAACCGATTTAATCTCGATTCCGTAAGATTGTAACTGCGATATGAAATCGGCGAAAAGCCTGCCGGAAGTTTGCGGCTTAAACCGCTCACAAACTGCGCATCCGGTGTTGCCGCTTCAAACGTTGCTGCCACACGAGCACCCGACTTGAGCAAGTCCGTAAAGACAATTTCCGCCGCGCGGCGGAAATTGCCTTCGTTGAATAACGAGGAATCGACAACTAATGAATCTAGAGGACCTAAACCGAGCGCTTCCGGATTCGGCAATAATCTTCTTGCCTCCGGTGTCAACTCAGAAGCCTCTCCGGCAAACGCCTTTTGCTCAGCCCATGCTAACAACATCGTCTCACCAATCGTTGCCAATCGAATCACAAGTATTTCGACACCGTGTGCGCCGTTTTCTTGGATCGTATCGACGATCCGCTTCGTCTCTGGACGCACGACTTGACTAAATAAGTCCGAAATATCCCTCCCCCCCTCGTACGTGTTTAGCATCCTAACCACATCGTCATTGCGAGGCGGCAACCCAAGCGATGCCGAAGCAATCTCGCGAATCTGA
>MHFT01000082.1:0-3556 GCA_001804315.1 Omnitrophica bacterium RIFCSPLOWO2_12_FULL_50_11
CTCTCTTTTGTCGGGATTACCTTCTTTCTGCTTGCAGCATACATTCTATATGAATCAGGCAGTAAATTAATCCATCATGAAATGCCGGAGAAAACCATGGCAGGGATTGTGATTGCCACGTTATCCCTTCTCGTTATGCCGGTCCTTGGACTCAAAAAACGGAGTCTTGCAAAAAAAATGGGAAGCCGGGCACTGGAAGCGGATGCGGTGGAAACCCTGGTCTGCGCTTATCTTTCATTCACGCTTCTTTTGGGATTGACACTCCATGCCCTCTTTGGCTGGTGGTGGGCTGATCCCATCGCAGCGCTTGCCATGGTTTATTTTATTGTCAAAGAGGGCCGGGAGGCAGTTCATGGCGCTCGTTGCTGTTAAGAGGAAGGAGACTAAATGGTGATTACCAAATCTATTTTGCTTTTTGTTTTTGCCGGTCTTTGTGAAATTGCAGGGGGCTATCTGGTTTGGCAGTGGCTGCGGGAAGGAAAAAGCGCCTGGCTTGCATTGTTCGGAGCTGTCATTCTGGTGCTTTACGGAGTCATTCCGACCTTTCAGCCGGCTCACTTCGGCAGGGTTTATGCCGCTTATGGGGGAGTTTTCATCGTGATGGCTCTGCTTTGGGGCTGGCTTGTGGATAAAATTGCTCCGGACAGAATCGACCTCATCGGAAGCGCGATTGCTTTGGCTGGAGTTTCAATCATGATGTATTGGCCAAGGAGTGTGTAAATGGCAGGGAATCAGGAGGAACTTACGCGGTGGGACGCTCTGAAATCAATTCTCCTATCTACGGAGAAAAGGGAGGCGATCGGTTCCGGATGGCCCTTGTATTTTTACTTGATATATCATTTGGACTCAAAAAATGAGCTTCAAACCAGTATGGGTGAACTCTCAAAAAAATTGGGGCAGCGCCCGCCTACGGTTAAACGCTGGAAGGAACATTTAGTCCGAACGAGAATTATCTCAAACCGTCAAACCAAACACGGTGTGATTTTACGCCTCTTGCCTCCCTATGATTCTCCGGCCACCGCTTTAAAGGACGACGTCGTGGAACTGAAGCTGAGAAGTGATCCTAAAACACGCAATATGCTGAAAATGGCTTTGGGTTCCAATTACATGGTTCTTCTGCCCATCATTGCCGATCTTGCCCAGCGGGTGGAGCGTTTGGAAGGGAATCCAAAAGCTCCTTCTCTTGGAATTTCTTTCTCAAGCTAGACGGAGGAAGATCGAAAATAGTACTCGATGTTAATAGCCCCATCCATTATCCTCACGCAGGTACTGTGGATACTCCAATCGTTGCGGAATTTTCGATCCTTTATTTGCAATGCCTTACAGCGATTAATGGATTTGGAAATCGCATTTTCGACTGAATCAGGGCGTAAGTGCGCAATAAATCAGGTCGCAACTGTGCAATTTTCCCCCTCAGCGATTTCCCCCTAAGGCGTAATTCAAGAATTCGTCCTGAGTTACGTTAATAAATCAAGATCCTATCGCTTGTAATCAAAAATGGATCCGTAGGATATTGCAATCTATTGAAGAACAAAGGATTAAGAAATGATGCTATTTGCGTTGCATCCATCAGAGGTAAGCCGCTGGTACGACAATGAGTGGGGATATAGTAATCGGTGTGTCGACCTAGCCATATTCATTGGAAACAAGTTACGTCAATCAAGTCCCCAAAAAGTCACCTCGAAGGCCTGAATACATACGGATCCGTCTAGTTGGTAACGAAGTGCCATCGGGTTGTTGTGGTGAAAATCCCTTCTTTCCTGTACTTCCCGAAACACTCACCCTATCCTTACTCTCCCTCAAGTATTTCCAGATTCGAAAATAGCTTGACTTGTTATTTTCGATAATATAATATTTCGCTAATAAGATGAGCGGCTATTTTCAGGCTTGAAAATAGGGAAGCCGATGACCACACCCAAAAAGATTCCAGGACGCAACATTAGATGCCCCGAGGGCTATACCGCATTCGTACCCGCGCCCTTGCCGCCTGAAATTCTCTGGGCGCCTCCGCTCATCCGGGCCCTTTCTGACGCTGATAGAACTCTAGGATGGCTTGCCGGAGAGGGAGGACGGTTACCCAATCCTCATCTTTTGATCCGTCCTTTTGTCAGGCGGGAAGCTGTGTTATCAAGCCGAATCGAAGGCACTCAGGCCACGCTGGGTGAGTTATTAGCGGCTGAAGCGGGTGTGGCTATTGAAAGAAGCCCTGATGATCTGCGGGAGGTCGCCAATTACGTGGTTGCTTTGGAATATGGAATACGTCGCCTAAAAACACTTCCCTTGTCGCTTCGATTAATCCGCGAACTCCATGAGAAGCTGATGAAAGGGGTGCGTGGTGCCCACGCAACGCCGGGGGAATTCCGCAGGTCTCAAAATTGGATCGGCTCTCCCGGTTGCACCCTGGCCAACGCCACTTATGTCCCCCCGCCTCCTTCTGATCTCGCGGAGTGTCTTGGCCAAATGGAAAAGTTCTTTCATGACAAGACGCTTCCCCCCCTTGTCCAAATCGCCCTTTTGCATTATCAATTTGAAGCCATTCATCCCTTTCTGGATGGAAATGGGCGGGTGGGCCGGCTTCTCATCACCCTTTTCCTTGTGGAGAGGTTGATCCTTCCAACCCCCTTGCTCTATTTAAGCGCCTTTTTTGAAGCGACACGCAGGGATTATTACGAGAGGCTCCGTGCTGTGCGTGAACGCGGAGAATGGGAGGAATGGGCTGAATATTTCCTTACGGGGGTGGCCCGCCAATCGGAAGATGCCCTTGGCCGTGCGGAACGGATCAATCAATTAGTCGCCAAATGGCGTCACGAGGTTGCCGGATCCTCCTCAAAAACCCCCGTCAAGTTAATCGATCTCTTGGCGGAGAATCCTTACCTTAAAGCGAACAAAGTAGCGGAGAGACTTGGCATCGCATTTACAACTGTTCAACGAGCTGTGGAACGATTTGAGAAACTGGGCATCCTCAAGGAAATAAGCCGCGCCAAGCGCGACCGTGTCTATTGCGCTAAAACACTCCTTTCCATCCTGGAAGAGCCGGCTCAATTGACGCCGCGGACCACTTCAACAAGGAATTTTTCTTGACCACGAATCTTTTTGTTCGCTATTGCATCTTAATCGAGGAGGATGGAATCCGCTTCTCGGGAAGGATACGGAATTGAAATATGGCCAGTCCCCCGACCGAGAATCAGAATTTTATTAAGCGGCTTAAGGCAAGGAATGAAGCCGCCCTCGAAGAACTCATGGCTCAATATGAGACGAAAGTCTTTGGTCTGGCTCTTCGGATGACAGGCAACCGTCAAGATGCGGAGGAGATTCTCCAGGACGTCTTTTTAGCGGTTTTCCAGAAAATTGACGGCTTTCAGGGAGATTCGAAGTTATCGAGTTGGATCTATCGGATCGCCACGAACACGGCGCTTATGAAACTTAGAAATCGGTCCAAGTTCTGCGAGATTCCGCTCGAAGAGGAGTTGGGGCCCAAGATGACGGAGGAGGGAATGATTGCTGAGCCGGTAGTAGATTGGTCAAAACTTCCTGACGAGGAGCTCGCGCGTAAGGA
>MHFT01000082.1:3580-5986 GCA_001804315.1 Omnitrophica bacterium RIFCSPLOWO2_12_FULL_50_11
AGCTCGCGCGTAAGGAACTTCTTCATTGGATCGATAAGGCTCTTACGGCTCTCCCACCGGACTACCGGAGTGTGTTTGTCCTAAGGGATATCGAAGAGCTTTCAGCGGAGGAGGCAAGCCAGATCCTTGAAATCTCCATTGCCGCCTTAAAGAGCCGACTCCATCGGGCACGGCTTTTTTTGCGTAAGGAATTAGCGGACTCTATGATGGCGCACTTTCCAAATTTCAAAATGGTTAGCCCAAAATGAATGCGATGCTTAGGTGTCGTGATATCGGCAAGCTCCTTTATGATTACGTTGACGGCACACTTGAGCCCGTGCTGAAGCAACAGCTCGAACAGCATCTGGCGGATTGTCCGGGTTGCCTTGCCTTCATTAACACCTATAAGCAAACGATCAATCTTTCAAAGGAACTGCGCCCCAAGGGTATGCCTCCCGAGCTTAGACAGAGATTACGAAGCTTCATCAAATCCAAATCCCTCCAGCCGCCTGGTTTCTGGAAGCGGCTGTGGCTCCGCTTGGCCGGTTCCTCGTAACGCCGTAGAACTCCCCCCCTATCTGAACGTAGTCCCAAACGCTGAATCCTTTTTCTTGTAGCTGCATCTTAATCAATAGCGGAAGGGAGGAAAGATCACACCATGAAACTGATCCTTGGTTTGTTGATTGTCGGGGCCGTAGTCGCATGGTTCATTTGGCGAGCTCAACATGGAAGCCATTGCGGTTGTGGCACCCGCAGGATTTGAAGGCTTTAAAAACTCGTGGAGGTGGACAAGATGAGTCGGAAGATGTTGCTTCTTTTTATTTTTTTATTTCTACGGACTTCGATGCCTTTCGAGAACGCATGGGCAGGTGAAAGGTTTGCTTTTGATCATTTGTCTTATGCAAAAGTCCTTCGAGGTTATGCCGTCAATGGAAGGGTGGAGTATTCGAAGTTAAAGCAAGAAAGACAGGATTTGGATGAATATGTGAAATCGCTCGAAAGTCTTTCCAAAGAGAACTACAAGGAAATGAGTCGGGATGAAAAGATTGCCTTCTGGATCAACGCCTACAATGCAGACGCCATCAAGTTAGTGACCGATCATTATCCTTTGCAGAAAAGATTCGGATGGAAAGCGCTGGCCTATCCCGAAAATAGCATCCAGCAGATTCCGGATGTTTGGGATCGTAAAGCGATTAAAGTTTTGGGCAGGGAACTCAGCCTGAACGAAATCGAGCATGAGATCCTTCGGAAGGAATTTCGTGAACCAAGAATTCACTTTGCCCTGGTTTGTGCCTCCGTCGGATGCCCCGTGTTGCGAGAAGAACCTTACCGAGGGGAGAAATTGGACACACAACTGGATGAGCAGGCAAGGACCTTTCTGCTTGATCCTCGCAAGGCCCGCTACGAGGACGCTTCGGACACCCTGTACCTTTCGCCCATCTTCAAGTGGTTCCGTAAAGACTTTGAAAAATCCGGAGGAGTTCTTTCCTTCGTCAAAAGATATTTGCCCGGTGAAATCGCCAAGAAAATATCCGAAGATACGAAAATCGAATGGCTCGATTATGGCTGGAGCTTAAACGAAAGGAAAGGTGTGACATGACATGCAATGAAGCCGCAGAGTTGATTTATACGTTTGCCGAGACAAAACCGTCTCGTGAGGCTCAAAGAGAATTTCAGGCCCACGTAAAGAAATGCAAACCGTGCCGTGATTTCATCACCGGGATCGGGAAAAAAGTAGATGCCCATTTTGATGTAAACTGCTGTGAAATTCCGGAGCGTTTGCCTGAGATCTTCTCGCGCTTAATGAAAGAAAATTTAAAAAGCGCTTCGAGAACGTGAAGCAAGGAGGGTTCCAATGGAAAAAGTCAAAGCCTCGGTTTGTTATTGCAGGATTCCCTTTAGGAAGCTCGCGGAACTGGTTCGCTTGCGGTTTGTGGAAGGTTTTCAAACCGAGGAATTGATGAAGCGGATGAAGTCAGAGAGGGAAAGGGAATATCTGGCCACCGTTGCCTTACTGGATGTAAGCGAAAAAGACCTGATTCATATGATCGAGGCGGAAAAGCCGGACGAGTTGCGCCATTTTTTGGATTGTCGGGCGCATGCACTTGAGATTCTCAAGAGTAACGGCCTCGAAGTGAAAGAACGGTGAGCATGAACAAAGTCACGAAATTTGTCATTTTAGTGACCGTTATTGCTGTCGCTGGTTTCGTTATCCGCTATACGCCGCTTTCTCAGTATTTCACAAAGGAGCATATCCTCACTTTTCTTGAGTCTTTGCGGGGCGAGTGGTGGGGTCCCATCGTCTTTATTGTGATTTATTCTGTCGGATGTGTTGTGGCATTTCCAGGTTCGGTTCTGACACTTGCAGGAGGGGCTGTTTTTGGCACGGTGCGGGGGACGCTTTATAATGCGGTCGCATCCAATTTG
>MHFT01000083.1 GCA_001804315.1 Omnitrophica bacterium RIFCSPLOWO2_12_FULL_50_11
GCTGATAAACTCTCGCTCTGCCCAACTCAAGCCTTCCTCTTCTATTCCTTCCCACGGTTTCTTCGACTCTTTGACCCACTGCTGTCCCAACGTTTGACTGACGTTTTTTTGTAACTCTATGGAATCTAACATGTTATTATCCAAAATGTCTGTAATCGATTTGAAATCGCCGGTACGCTTTAGCCATTCCAATTCCAAGAAAGGGATGGCTTATGAATACCGGCAAAACCATTTTTGTTCAAGGGATGGAGCATCTCGCACTTCCGGCGTTTCGGAGATGCGTCCACCGTTACCACGGCAATTACAAAGTAAAAACCTTTTCATGCCTCGATCAATTTCTGGTGATGGCCTTCGCTCAGTTGAGTTACCGGGAAAGTCTTCGCGATATCGAAGCCTGTCTTCAGGCCATGCGCACGAAACTCTATCACATGGGAATCCGCGCAGGAGTTTCTCGCAACAATCTGGCTCATGCCAACGAAACACGCGACTGGCGCATCTGGGCCGACTTTGCTCAAGTCTTGATTCACACAGCCCGGCATCTTTACGCCAACGATCCCTTTGGGGTCGAACTCGATCAAACCGTCTATGCTTTCGACTCAACCACGATCGATCTGTGTCTTTCGCTTTTTCCGTGGGCCGGGTTCCGAAAACACAAGGCCGCCATCAAACTCCATACGCTCCTCGATCTGCGCGGCTCGATCCCTTCGTTTATCCAGATTACCGAGGGAAAAGTCCACGATGTCAATGTCTTAGACGATCTCATTCCGGAGCCCGGTTCCTTCTACGTCCTGGACCGGGGCTACCTCGACTTCGAACGCCTCTATTCTCTTCATCAGGCTCTGGCTTTCTTTGTGATTCGTTCCAAGAGCAATTTCCAATTCCGAAGACTCTATTCACATCCGGTCGACAAATCCACTGGACTCATCTCGGATCAAACGATCGCCTTGACCCCCTTCTATTCAGCCCAAGCTTATCCGGAGAAACTCCGGCGCGTCCGCTACTTCGACGCCGAACGAGACAAGCGCCTCTCGTTTCTGACCAACAACTTCCTCGTGCCTGCTTTGACCATCGCCGAGCTGTACAAATGCCGGTGGCAAGTGGAGCTGTTTTTCAAATGGATCAAACAGCATCTGAGAATCAAAGCCTTTTACGGCACCTCAGAGAATGCGGTCAAGACTCAAGTTTGGATCGCCGTCTCAGTTTATGTGCTGGTGGCCCTTATCAAAAAACGGCTCGGGCTCAGTCACAGCCTTTACACAATTCTACAGATTCTGAGCGTCACTCTATTTGAGAAAGTGCCTATGTTACAAGTACTTACGGACATTGATTACGGAACCGAACACCGCGAAAGCCCTAACCAGTTGCTATTATTCAACTAATGTTGGGACACCAGTGTCTTTGACCATTAGTGCATCCTCCTCTTTATCTGCACTAACGATCATTTCCGATGTATTATTGAGTAGAATTTACCAATCTCCCTTTGCTATACTTCTACTTCCTTTCCCCCAGTACCAGACTTATGGGTAATGGTCAGCTGAAAAAGGGGGGAGAGGAGAGTAGGAAAAGTGCAGAACTCAAGTCAAGCATTATTTTCCAGGGTTCCGGTTGCGTGAGGAAGACAGCTTCGATTTCACAATCCGATAGCTTTGATTCCATCCTGCCAAGGCAGGGCTTGAACGGAACCGAATTTTTGAGGGTGGAGATCTTGTGAAAGACAGTACGTGTCCGCTTTTGAGATTTCTTTTGAGAATTTGTGCAGATGTTTCATCATGAGGGCGTTGACGCGGCTTGCGGATTTAATTTCAACCAGGGCGACGGGACGATCTGGACGCTCGATAACAAGATCAAGTTCTGCTCCGTCGTGGGTTTGGAGATAGAAGAAGCGGTAATTAAGATTTTTGTATTCATTCAGTCGGGTCATTTCAAGAATGACAAAGTGCTCAAACGCTTCCCCAAATACCGATGTTTGAGGCAAGAGCGGGACACTGAGCGTTCCTTCGAGTGAGCGTTTCACGCCCAAGTCGAAAAAATAAAACTTTGGGTTCTTAAGCTGGCGTTTTCTTATGGAGCGGTGATAAGGATGAATCAGAAAGCCGAGTAAGGTATCCTCCAGAATTTGAAAATAAGATTGAACTGATTTCACATCAGCTCCGATGTCTCGGGCAATTTTAGAATAGTTCAGAACTTTTCCGTTCATTTGTGCGGCGACTTCCAGGAATTGGTTGAAAGGCTCCAGTTTGCGAATGATTTGTTCGTTCCACACTTCTTCTTTCAGATACGTGCGGCTGTAGGCTTCGAGGTAACGGCTTTTCATCTCAATCGTTTCTAAATTGGCGCTTTCAGGAAGCGTGCCGTGCTCAAGCGCCTGCCGTAGCTTAAAAGATGCTCCAAGCTCGGCGACCGTAAGTGGAAAAAGATGATACACGAAAGCGCGTCCTGCAAGGAGGTTGGCGGCCCCTCGTTTCAGTTTTCTGGCACTTGAGCCAGTCATAATAAACTGGAGCGGTCTTCCGAGGCGCTTTAACTGTTCTGATTTCCGGTGAACCACGTCAAGCAGACGCGGCGCGCGTTGGATTTCATCGATAACGATTCTCTGATATCTCCTGTCTAGTTGCTCAGCGATTCGAGCCAAGAACTCTGGATCACGGATAAGTCTGGCTTCCTGTTCTAAATCAAGAAGGTCAATGAAATAAGTGTTGCTGGGATCAAGACGCGTATGGAGCAGAGTTGTCTTGCCTGTCCCCCTTGCCCCAAAGAGGAAAAAGCTGTGCGTTTCAGGAATTTTTAGTATTCTATGGAACACGATCCAAAATATTAGCGTAATTATGGAGTATAGTCAAGAAGTTAGTTGAAGTTTTGTAACCGTTCAGCCATCCACGTATCGTCATTCTGAGGCCGAAGGCCGAAGAATCTCGAAAAACGAGATCCTTCGCGGAGTTTACTCTGAGTGCTACTCCGCTCAGGATGACGGGGCTGAACGGTTACGAAGTTTTGTATCATGTGTAACAATTTTACAACTTAACTGATTGACGGAAGGTGCCGATGATACAGTGAGGTTTGTAAAGGTGTCCGTATGTTCAATCGCATCATAACCGGCGTCGGTTTCTTCTGTTTGTTATTCGTGCCGTTGCTCGCTCTGTCTTTTTGGGCGTACACGGTCTTCCATCAAATGACGCTTCTTGTGGGCGCGATCGTATGTGCTTGGGCTGCTTACTATGTGACCAATCTGATGCGCGATCGGGATCGGCTTGGCCGCGAAGTTTTTTTGCAAGCTTATGAGCTGAAAAAGTCGAAGGAGGCGTTAGAATCGTGCCTCGCAACCGATACCCAAACCCAATTTTACAATACGCGGCTTTTGGACTCGAGGTTAACGGAAGAATGCGACCGTGCCCGGCGGTACCAGAGACCGCTTTCCTTTCTGCTCGTTTCGATCGATTCGCTCTCGGACCTCGCCCGAACTTATGGCGCCAATCTGCCGCAGTTAATCGTTCAGGATGTCGCCTCGTTCTTAAAGGAATCTACCCGATCGGTCGATATTATAGTACGCCGCGGGGAAGACCAGTTTGTGGTCCTGCTGCCCGAGACGCAGCTTGATCAAGCGCGCATCGTAGCGGAGCGGATCCGGTATGCGGTTGCGAACAATACATTCCGAGTCGAAGGCACAGCGATTAAGGTAACCGTAAGCGTCGGCTTCATGAGTTTTGATGTTGCCATTCATCGCGGCAAGGCAGATGTCTCCGCAGCATTGGAACAAGCCCTTTCGTCGGCCAAAAAGCGGGGTCCGAATCAAATTGCCACTTTGGCAGGAGAAACGTCTTAGGAAGCGAGGTGAGATCAAATGAGCAAAGCTGCTAAAACTACTTTTGTCGTTGAGCCTGAAGAGAATTGGATCGATAATCAAATTGGCGAGCTTAAGGAGAACGGTAACCGTGCCGAAAAGAAAGAGGAAGATAGGGTCAACCCGAAACCTGAGGAGCAGAAACTGGAGTCTCCGGAATCAGAAATGAAGCCATCGTTACTGAGTCAAATCGGCGTCCCGCGTTTGTCTTTACTTTTTCTTGTTTTCGCGCTTCTCGGCGCCGGCGCATTTGCTTTCCTTTTCGTGCGCGAGTCTTCTCTCCGCCAAGGGGCAGTTTCGCAGCTTGCTCAGACGGAGCAAGAACGGCTGGAGTTGAGCCAGGCCGTAAGCCAGCTCAGAATAGAAGTGGCTGAACAGCGGGAGGAGATTTCAAGGTTAGTCGCCGATCTTAAAGCGGCTCATGTGAAAGCGGGTTTAGTCGACACGATTCGTTCCGATCATGAAGCTGAACTCGCGCGCATGAAGGCTCACTATGAGGAGCAGACGGAGTCACTTCGAAGCATTTTGCAGATTCGGGATGAAGTGATTACCACATTTGAGTCCAATTTGAACGCGATTCGCGAGCTTTTGAAAAGTAACACAGCTGCTGTGGAGCCTCGTTCCGCAAAGGCACAGGCCGCGAGCGGCGGCAGGATGAGTCCCGCCAGGGGAATCAGGCCGGCGGGGCGGCCAGGCGTCGCGGTTCCAACCGGCCGGGTGCTCAAAGTGAATCCTGTACAGCAGTTTATCGTCGTCAATTTAGGTTCTAACGAAGGCGCGCAAGAAGGCCTCTACATCCAAATCTACCGGGGCGGGACATTTCTTGGCGAGGGGCGGATTGACCGCGTTTATCAAAACCTCTCCGCCGCGACGATCGTGAGCGAAGATACGTTAAGCAGCATCCAAGCGGGAGATAAAGTTTTCCTGGTATTTTAGATTCTGTTGACATTTCGCACGAAATTCCTTCTCCCCCTTCCCTTGGGGAGAAGGTTAGGATGAGGGGGATTAGCCCGACGTTTTCCCCTCACCCTAACCCTCTCCCCAGAGGGGAGAGGGAAAAATGATCAAATGTCAACAGAACCTAACCAACGGGAAAATGGGGTCAGGGCTTTACATTTTGAATTAAGGTGCGGAAGGTCACCCAATTCGTGTAAATGTAAAAGGTAAAGCCTTGACCCCATTCATTTTTATGGCAAGGGCGATCGGAATCTACATGGGGCGGAGAGAGGTCATCGGCGCTTCAGTGACCATGTCGCGAGGCGTTCCGGCGCTTGCCGAATTTGCCATTGAACCTATTGAAGCAGCGGCTCCACGCAAAACGGTAGAGAGCAAGAAACAAAAGAGCCTTCTTTCCCTTTTCCAAAAGGCAGCAGCGAAAGATCTTTCACCCGAGTCACAAGCAGTCAGCCGCCTGTGCCAGAAATTGCATGCCGGCGGTACCCGAGTGATTGCTGCTTTTAATCCATTTCACGTTGTCACCCGCTACTTTGAGATTCCCTACGTTCCTCCTGAGGAATGGCCCCACGTCATCCGTTACGAGGCGAACCGCTACGTGCCGTTCAAAATGACGGAAACGGTCTCCGATTATAGTGCCGTGGAACAAACAAAGGCGGACGGCAAGAAAGTGCTTGCCGCGACGATCTCGGCGACGAAGGTACAAACGCTTCGTCAATTTGTCCGGCAGCTCAGGGATGGCGGCGTCAAAGTCGACATGGTCGAGCCCGTGTATCTTGCTTTTTCGCGCGCCTTGGCCGCCGGCGAAAAATTGGACGATCGGAAAACGTACGGGTTTATTTTTATCGATGCCGACGGCAGCGTGAATCTCACGTTTGCGCGCGGCAAGAGCGTTTATTTGTCCCGGGACTTTTTACTTTCGGAAAACCAGCGGGAGAGCCAGACACGGTTTTACGAAGAGTTTACGGCGTCGCTCAATTTTTTGGGCCGTTCGGCCGCTGTGGAGCAGGTGGAGAAGGTATTTCTGGCGGGCAGCGGCGATCTGATTTTTTGGACCGATTTCCTTGCCAATACCTTCCGGCAGGAAATTCAGTTTGAGTTTGGGCTGTTTCCGACGAAACAAAACATTTCAAGAAATGTGTTAGCGGCACTTTTGGTGCCGATTGGTTCGGCACTTCGAAAGCTAGGCGCAAAAGCACCGCTCGGTGAACTTTCATTGCTGCCCGAGGAAGAGCGCGTCACGCAGCCCGAGCGGGTTCAGCGGGTCTTGATCCGCCAGACGCTCGTTCTTATTCTCCTTTTTATGGGCGTGCGGTTTGCGATTCTCCAGCCTTATTTAATGTATCTTGAAAAAAAACACCGAGCGCACGAGAGCCGGAGCATTCAGCTCGACCCTCAATTGTCGAGACTGCCGGTCAACGAGTTGGAAGCAGTCCGTGATGATTTAAACAAACAAGTGAGGGATCTGAACGCCATATTTAAAAATAAAGTTCTGTTCGGAAAAAAATTAGAAGCGCTCGCACGATCCATCCCAGAGCCGATCTGGCTGGAAAGCATTACCTATGGTGCTGCCGGTTTCGATTTATCTGGGCAGGGAGAAGGATTCAGCTGGAGCGGCGGGGGTAGTAAAGGGTTGACG
>MHFT01000084.1:0-6592 GCA_001804315.1 Omnitrophica bacterium RIFCSPLOWO2_12_FULL_50_11
GAGGGGTCGGGAAAACACCCCGACCCCTCAGCTAAATAGCAAGTTACTGGGAACGCAACGCGGAGACGGCCTGGCACTCACAGTAGCGCCTCGTCTTGTCTTATTCTTTTGACGTGATGGCCTGGAGTTATGGATTCGAGGAGAGTGGCATGATATACTTACTCTGGATTTCTTGAATCGATCGAAAATTGATAAAGAAAACATAGAGAATCAAAGCATGGTTCAGAAGCAATTAAGACAGCTGCTTGCAGAGCTTAGAACGGGATTGGAAAAAATCTACCGAGGCCGTCTAAAGGGCATTTACCTTTTTGGATCGTATGCCCGTGGCGAGCCGGATGCGGAGTCTGATATCGATGTCTTGGTCGTCCTTGATGCTTTTGAGCCGTCTTATTCGAGTGAAGTAAATCGCACCGGCGATCTCAGTTCAGAATTGTCGCTAAAATATGGCGTCACAGTCAGCAAGGTATATGTAAAAGAAGTGGATTGGATTCAGAAGCGAACCCCCTTCCTTGATAACGTCCGCGAAGAAGCAATCGCCGCATGAAAGAAGCCGGTCAAAAACTTTTAGCAAAGGCTGCTGAATCAATTAAAGCGGCTGAGTTGTTGCTGCAAGCGAAACAAGCCGAATTTGCCGCTTCACGAGCCTATTATGCGATGTTCTATATCGCAGAAGCGCTTTTGTATGAAAAGGGATTGAAATTCAAAAAACACAGCGCTGTACATAGTGCGTTTGGGGAGAAATTTTCAAAGACGGGAATCCTGGATGCCAAGTTTCATAAGACCTTGGTTCAGGCATTTGAGAATCGATTGATCAGTGATTACGATGTTGAAGCCGCGATTCCAGCAGGGGATGCCGTTTCCATGATCGAACAAGCGCGCGAATTTCTTGAAGCGGCAACCGATTATCTTTCGAAACATGAAACCGATAAAAATTCCTGAGGGAAGCCTCGGCTTAATTGCGAATACGACGAAGGGGTGGATGAAAGAGAAAAAAGGGCACTGTTCTATTTTTTGAAAATTTTGGGTCCGCGTAAAAAAAGGACCCTCCCCTTCTTTCCAATAACCGTTCTGGGTTAAAGATATTTGTCTAGAAACGCTTCGACATCCTCCCAGTAGGTTCCCACTTCGAAGAACATTCGGTGGCCATCCCTCTGATAGGGCGGGTAGTGAATGACTTGTACGTCTTTTCCGGCAGCTTCTAACGCTTGCTTGACCATTTGGGTGGAACGGACGTGATCGGCTTGAACCGTATCATTTTCAGAAACGAGCAAGAGGACAGGGGCTGAGACACGTGGCGCGTCGGAAAGAAATGGACCTTCAACTATCTTCCAGGCAGGCGCCATCATCACGATGGCTTTAAAATCGCCGCTTCGGGTCGCCGCCATGAAGGCAAGCAGCGCGCCGCGCGAGAACCCAATCAAGCCGATTCGCTGCGAATCCACGTAGTTCAGACTCTTGACGTAGTCAACGCCTGCAAAGACGTCATCGAGGTGTCCCGCCAGTGGGATCGTTTGTCTGCGCATCGGTGAGAAGCCGACAAAACCCGATTTTGCGAGCGCCTCACACGTCTCGCGCGGAGTGCCACCGATCCGGTCGCCAAGTCCACCGTGGTTGTACACGACGGCAGGAAAAGGTCCAGACCCTTCTGGCTTACAAAGGAATGCTTTGAGTTCAAACCTGCCTTTTTGATAGACGACCTCTTCGTACCGGGGACTGGTAGACACGGCATGCCCGACACGAGCAGGGTGGAAAATCGTGAGGGACAACAAAATGATGGTGAACGCATGTCTCATTTCTCACTTACCTCCGCTTGTGATCACAGTATTCCGCCTCGCATAGAATAAGGGTATAATATAACAGATATGAGGAAATTTCACTTTGTAGATTTTGCGGCACATTTTCAAAAAGGATTCCGGAACCATGTAGTCTCCGTGACCAAAGTACCGGAACTGATGGAGTCTTTTGGCCGCTACAGCTGTTTCAGTACCTACTTTTTCTTCTCAGATGAAGTTCTGACCTACATGAGTACTCGCGCCGTTGATTCGAAACCGACCATTTCAGGTTATGAAGGTAAAGTTTGGGCTCCATATTTTCCGATCGATATCGATCATTCAGATTTCGGCGTGGCTGTCCGCGCCGCACGTTTCCTTGCGTCCTTTTTCCTGGACGGCTGGGAGGTGGAGCCAAACGCCCTTCTCATTTATTTTAGCGGCTCCAAGGGATTTCACTTGATGCTTGATACACGTGTGTTTGGAAAAGTGGTTCCGTCGAGATCCATCCCCCTCATTTTTTCTGCGATGCGCCGTCACTTAGTGCAAGAACTCCCTGAAGGTTTGGATCAAGCGATCGATTTGAGTATTAAAGATCGAGTCCGGCTGTTGCGCCTTCCAAATACCATGCATGAGAAGTCAAATCTCCATAAGGTTTTCATGTCGCGCGAAGAGCTGGATACACTCGACCGCAACGCAATTTTTGATCTTGCTCAAACGGCGCGGACGCTTTCAGTAACCGATGAAACAGGCCTCCTTTGGCAATCGAATGTTACCGTGAGTCGAGACGCTGCGCGGTTTTTTAAACGTCTCCGGCGTCAAGTGAGACAGATCACAAAAAAGCCTTTTGAATATCACTTCCGGCATCCGGAGGACCTTTCTCATCTCGCGTTTCCCTGCGCCGGGGTTCAGACGATCTGGCAAAGTCACGTGGAGCCTGGCTATCGAAACAACTGCGCCATCCGCCTGGCATCGGAATTTCGGCTTCTTGGACTGAGTGAAGAGGAAGTGCGGCAAAAACTTTTTGAGTGGAGTGAGCAAAATCAGATCGGCCTTCCAGACGAGGAGCTTAAGAGCGTGGTCCGGTCTGCCTATCAACATCCGTTTCCTTACCGCTACAGCTGTCACGATGAAATCTTAAGGCATTTCTGTCCGCTCGAGTCTTATGAAGCCTGCCAAGCTCATGTGGCGCGGCATTCTGGAAAAGTTGAGTAAGGGAACTAACAAAACCGTCATCCTGAGGCAGCAATCCATAACTTCGCCGACTTGTCCGCCATGATTTGTGGCGGAAGGATCCCAGACGGGATTCTTCGACCTTGCTCTGTACTGCCGTCTCAGAATGACGTGCTTTTGTTAGCTACTTGAAGGGAAATCGTAACCTTTGCGTCAACCGCCGATGGCAAATCAGATTTTCACATTTCCAAAAGATTTCCTTTGGGGATCGGCAACGTCGTCGCACCAAGTCGAGGGTGGAAATTCAAATAACGATTGGTGGGACTGGGAGCAAAGCGGAAGAGTTAAAGAAAAATCGGGAGCGGCGTGTGACCACTGGAATCGATTCAGAGAGGATTTCCGCCTGGCGCGGTCGCTCGGTCACAATGCCCACCGGTTCTCACTCGAGTGGAGCCGGATAGAACCCGAGGAAGGGCAATTTAGCAAGGAGGCGCTCGCTCATTATCGTGAGGTTATCGAGTCGCTCGCGTCGAACGATTTAGAACCGATTGTTACTCTTCATCACTTCACACTTCCGCGCTGGCTTTCAAAACAAGGGGGATGGCTTTCGAGCCGAACCCCAGAACTTTTTGCCAGGTACGTTCGGACCGTAACTGAAGCGATCGGCGAAGGTGTCCGATATTGGATGACGTTGAATGAGCCTGTCGTTTACGCTTTTAAGAGTTATTTTTTGGGTGAGTGGCCGCCTGGAGATAAATCATTTCGGGCCGCAATACAAGTATTGGCCAACTTACTCAGAGGGCACGTCGCGGCTTACGAAGGGATCACAGACGTCAGTCGAAAATTAAGAAGGAAACCTGTCCAGACTGGGATCGCTCACTATGTAGCAGCTCTTACACCTTGTGCAGAACATTCGTTCAAAGACAAACTCGCAACTCAACTTCGGCATTTGGCGTTGAATCGCTTATTCGTGAACGCTTTAGTTCGAGGCCGAGTCATTTATCCCGGTTTTTTCTCGATCCGTCTCGCACGCGCAAAGACACTTGATTTTATCGGTCTTGACTACTACACGCGTGATTTTGTTCACTACCGCGGTTTCGGGATTCCACAGATTTTTGGAGACTTGTGTTCATTGCAACACCACCGCGAAGTTGGACCGAGAAATTTCCTTTCGTGGGAAATTTTTCCGCGCGGTATTTACTTACTCGTTAAGGAATTTTCCAGATACGGTCTTCCGATTTTGATTTCAGAAAACGGACTTTGTACGCAGGAGGATCGTGAGCGCACGGAGTTTATTACCGACCATGTTCGCGGACTGGCTCGGGCGATGCGCGAAGGCGCCTGCGTGATTGGGTATTTGTACTGGTCCTTACTGGACAATTTTGAATGGGCGGACGGTTTTTCACCACGCTTCGGTTTGGTTGAGGTCGATTACAGTACGCAAGCTCGCAGAGTGAGGGAGTCGGCGAAAATGCTTGCCGACATTTGTCGATCCGGAACGATCACGTTGAAGCACCAAGGCCCAGCATGATCAATTTCTTCTGCGTGTTTTCATAATGAGATCCCTGCCAGAAGACTTTCGTGCATTGCGGGCACTGCCAGAACGTGTCGTGCTCGTTTAATACGTTACGAGGCACGCGGTCCTTCACCTTCTGTTTGTCTCGATCTTGGACGGGTACGTTGCACTCGAGACAAATCGAAAATAGCTTTTCCAGTTCCCACGTGAAATCAAGCGCGCGCATGACTTCTTGAATTTGTTCCTCGTAGCGGTTGCTTTGAATGAGCAAGCTTTTACCCATGGGCACATGATAGAATAACAGCACAAGAGAAGGTAATTTTGAGTGAGAGTATTGATCCAGCGCGTCAAAAACGCAAGCGTTTCAGTTGACGGCCGCCAGGTGTCTGAAATAGGACCTGGATTGCTGTTACTCGTGGGAATCGGACGAGAAGATGATCTTGAAGCTCTTGAACGAATGACGAAGAAGGTTGTGAATCTGCGTATTTTTGAAGACGATCATGGAAAGATGAATTTGAATATCCAACAAACGGCCGGCCAAATCTTGAGTGTCCCGCAATTTACGCTCTACGCCGATACCCGAAAAGGAAACCGTCCTGGATTTGATCCTTCAGCCAAGCCGGAAATGGCTAAGGCCTACTGGCAGAAATTCAATCTCTTCTTAAATGAAAACGGCTTACGTGTAAAAGAAGGTATCTTCGGTGCTCATATGGAAGTCCAGCTCGTCAATGACGGCCCCGTCACGATCTGGCTCGATTCAGAGGAGTGAAATTGGATTCGAATGTCGAGACCAAGATCGCGCGAAGGCTGTTGCTGAGTCAAAAGTATGGAGTCCTCTCGACGCATTCGCTCGAAGTACCCGGGTATCCTTTCGGCTCCATTACACCGTACTGCTTGGACCGCCAAGGCCACGCAATTATTCTGATCAGCAATTTGGCTCAGCATTTTAAGAATATTCGTGCAAATCCTAAGGTTTCGCTCACCATCGTGGAAGGTCGTGGCCCTGAAGTTCAAGCACAAGGGCGGCTGACGTATCTCGCAGATGCAGTGGGTCTCGAAGCGAGTGAGCAGGATGCGCGAGAGCGCTACTACACTTATTTTCCAGACTCCCGTGAATTTACGGAATCGCACGGCTTCTTTTTCTTTCGCTTGAAACCCGTGAAGCTCCGCTTTATCGGCGGCTTTGGCAAAATCGACTGGATAGAACCCGACCAATTTTTTCTCCCAAACCCATTTACTGGTGAGGAGGAAAAGAGTATCCTGACACACATGAATCAAAATCATCGGGAAGCGCTGAGATCTTATCTGCGCCGCTTTAAAGAGATTGATGTAAAGGATGAAGAGGCCGTCACGATGGTAGGAATCGACGGCGAGGGGTTTGATCTTTTGGCTACAGGTCGAATGATCCGCTTCTCCTTTGAAAAGTTCATTGCCAATATGAATGAAGCGCGGCAAGCATTGGTAGCGATGTCAAGAGTGGAAAAATGATCACCCGTCTAAAAAATAGAAGTATCCTCATTGTCACAATTTTCTTTTCCATTGTGCTTCAGGGAAATAGTAGGGCAGAGGAGAGGGGGTATGAGATGACTAAAATCCAAGTAAAAAGCTCCGCATTTCAGTCCGGCGGCATGATTCCTAAGAAGTACACCTGCGATGGAGAGGATCGTTCGCCTGATTTGTCGTGGACCGGCGTTCCTAGTAATGCGGCGAGTCTTGCGCTTATTTCTGATGACCCAGATGCGCCGGTAGGTACATGGGTACATTGGGTGCTTTACAATTTGCCTCCAAACGTGACATCGCTGCCTGAAAATGTGTCTCCCATCGAGACGCTCGAGAACGGCGGCGTCCATGGCATGACTGATTTTAGACAGTTGGGTTACGGGGGACCTTGTCCGCCAAGCGGTACGCACCGTTACTATTTTAAACTCTACGCTTTGGATACGAAGCTTAACCTGAAGCCAGGAGCGACGAAGCAGCAGTTAGAGAAAGCTATGGAGGGCCACATTTTGGCTCAAGGCGAATTAATGGGCAAGTACGCACGGCAACGGTAACTATGTGAGGGGTCGGGGCGTTTTCCCGACCCCTCATCCCGAGCGAAGCGAGGGATCTCATCAATGAGATCCTTTCGGCCCTT
>MHFT01000084.1:6654-11469 GCA_001804315.1 Omnitrophica bacterium RIFCSPLOWO2_12_FULL_50_11
AATGCGCCTTCGGCGCATGAATAGGTGGTGGGATGAGCCGTCTTTATCTGAAAAAAACTCCCCGACGGCTCAACTATGTGGCGCGGCAGATGAGAACGTTTATGCTCACACTGGTTTTGTCTTCCTTTTTGTCTTTTTCAGTCGTCGCCCAAGACTTTCCAGAAGGGAAGGTGATTGACCTTACGCACTCCTACGATGAGGAGACGATTTATTGGCCGACGGCAGGAGATTTCGAACTCGCGAATGTGGCGGCTGGCGTGACAGAAGAGGGTTATTATTACTACGCAAACCGATTCAGCGCAGCTGAGCATGGTGGAACTCATATCGATGCACCACGTCACTTTTTCGAAGGTGCGAATACGGTCGATCAAATTCCCTTGGAGCAGCTGATGGGCCACGGCGTTCTTGTGGACGTTTCGGAGAAATGCTCGAAGGATCCGGATTATCAAATCGAGATTGACGATCTTCTTAAGTGGGAAGAAGAGTTCGGGACGATACCTGTCGATTCAATTGTATTTCTTAAGACTGGTTATGGGAAGCATTGGCCCGACCGCGTGCGCTACATGGGGACGGACGAACGTGGGTCTGGGGCTCTTCAAAAGCTGCATTTTCCAGGGCTTCATCCGGATGCTGCGCGATGGCTCGTTGAGGAAAGAAAAATGAAAGCGGTGGGTCTCGACACGCCGAGTATTGATTATGGCCAATCCACGCTTTTTGAAACGCACGTGGCTTTGTTTGAAAAAAATGTTCCTGCCCTTGAGAATTTAGCTCATCTTGACCAACTCCCTGCCAAGGGTTTCACTGTGATTGCTCTCCCCATGAAAATCAAAGGCGGAAGCGGCGGCCCCACCCGCGTCATCGCAATTCTCGAGTAGCTTGAAGCCATAGGTACTTATCCTAGCTGACAGACAGCTCAGAACAACCACAGCAACACAAAAGGTGCCGGAAACCTTTTGTGTTGCTGTGGGGACATCAATTTTCCATTTAATCGCTCAGCGCAGGGATTTCCTGCCAAGGCAAGGCGTAGATTCGATTTGTAAGTCTCATCTTGCGGGGCGTTCGGCAGATGACAAATCCGGCTTCCGCGTTTTTGTATTCTGCGAGGAAGGTTTTAAGATACCGGACGTCCGTTTCGTTTGGAGAGTCAGTCCATTTGACTTCGATTGGGGTAAATTCAGCTTTTCTCTCAATCACCCAATCGACTTCTGGGCCGTCCGGATCCCGCCAAAAGAAGATTCGGCCTTTATGAGCGGCTAACCGGGCAGCCCGGATCAATTCCAATCCCACAAATTGTTCAAAAAGATGCCCCCAATGCTCGCGAGCAGGTTTTGTCCCTTCCCGTGCGGCAAGCCGGCGGACTCCCAAATCAAAGAAAAGATATTTCGAGCTTTTCGTGAGTTTCTTCCTCGTCATGCTTTTCGTGATGGGATCAACCCGTTCGGCAATCATGCAATCTTCCAAGATCTCGTAGTAAGCCGCGATCGTTGTATGGGCGACACTGATCTCTTGTGAGATCTTCCTGAAATTTGACGTTCTTCCGGATTCCGAAGCGGCCAATTCGATGAACCGCGCAAACGAAGCAAGATTTCTCACGAGAGCTTCTGCTCGGATTTCCTCTTCCAAATAAAGCGTGACATAAGATTCAAGGTCCACGTCCCGGTCTTGGAGGGATTCGACAGTCACAATGCCTGGCAGAGCACCATACAGCAGCTTTTCTTCAAGGTCCTTCGTGGCCGATTCCGACAATGTAAAAGGATCTAACCGGAGTGTTACCACTCTGCCGGGAAGCAGGTTGAGTGCGCGGCCTCGCCTGAGTTTTCGTGCGCTTGAGCCCGTGAAGATAAAATTGGTCTTGAGCCGGTCAATGAGGTCTTGAGCCACATTCAAAAGTTCAGGCACCTTTTGGACTTCATCCAGCACCACAAGAGGCCGGTTTTTCCCTTTGGGGCGAAGCACCTCAATTTCCTTGCGCAGGATATCCGGTTCCTTCTCGTACCGAAGGCGTATTTCCGGTGTGATCAGGGAAACGGTTAAGTCCGCCGCAAGACGCCGGATTAAAGTTGTCTTCCCAGTTTGTCTCGGTCCCAGGAGGAGCACACTTTTGTTTCGTTCCAAAGCGCGGTGAATCTGTTTTTCCTGTTCTCGTGGAATGTATTCCATAGCATAAATAATCGTCGAAAATTGAGTCTATGTCAACAATTTTCAAGATCCTCTTGCTTATCGGTTACGATTCAAGCGATCCTACGTTCGTGTGCTTGAGCATGGATAGGTAGATGGCAGTGGAGATGCCGGAAGCGCCGAACAACATGCACATCACCATGACTTGGTATCGAACCGCCACGAGCGGCGAGACACCCGCCAAGATTTGGCCCGTCATCATTCCAGGAAGTGAAACGAGGCCTACTGCGAAGAATGAATTAATGAGGGGCAGCATACCCGCTTGAAAGGCGACAGCCCGTGCTTTCGTAAATTCTACGTTTCTTTCCACTTCCGATTGGAATCTTTCTGCTGCGAGGCTAAGCGCGTTCATAGCGTTTGCAAAGATCATACCTGCAAGCGGGATCAGATAGCGTGGTTCATACCACGGAGTTAAACGAATCACACCAGCGACGATCACAATGAGGGTGAAGGTGCAGCCAGCAAAAAGTGATAAGAAAGCGCGCGTATAAAGTTTTCTTCGTAACGCTTTGATCGGATGCAAGCTAATCCAACTGGCGATGATGAGCATGACACTTAAAACAAGGCAAATAATGATTTGACTTTTTTGATTGAAGATGTAGATAAGCGCGAAGCCAACAAGCACGAGCTGCAGGATCATTCGGACCGTGGCGTAAATGAGCGTTCTCGCCTGAAGCGACCACCGCGCGTGGATCAAGATAACGAGGAGAACAAGGCTCAAAGCCAGCAGGAGATTTGGAGTTGGAATGTGGTAAACAGAGTTAGACATTTTTGATGACAACTACGAGAAGCACCGTTCCTTTAAGAACCAGGATGGGTTTTGATTCCATGGGGCGCCAAACAGATACAGATTGCGAGATCCTTCGCTGCGCTCAGGATAAGCCATCTGACTCACTTAAAAGAACTCCGCGCTGGCTTACTTTTTTACTGGATGACCGAGACGTTTCTCAACACTTTCCACCTTTCCACGGATGCGATTCGACGCCCCTTCACGATAGTCGGCTTTCATTGCAACTGAAATCCGCCGACAGTCTCGCTTCATCTCGTCAAAGCATTTTTTGACAACCGCCATCACATCATCCCATTCGCCTTCGATCGAAGTTCCCATCGGCCCCAGTTGATAATCGATACCGCTTTTGTCGACAAGATCAATGGAGCGGGCAACGTATTTCCCCACACTTTCACCTTTGTCGAGCGGGGTAATTGAAAACTCCAGTAGAACGCTCATGGTCACCTCCTCATTGGTTTACTCCGCACCACAGATTGACATGACGTCCGTAGTGCGGGGTTTACAGACGGACGGGAAGCCGTTTGGGACCCCAGTCTCCAGGGGCTTTTTCAAAAAGGCCGGGACACTCGGTTTCACAGTAGGTGCATCGGCCTTCGTCGTCTAGGTTCCAGTCAGTCAACACGTACCAGTCGCGCCCGATGAGTTTTTTCCCGCACCCGTGGCAATAGGTACCGCCCCCTTCTTCATCGTGGACGTTACCAGTATACGCGTAACGGATGCCATTTTTAATTGCGATTTTTCTTGCGCGGGTGAGTGTTAAAGGCGGTGTCGTCGGTTTGTCCAGCATTTTCCAGTCTGGGTGAAAGGCGGTAAAGTGGATCGGAACGTCCGGCCCTAGATGTTTGCGCACCCACTGCGTCAGTTCCTCAATTTCATCCTCCGAATCATTTTCGCCCGGGATAAGAAGCGTTGTGATTTCGAACCAAACGGATGTATTTTTTTTCAGGTAGACCAGCGTGTCCAGAACCGGCTGGAGATGGCCCACGCAAATGCGGCTGTAGAAGCGTTCCGTAAATGCTTTGAGATCAACATTGGCGGCGTCCATGTAGCGGTAAAATTCTTCACGCGGTTCCGGGCAGACGTAGCCGGCCGTGACCGCAACGGTTTTGATGCCAAGTCCACGACAGGCTTGAGCCACATCGATCGCGTATTCGTGGAAGATGACCGGATCATTGTACGTGAATGCGACGCTTCGGCAGCCGAGTTCCTTGGCTGCTTTCGCGAGCCGATCAGGGGATGCTTGATCCGCTAGGGTATCGATTTCGCGAGATTTGCTAATGTCCCAGTTCTGGCAAAAATGGCAGGCGAGATTGCAGCCTGCGGTGCCGAAAGAAAGCACCGGCGTTCCAGGCAGGAAGTGATTCAAAGGTTTCTTTTCGATCGGATCGATACAAAAGCCACTTGAACGGCCGTAGGTCGTGAGCACAATCTCGCCGTCGTGGCACGCTCGAACAAAACATGACCCTCGCTGGCCGTTCCGGAGCTTGCAGTACCTCGGGCACATATCGCACTGAACGCGGCCATCGTCTAATCTGTGCCAATATCTAACGACAAAACCTCTCATTTGGAATCCTTGATCACCTTCCTAATTTTAGCATCTTGAGTTCTGCAATTTTTCTCTCCCTCTCCCTCCTTTTCAAGGAGGGAGAGGGTTGGGGTGAGGGTGGATAAAATCGGTCATTCAACCCCCTCACCTTTATCCCCCACCATTTTTTCGCTGTGGGTCAGAATGGTGGGGGATTTATCCTCTCCCCCTAAAAGGCTGACCATTACCCATAAGTAACCTCATTAAGAGGTTGGTTGAATAGTTTCCAGGTTGCTGCGATATCAGTAAGACGCCACATTCC
>MHFT01000085.1:0-10338 GCA_001804315.1 Omnitrophica bacterium RIFCSPLOWO2_12_FULL_50_11
CCTTTCCCTGTTTGAATTGGGGAGAGAGGTCAATGGCACTGGTGCCAATGTTGAAGATGAGGACGCGGTGGTTGTTGAGGTCGGCAACGAACAACCGCTTTCCATCAAAGGCAATTCCAACCGGCTGATTCAATCGGTCGCTGCCCACGCCGCTCCCTCCGGAATTGAAATCCTTCTGACCCAAAACAAAGCCAGCGGGAGCAAAATTTTCTGTGGGGATTCCATGGAACACGAGCACTCTGTGATTGTTTTCTTCCGAGACAAATAACATCTTCCCGTCCGTCGAGATCCCGGACGGAAAATTCATTTTTCGTCGGGTCGTGCCGGCGGAATTGGTTTGAAAATCAGGTTGGCCCAACACGATGTCTGCGGGCGCAAAATTCTCCTTTGGAAGTGAATTCCAGATCAGCACAGATTGTTAAAAGAATCTGCCACAAATAATCGTTGGCCGTCAAAAGCGACGCCGTTGGGCCGGCTCATGCTTCGAGCGCTCAGCCCCCCGTTATTATTGGTATTGGAAGTAAAGTCAGGTTGTCCCAAGACAATATCGGCGAGCTCATTATTTGATGCCGGGATTTTATTCCATATGAGGACCCGGCGATTGGAATCATCGGCAATAATAAAGCGTTTGCCGTCGGAGCTCAGAAACTGGGCATTGTCTAAGGATGTTCTGTCTGTTCCGGGTCCGCTTGTCGTAAAATCCGGCTGCCCGACGACCACATCCGCGGGGGCTCCGTTCCTGTCCGGTACGCTGTTCCAAATCAAGCACCTGTCATTGTCCGGATCCATAACAAAGAGCCGTCCTCCGGCCACAGTTACGCCGTAAATGCGCCCCCCTCCCGTTTGCGTTGTGCTGAAGCCTCTCGATGTAAAATTAGGCTGCCCCACCACGGTTGCGGCATTGGCAAAATTCGCCTCCGGTATGGGGTTAAAAATGAGGGCCCTTCGATTGTCTTGATCCCCAACAATCACTCGACTTCCCGTACTCCAAACCCCAATGACGGAATTCAACTTATTTTGGCTTGTGCCGCTACTCGAAGTTGAAAAATCCTCCTGCCCAATTACCACCTCTGCCGCCATTCCGGTTTTGAGTCCGGCAAAGGCGGAAGGTGTACAAATCAGGGATAAGAAGAAAAATATAAGGAGGGATAGGGTACTATCATGAATGGGCGCATCCCACTTAAGACAGTTGAATTCGCTGCGCGCAGATAACAGAGAATAGAGTACAGACTTTCTTCTAGGGCTTTTTCTGTTCTCTGTCATCTGTTCTCTGTACTCTTGGTGCAGCAAGTGTGACCGTCTGGAGTGGAATGCACCCTCATGAATCATTAATTTGACAATTTTATTAAAAATGCTATTCTTTTTAAAGAGGTGACTTATGACCACTGTGCTCAAAATGAACCGGAACCGCCAGATTAATCTCCCCTCTGCGTTCATCGCTTTTCTTAACGTAGGGGAAGACAAATATTTCAAGGCTGAGCTTAAGGGAAATTCCATTATTTTAACCCCGATCGATCCAGTGGAAAGGGTCTTCAGCCAAGAAGACCTTGACGCGGTCGAGGCTGCTTTCCAAAAAGAAAAGCCTTTGGCCAAACCGGTGACCCGCGAGTGGATTAAGAAAGCACACCGCGCCCATTAAATGTCTTTTCAGCTTTATTACCTGCCAAGCTATGAACGGTGCGTCAAGCATCTCGGTCAACGGGAACGCCACATCGCAAAACTTGTCGTCCTGGCCCTTTTATCCTATTTTTCATCCGGTAAACCGATTTCTGGCAGCCCCTTCATTTTTGAATATGAGCAGCGAAGTTACCGCCTGATCTTCAAAAAACTCAGAGACCTAATTTGGGAAGCTTACATCGAGGGAAAAGTTCGCGTTCTGACTCGGCTTGAAAAAGATATCCATTATCTCGTGTTTGCCGGCAATCACGATCAGGTTCGCCAATTCCTCAAAAGCTTTTAACCTTTCGCGAGTTTGGCACTTTTTGAGTGCGGGCCACCTTATCGCACTGTCAAAAAGGGGTCGTCATCCTGAGTCCCGCCGAAGGCGGACGAAGGATCCCGACCGAGATCCTTCGGCATCGCTTTAAAACGCTGCCTCAGGATGACGCCGGCGGGGCGAAAAGTGCCAAACTCGACATTTAATACTTTCCCTGCAGTCTCAGGAAAAAGCCGCCGGCGCGCATGGTGTCTTCATTGGCGAGTTGGTCGCTGAAATTGGTGAAGTTGAAACCGGCTCCGATCCCGATGTACTTGAGGATGTAGTAGGTGAGCTCGATTAAGGCGCCGTGCTCGCGGTCTTCGACATCAGAGCCTTCTTGTCTCAGCCACCGGTACTCAAGCGCAGCATCGAAGCGGTCGGTGATGTGGTAATTGAGGCGGTTCACGAGTAAGATGGCTTGAAGGTCTTCTGGGGTTTTTACAGAAGCCGTGGGATCAATGGCAAGAATATCTTCGTCCTGCAACGCGAACTTGTTCACGTACTGAAAGTTGTGGGGAAGATCAAGCGCAAATTCGGTTGCGAAGACGTCGCTTGTGGATTGGGTCTCAAGAAATCCGCCTTCAGCGCTTCCAAGGTTCTGAGGCCTCCAATCCGTGAAACGCATATATTTAAAGAGGCCGTTAAACCAGTCAAAGTCAACGGGGCGGTAGGCCACTGCCACTTGTTTTTTGTCAATCCGTGTCAGTTCTTCCTGAGATTTTGAATATTCGTATTCGGTGTAAAGAAAGAAGTCCTGCGTTAGCTTAAACTCGGATTGCGTGTCTGAAAACACCTGCCACACATCGTCTGAATTGAGGCGGTATTCGAGCTTGGAATAGGCTTTCACCTTATCCGGCTGATTGAAAGTCGCGGTACCTGAGAACGCATCACGTGCGGCAGAGCCTGAAATAACAGGGTCCGCGGTCTCGTCTCTTCTTTGATAGGTTGCGTCCCAACCCAGTTCCGGTGTGATTTTATGTTGAATGCCGGCCAAGTTCGATTGGAAGGAACCTCTTCGGTCGCTCGTCACAAATTGCCGTTCCCTTCGCACGGTGGCTTTGTCTGAAACCTGGCTGTTGGAACCGAAAGACATAATGGAGGTTTTCCCATCTGTCCGCGTATGGGTGCGGGTGTAAGTGGTGTAACTGGAGTGATTCTTGTCTTTGACTTGCTCGATTCCAGCCACGACTGAGTTGCCAAGTGGGCCGGCTCCCACTTCTCCGTTTACGAAAAATGGCTCGGAAAGCCGGTGCCGAAAGCCCAAGGTGGTAAAGGAATTGTTCAGATCGTTTAAACCGATTTGCTGGCCCCCCAAGAGCGTGGTTTGGGGCGAGAGTTCATATGCAACACGCTCTGCCAAAAGGTGGCGGTTTGCGATCCCCTCGCCTGCATCAATGACAGGACTTAGGGAAGCGCGTTTCCTTTGAACTGCATACTCCGTGGTAAAAAGAATATTCTTACGCCGATGGCGCCATTGGGTGTTCACGTGCTGAATCCGGTGGGCCTGAATTTGATTTTCTACGGCACGGTTCGCCGAACTTTTCTCAATCTCACTTTGCTCATAAAGAAGCGAGAACTGGTCAACCGGGCTCGCCTCATGAGCAAGATTCAGCCCAAACTTTCTCGTTCCCGCTTCGAACATGGAATCGGTTGCCGCAAAGTCTTTATCAATCCGCTGCCAGTAGCCGGCCACATCCAAAAAACCTTTCCCCTTCCCGATGTATTCGCCGAGGGAGGAATTGACATCGACCTTCATGGCGGTGCCTTCTGAAGCATTCTCAACTTCGAGCCTCGTGTAGTCAAAGCCGCCGTTGTAAGAAATAAAAGATTTTGAGGTCTCTGCCCGCGTACGGGCAAGTTGAGCATTTACTTTAGTAAAGTTGCCGAGCTTCACGGTGGTATCACCACCGATCAAGTGGAGGTTCTTATCGTCTTTTTCTTCCTGGACATAGGTAACACCTCCGCGGAGGTGGTCGCCCACGTGCTGGGAGATACGGACACCTCCCGTTTTGTGGTCCAAATCCTCTAGTGAAATCGGGAAAGCGTTTTGGTCTTTAAACTCATAATTCGCTACGATAAAAACCAGATTGCCTTCGAGAATGCTGGCGGTTGCGTCGGTGTCAGAAGCTGCCACTGTTGAGACCGGCTTGCGGAAGGTAATTCTGCCCTCGTCATATTTCATTTCATAATCCACGCCGTGAGCGAGTGGCGTCGTCTGGATCACCATCCCAGAGCGTTTGTCGCGCACCTCGATCCGGACTTGCTCACTGCCTTCAAGAATATTCCGGTGTCTTAAGTAATACAAGGAGTCACCTGTGCCCAAGAGCTCACTGTGACCTTTGTGCTGATTACCCTCGGCCACGAAAAATGTGGATTTGTGAACAGGGTCGCCGTAAACGGTGCGTTTGGGGGTTTCGACGTGGAGCTTTCCTCCGTACAGGGTGCGGTTGTAATTAAGGAGCTGGGAATCTTCGTCACCGATTTGGGTTTGGAAGTTTCCGAATACAGCGCCGGACTTATCCCACTCAAAAAGCCCATAAAACTTCCCCTGGCTGTTCACATCGTAGACCACAGTAGAATTATCACCGTAGATCGGGAAATACTTGTCCGGGTCAATGTAGGTAAACAAACGGTCCTGGGTACCTTTGTCCGTGTCGAGCGCGGACTTGAACAAATACTTTCCCTGAAGTTTTGCGGCTGCGTAGTAAGAAAGTTTCCCGTCCGGCCGGAACCCTTCCCTTAAGGCTTTTGAGTCGCGCCGCGCGTTAAAGGGTTGCGTGGTCGAGCGATTGAGATTCAGGGTGCCGTCGGCAAGGCCGGCGAGAAAGAAATGGTTTTCTTTGGCCGTGATTTTCTTATGATATTCCTTGATCCCGCCCTCCGGATCAACGCAAGCGACCGTAATTTCATGCTCCCCAAGCGATAGGATCACTTCCGTTTCAAAAGATCCGTCCGGATTGACTTCGACCGCCCTGCCATCGACAAACACATTGCTCGTTTGATGCGCCAGGCCTTTGATCAAAACGGTGCTCCCTACAATAGAGATGGCTTGTGCTTCTCCGGCAAGCGGTTTCGGAATAGAAAATGACTGAGGAAGTGAAAGCACACCAGCAAAGACGGAGGAAGAGTGAATCAGAACAGACCAAAAAAAGACTGCAACCCAAGCAGCGGCAATTTTCTTGCTATCTTTCAGCCAATCGGACGACATCTAATTACCCATCTTTCGAGCGCACTTACGCGACTCCCTCTTAAAGTATTTCGACTGCTGGCGACAAATCTTAAGCTTGAATTTGAGTTCTGAAAATTTTCTCCCTCTCCCTCCTTTTTTTAAGGAGGGAGAGGGTTGGGGTGAGGGTAGATAAAATCGGTCATTGTACCCCCTCACCTTTATCCTCTCCCCCTGAAAAAAGGGGGAGAGGAGAGTAGGAAAAGTGCAGAACTCAAGTTAAGCTTGAATTTGTGAATCCCACAGGATATTGGTGCTGGATAAAGCCCCCACCAATCCCACCCACAGTGAAAAATGGTGGGGGATAAAGGTGTGGTACGGGGTTTGCGCTCACCACTTCAAAAACTTTTTCAGCTTGCGGGCATAGCGGCGAGAAAGCGGAACTGTGCTGTGGATAGAGTTTTTTAAGACAAGCTCGCAGTTTCCGCCAAAGAGCGGTCTTACTTTTTCCACTTGGCCGAGGTTCACAATGTAAGAGCGATGTGCTTGCTGAAAATGTGACGGATCCAGCATATCGAACAGTAATTTCAAGGTCGCATTGAGGATCAGTTCTTCACCGTTTGACAAATGGGCCGTCACTTCAGTCAACTTAACGCGGAAGTACAGGACATCGTTTGGATGGATAAAAATGCGGTCGCGGCTGTTTCGCCGGTGTCCCAAAATTTGAAGCGGTTTCGATCGTTCCAGATAATCACGAAGGTTGCTTAATTGATCCCGGACCTGGACCTCATCCCCTACGACTTGACGCACCTTCTGGCACGCGCTTTTGAAACGCGTTCCATCATAAGGCTTCAAGATGTAATCGACCGCGCTGAGCTCGAATGCTTGAATCGCATACTGGTCATACGCGGTGATGAAAACCACGAGCGGAGGAGTCTTTAATTCGGAAAGTGCGGTTGCCACTTGAAGCCCGCTTTGCTTTGGAATGTGAATATCCAGAAAAACTACCTGCGGTCTCAGGCGCCTGATTGCGCTCAGGGCTTCTTCCCCGTCTTGCGCTTCACCGACGATTTTGAAGTCGGCCTCTTTTTCGAGAAAGCGCTTCAACTCATTACGCGCCGGTGTTTCGTCGTCAACGATCAGAGCTCCAATCATGATCCCTTGGGCAGCGAAAGTGTAACCGTGGTACCTTCGCCGCGAGCGCTTGAAAGCGACATCTGGAACCGGCGGTCGTAGAAACGACCGAGCCGCTCGCGAATGTTCGCAAGCCCGATGCCCTTATCACTTCGATCAAAAGGAGGAGTGCTCGGCTTTTCTTCAAAAAGATGCTGCTTCACCTCTTCACTCATTCCAATCCCTGTATCATGCACTTCGATCACGATTCTGGAATCTTCCTCTTTGGCGTTAATGACAAGCTTCCCGCCTTCCGCTTTTTTCGACAGGCCGTGTTTGATCGCATTCTCTACAATCGGCTGGATCGCAAGGATGGGGACAAGGGTTCCGTATCCCGCCCGAGATAACTCAATATGCTTTTCCACTTGAAGCCGCTCGCGGAATCTCGCTTGTTCAATCTCAAGATACGCGTCAATATATTCAAACTCATCCCGCAATGAGACGCAATCGCTCTCCTGTTTCGTAATGCGGCGGAAAAACGTAGATAGCTGAATGATAAGCTGCCTGGCGCGCTCGGCATTTTCCTCGCCGCAGACAGCGGCAATCGTGTTGAGCGTATTAAATAGAAAATGCGGGTTGATCTGAGCCTGAAGAAACCGGAGCCGTGTCCGGACGAGCTCCTGTTCCATTTCCTTTCTCTTCTCTTCCTTAAAAATGTGCCATGCCAGTCTGAAAAAGAGAACCACGAATCCACATTCAACAATCGAAAGTAAGAAGACCGCGGTCAGGAAAGATCTCAGAGGCAAGTAGGAAAAAATGGGAGCGTACATGAAAAAACTGTGCAACACACCGATCACAAGCCCACCGGCAATGATATCGAGCGGTCTTAACGCTGGTTCGCGCTGGAATCGACGTACGAGCCCGCCCACAACTCCAATCGCCAGTGGCACCAAAGAATAAACACTCGCTCCAGGGATAATCAGGAATCGGAAGGCGCTATTGACCACGCCCGTCAGGAAACCCACGGCGACGCCTCCCACAAGTCCGCTTAATCCAATGAATATAATTTGCAGGTCTATGAATGACCAAGACGACTGCCCATAGCGGATAAGGCCGATGCCGGCACCCAAAAGCGAAGCCGTACCGAGCACCACCGTGATCTTCCACAAAGAAGAGAAGGTCGAGTCGAATTGAGCAACCGCGGATTTCAAAAAACGGAAGCGGAAAAGAAGCAAAGCCAAAAGGACAAAGATGGCAATTTGCTGAATGAAATCCCCAAAGATTTCCATCCAAACAAGAGCCCGTTCCCGACGTAAATGCTCGGGCCCCTTTGCCTCAATCGATTTCAAATCTCTCTCGATCTCAGAGAGCATATCGTCGGCTCGGTCAAATTGATCCGCGACGAGGACTTCCGTCAGCCGCTTCAGCTTAAACGTCACGTCACCCAAATCATAGCCGTAAATATTCATCTGGTTAGATCTCACGATCACCTGCTCATATTTTTTGAGCACCTCTTGCTTCGTGACCGCAACGGCATTGGGAACGTGGAGGTGGAGGGTAAGCGCAAAGGCAAAGAGACAAAGTCCAAAAAAGGACCTGTTTAGCGATTTTTTCTCCCCCCTTGGGGGGGAGGATGTATCCCAAGTGAAAAGGTGGGGGGTGTTTTTTTTTAGCACCCCCCATCCTTCCGCCACACGTCTTGGCGGATCCGCCACGTCCTTTGGCGGAAACCTTCCCCCATCCGCCACAAAACGCGGCGAGATTCGTCCACAAAGCGTTTTGGGACGGATTCCGCCAACGCGTTGGGGCGAACAAGGGGGGAAGGAATTGACGCTAAATATCAAGTACCCAAAAAGGCATGGGAGAAGCGTCTTCTTTGTGGGACTGGTTCTAACTTCGACGTGGACCATTTTGCGGTTAAGGGGTTGGCGTTTGGCCAACGGTCGAAGTGACAGCCGAAGCATCGGCAGCGCGATGGATTGCCTGATCGCGAACCATGACGAGCTCGTACGCCCCCTCCGCCTCATCGGGCCAAACAAAAATGGGAACATCCAACACTCTCCCCCGGTAACGGATTTTCAGTTTTCCATCGCTTCTCGATGCTAGCGTGTAGATTCGATCCCGCCGCTCGACTGCCGCCTGATAGAACTCGAGCATTTCGGGCGTCACTCGGTTTAAATAAAGCAACCACTTTAACCACGGATGCAATCGCTGCGGCGGATTCATGAGCCGATGAATGTCTCGAATTTCACGCGTAAAGTTCACCACGTCGACAACAATCACATCCTCGGCAGTTTGATACACGGCCGCATCGCCAAGCGTAAAGCGAATCAATTCGTCTAGTTTAGCGAAGGAAACGTCCAATGATGGATTTGTCTGCTCCGCGTACAATTCACGGAGCTGCCGCAGTAACTCTTCATAAGAGCCTTGCGGAAACACTTTTTCATTTTCGACCTCAATCCCTTGATTGAGGCGATGGGTCAAAAAAGCTTGACGATTAACGGTCTTCCAGTCGTCGAGTGACAAAAATCCTCCCAATTCTAAGACTCCGGCTCTCTCTGCGTGCGACAACCCGCCTGCGCCCGCATCATCGTATCGTGAACCACTTCCTCCTCGTGTCGGAGAATCGATAGGTATCGGCGAAGGTGAGCCTGACGCAATTGGCGCAGGCGATCCCACAGGTCTCTCTGGCTGTGGTGGTGGTCCACCAGAACCGACGGGAGTGGAATCCGCAATCCCGGCCACACAAAGCACAAACGAGAACAGGACCACCAACGACGAGATTAAAATTGAGTACTTTTTCATGGAGCAAACCTTTTATAAAAGCTTACCCGCCTTGAGGCACTTTGTCAAAAACCCTGTAAAAACGCAATTCATTTTATGGTAATAACTTACCGCTTAAACCATAAAATTGACCGCCTATGTCTAGAGTCCGGCCGCTCGGTTTATTTTAATTGTGATCGACCCGTTACTTGGGTAAGCTTCATTACAGAAAATGAGGAATATTAGAAACTGCTGAAATAAGGAGAAAGGTGAGGAAAAATGGAAAGTAAAGAAGTTCTAACAACTGTGAAAATGAGACGCACCAACAAACGCCTGAGGAACTTCCATGTGCTGTTTACTTTTTCATCTATCCTTGCTGCTTGCTCTTTACTATTAACTGTAATTCTTTTAGCCGCTGCACCGGCTCAAGGAACCATAACTATTTGTGCCGTACTTGCTTAAAAGGAATTAGGAGCCTCTTTTTTCCCCCCAGCGCTCCATGTTATGCCCCCTGTAGACATGGAGCGCTCGCCTCCTTAATCTTTCCCAACAAAGCCCAATGCTTGTTTAAAGATCTTTCGAAACATGACCTTTGTCAGCTTTCCTGTATTTGTATTCTGGCGGCTGGGGTGATAGGTATCGATCAGAATTTCAGGTTTAGTTTGGAACCGGTAAACCGCACCGTGACGGAACGGAAAGTCGCTCAAGCGACCGTCTTGTTGTTTCAGCTTAAACCGAACAAATTCGTCATGCGCAACTTTACCTAATGCGACGACGACCCTCAGAGACGGAAGTAATTGAATCTCTTCCTGCCAGTACGGCCGACAATGACGGATCTCGGATGAGGTGGGTTTGTTCTTTGGAGGCGCGCATCGGATGACCGCCGTAATCCATGTGCTTTGCAACCTTAAGCCGTCACGAAGACTACTTGCCTTCGGCTGAGAAGCGAGCCCCGCTTCATGAAGCACGGGATAGAGAAAATCACCGGAAGCATCCCCTGTAAACATCCGGCCCGTCCGATTCGAACCGAACCGCCCCGGCGCAAGTCCGAGTAGGAGTATCTCCGCTTCCTGGTTACCAAAAGCGGGTACAGGTCGGCACCAGTAGGTTGGATACTGCTTTTTAATCCCTGAAAGGTAATGGACAAGCCGTGGACATTTTTTACAGCGGATGATTCGGCTCTGAAGTCTCGACAAGCGATTCATTGGCGATGGATGTTTCTACGGAAGATATCACGCAATATCTACGTGGCATGCCACGTGGGGCATGATGACGGAACTAGGTTCTGTTGACATTTGATCATTTTTCCCTCTCCCCT
>MHFT01000085.1:10376-23780 GCA_001804315.1 Omnitrophica bacterium RIFCSPLOWO2_12_FULL_50_11
GGGAGGTCAACTCTTTTTTCCGGGCGAGAAGATGACGTGCGAAATCGGATTGAAAACCCCCCATTGATTCTTGAACTGATTTAAGCTTCTGATCAACCTCGGCGAGTGTCATCCGGCTTATTTTCTTGGATTTCTTTTTTTCAAGTGCAGGTTTTGGATCTCTTGCCTCAACCTTTTCTTTTTGTTTCCCTCCTGCCGGCTTTGTTTCTACTGATTGCTGCGGAGCCTCCACTCCTTGGGTTGATGACTTCTCGGTTTTCTCCTCTTCAGTTTTTTTCTCCCGCTTTTCTTCCCTCTCTGGCGGGAGTGGTCGATCTTCGGGTTTCTTTTCTTGAGAAGTTGTTTTAGGACGAGCTTTGTCTTCGTCAGCCATATAGATTACCTCATCCCCCACCACTTTAAGGAATGTCCCGTGGGTTGAACCTTAAAGTGGTGGGGGATCATTGCGTTCTGAGCGATGAGGGCATACTTACGTGACTTAATACAGCTCATCAAAAAAGAGGTGGGAGTCAGCAAGTCTGCCGATGGTGAGGCTAGCTGCTCGGCCATCTGGATATGGTGCCAAAGGACGTTACGAAATGTATCGTTCTCCGAAACGGCAATTTCAAGCCGCTTCCGTAAATTGAGAAGGGTATTGGCATCCTTGGGACATTGCTCCTTATTCACCAAGAGATCAATGGTTTTAATATACTGATCAATTGTTACAGAATTTTTGCGGATATGATGACGGAGCATGTCCGCTGCGGCCTTCGTTAAAAGACCAAGCCTATTTTCTGAAGGTTCTCTCCTACCAATATCTTTAGTCCCCTTTTTCATCTCTTACCTGCCTCGACTGTACTCGCCAGAAGATACACGACAGAACACTTGCTGTCAATCCCCCCAGTCGCTGCGGGGCGCATCCGGCTTGATGCAACAATCACATCGTCATTGCGAGGCAGCGTACCAGGCGTTGCCGAAGCAATCTCAGAACGGGTCTTAGATTGCTTCGGCCCATCCTTGGGATGCTGGCCTCGCAATGACGACTATATGAAGTGGAAGCGCCCGTCGTTGCGGGTGCATACCAGCTTCTACGCTTCGTGAGTATCAATGGTGGGGGATTAGGGCCGCACTTCAAAGAGAACCGCTTCGGGCCGACATGCGAAGCGTAGGAATAGATAACGGCCGGCACCAACGCCGCGCGACACAAAAACTTTGATCCCTTTGTATTCATTCATCCCTTCCACGTAACGGCGCGGCAGCTTGGTATCCCAATGAATGGCACCCCAAAAAGGAATCCGAATTTGTCCACCGTGTGTGTGGCCTGAAAAGACCAAATCGACAAGATCGTCGCGTTGTAACTGAAGCAAACCGTCCGCAACGTGCATGAGCATAATATTGTATGTGGCAGAGTCCATACCACGAAGGGCATCGCCCATATTTATTTTTTGCGTGAGCGGGTCATCCGTTCCCCCAATGACAACCGGATTCCCGTGAACCTCGAGGCGTGCCGAGTCATTCACGAGGACCCGAATTCCGACGCTTTTCATCGCACGAACGAAGCGCTCCGTATCATTTCGGTGCGGAGACACTTTCCCAGCAAACAGATGATACCGAATATTATCCTTGAAGTGATAATCGTAATACTCGTGATTGCCGAGCACCAGATAAGTCCCATACCGAGCGCGCAAGCCGGAAAGGTATTTCGCAGCCGTATCAATTCCCTCATCGTTGTCGATCACATCGCCCGTCACCACAATCAAATCCGGATTGAGCATGGAGAGTCTTTGAAAGAAATACTGCTTCAACCCGACTTTGCCGACGAAGTGAATGTCCGAAAGATGCAGAATCGTAAAAGGGGTCTTAATTTTCTTCTGTCCACGGACCGTGATCCGTCTCAAGCGATGCCAATTCGGCTCCACGCAGAAGGCCCAGAACAAAATCCCGCCGCCCATTGCAAACAACATCCACAGCCAATTCATTGACTTCTCACTTCCTACTATAGAACGACGCTAACGCTCTCCATTCATACAGATTGAACCGGCCACCCGTTGACCAATCGATTCATCAATTCAGAACCCCGCTCGAGGTGAATGCCCATCCTCCTGGCATTTGCTTCAGTGTACGAAAGGCCGGATCCGCGACCTCGAAGATCCGAAGCACCGAAAATAAACGGAACGGGTTCTGCAACATGAGTTTTCTTCTCGATCGGTGTGTAGTGATCCGGTGCCACAAAGACTCGCCACTCAGCCAGCTTTTTTAGATCCTCCAACACGGGACCCACGATATCCCGATCTAGATTTTCAATGGCGCGAACTTTTTCTTTTATGTTGCCCGTGTGCCCTGCTTCATCGGTCGCTTCTACGTGGACGAAAACGAGGTCTAAGCGGCCAAGCGCTGTCACCGCATATTCGCCTTTTGCTCTGTAATCGGTATCAAAATAACCCGTCGCACCGGGCACGGAAATAATTTCCCATCCGAGGCAACGGCCGAGTCCGTTTAAAAGGTCCACCGCAGAAATGACCCCGCCGGAAATCCCGAATTTCTTTTGAAACGGTTCGATCGTGGGTGCCCTCCCGCCACCCCAAAGCCAAATCATGTTGGCCGGTTTTTTCCCTTCTTTTCCGCGTTTTCGATTGACCGGATGATTCCGCAAAATCTCTCTTGATCGCTCAGTCAACGCAATCAAGATCTCAGCTCCTTTCCCCTTCGGCCAATGTGCCTCGTATCGATCGCCTTGAAAATCGTGCGGCGGGTCTGTCTCGACGTGAAGGTCATCCCCATATTTGTAGCGCATGATGTGACGATACATTTTCCCTGCGTGAAAGGAAATTGTAGCGCTGCCCAACCTCTGCTCGAGCGCTTGGATCAAAACACGGGCTTCCTCGGTACTCACATGGTCCGCGGAATAATCGGCAAGGACTCCGTCTTTCTCCGTCACTAAATTGCAGCGGAAAACAAGCTCATCCGGTTTTAAAACAAGATTCATATTAGCTGCTTCAAGCGGAGCACGGCCCGTGTAGACTGACCCTGGTTCGTAACCCATTAGGGAAAGGCCACATACGTCGCTTCCAGGATACATGCCGTCCGGACAGGTCTTAAGCGTTCCTAAAATGGACGTTTGAGACAAACGATCCAAATTCGGTTTCTCGGCCACCTCAAGTGGTGTTTTGTGTCCCAATTCTTTCAGCGGCCAGTCGGCGACACCATCCGGCACAATCACAACACGTTTCATCTCGATCACTAGCGGAGGCGGTACTGTGAGGGCCAGGCTGATACAGCCTCGTTCTCACAGTACCGCCTCCTA
Source organism: Omnitrophica bacterium RIFCSPLOWO2_12_FULL_50_11 (assembly GCA_001804315.1). GTDB lineage: Bacteria > Omnitrophota > Omnitrophia > Omnitrophales > Danuiimicrobiaceae > 2-12-FULL-50-11-A. Next base: position 13,660 of record MHFT01000085.1, read on the forward strand.
CTTCCCAAAAATGAATGGAAGGATTTTGAAGATTGAGTACAATAATCCTCTATGAAATCGCGTACCTGCTCAGCTGCGTTAACCTTATCGTTTGGAATCATCGTTACCTTTAACTTTTCCAATGTCAAGATTGCTCTCGCCAAAGAAGCAAACCTCCAGGAAGCCTTAAAAATTCAAAGCCGTTACGAAGAATCGCTTGAACGAGTTTTAAACCGGCTCCACCGTTCCGTCGGCCAAAATAGATACGGAGAACAACTGAACAAGTCACTCGAACTCACTGTGGAAGGAGGAATGCAGTACCTGGCACAAAGAGACCTGGCAAGAGCAAAGCAGCTGTTGAAGGAAGCGATCGACCTTTATCGGGGTAATGCACTAGCTCATCTTATCTACGCGGACGTTTCCGCGTTGGAGGGACACAGGGACGTTGCCGGCCGAAGTTACCTCGACTTCTGGAGCGGGGCGGAACAAGAAGCGGACCTCCTCCGAGAAATTCTCGATCCAGTCGACAGGCAAATTGTGGCAAGCCACATCAGCGGACGGCTTCTTCTCTACGGAATGGAACTTCCGGACCAAAAAGACTCACGAGATCTTCCGCTCCTCTTGAACATGTCGTTCGAGCATCCGTCCTTTCTCCACGTCATCGCCGCGTACGGTCTGCCTGTTTTTGTGGCGGTTGGTATTCCCTTCTTTTTATACAGGCGTTACTTCAGTTTTAATCCATCACCCGTCGTCGATCGAATCCTTTATCAGATTTACTTCCTACTCCTCGTGTCTTATTTCCTCTGGATTTCTCATTCACTTTGGAAGGTGAAACCCTTCTTCGGCACTGCTGAATGGGAAGTGCTCGTGGTTTTGCTCCTTGGAATTTGCGGGGTCTTCGCCCTTCAGATTTTACGTCGCGTTTTGGAACATGAACACGAGCGACGCGATCCGAACACGATCATTTGCCCTCATTGTGGAAAATCGGTCCTGCGGCTAGCGACCGTCTGCCCGTTCTGCAACCGCAACCTAGGCAGATAAGGGCATTCCTACATCACCCAGGCATTTGGACAATAATTTTCTGAGCATGGGAGACGGAAACCCGCGGAACGGCAATCCCAAAACCTTTTAAAGGATTTCCATGCACGTCCTTTCGACCCTGCTCATAAACAATGCACTCTAGGTCCTCCTCCTCCAAACGGGCCTCGAGTGAACATGCCTCTTCTAACGAATCTGTATCGTACACCTGAACCCAAACACCTCGTGCTAATTTCTTCCGAACCTTCGGACGCAGTTTGAGTGCGCTGTTTCCTTTCACGCTTAACGCAAAAATCTGCCGAATGGCAAGCGCGGCCAGCCCTGCGAGGACGAGATAAAACAAAATTCTCATATTTCTAGTGTCAGTCTGTTAGGTGACCCCTATCGTATTTAAGCCTGTGACCTTAGTGCTGCAAATTGCTGGATCATGTCAGAGCGTACCTCATTGACGAAGCGGTCGATTGCTGCATCGCCCTTCCCCTCAGATAAGCGGGCCCGACCGATTTGAAGGGTCACCTTTCTGCTCGCACCAACGACAGGACTTCCTTTCTGGATAACGTGACGCGTGCCATAAATCACGATCGGCACAACTGGAACGTCATGCTCAGCCGCAATTTTGAATGCACCAACTCTGAAATCGTGAATTTCTCCGTCCCGGCTTCTCGTTCCTTCTGGGAAAAATAAAACTGAGGTGCCGCGCCCTAAATACTGACTTGCCCGCTTCATCACTTCCTTTCCGCTCACGCGGCTTGAGCGATCCAAAGGAATGTAACCCACCAAAGAAAGTGCCCAACCCAAAAAAGGAATCCAAAAAAGACCCTTTTTTGCAACGAATTTAAACGGGTGAGCGAGATGAAGCACGGTCAAAATATCTGCATGGCTTTGATGGTTCGCAACCAAAACGTACGCCCGATCACCTGACAGCAGCTCGCTGCCTTCAATCCGAACACGCATGACAGGGCAGACAACGAGAATCATCCTGGCCCACAATGACACAATAACATGGAGACGTTTCCGGTCGCAATCAAAAGGGACGACCGCCAAAAAAACGAGAGCGAGCGGAAAGAAGAAAAGAACGGTTAAGAACGCAACAGAAACCCAACCAAAAACGCTTCGTGCGTTGTCGCAGACGACACGGCTAATTCGCTTCATCGGAGTGCTGTCAGTCGTGCCAGTGCTTGCTTTAAGACTTCGCGCTCCCCTTTGTATTCGGCACGCTCAAGCGCTTCCGAGATCGAAAACCACCGGGCGCACTCGACTTCGTCATCATGATCGTCAAGATTTCCACGGAGGTAACGAATGAGAAAAAAATGAACGGTTTTAGAAACCGTTTTCTTTATTTCTGCGTCGTAAAACTGGTACCCAATCTTATTAATCGGGCCTAAAAGAGACCCTGAGATTCCCGTCTCTTCCCGCACCTCTCGAAGCGCCGCGTCCGCAAATTTTTCCCCTTTTTCTACGTGTCCTTTTGGAAGACACCAAATGAGATCGTCTTGTCGCCGCCGCCCAACGAGGCATACGGTGATGATCGAATCATGCCGCTTGAAAACAACCCCGCCTGCGGAAACTTGAGTGGTACGCAATCGCTTCATGCTTGAGGAGGACTTCATCCCATCACCTGCTGTAGCGCCGAAGGCGCCTCGGCGTAAGCCGAGATTGCCGCTCCGCGGCAAGACATCAGGTGATGGGATCACGGCACCAACTTTTGCTTCAGCTCGTCTTTACTCAACTCGCGGTTCACCGGTTGCATCCATTCGAGCGCAACCGTATCTTTCGCCATGATTTCCCGAATCGCCTCGGGTTCTACATCTAGAAACGCCCTGAGCTCGTGCCACGTCTCGGGACCGCAAATCCCGTCCACTTTTAAATGATTTGCTTCTTGAAACGCGCGGATTGCGGCACGAGTTCTTTGACCCATAATTCCGTCGACCGAAGCTGTGTAATAACCAGCATTCGCCAACGCGTTTTGAATGTTTAAGGGGTCAAAACCTTCGCGTCTTTTCATATCAGTCTCTGCAAAAGTTGACAGCGCACAGAAAATTAAACATGCCACGCAAATCGTAACACTCCGTACCACCATTACATCCGCCCTTTCTCTTGTTCGATCAATTCCCAATACTTCGCGTAACAGAAAAGTTCAAACAGAGCACGGTTGACAGCATCCCGGAACCCATCGAACCCACGGCGCAACCCACCTTGTACAAAATAGATGCCGAGAAATCCCGTTGCCATCCTAAATAAAACCTGGATGATGCCGATCTTTTTTTTCTCCGCACACCACTCTTGAGCGATTCGTGTTGAATCCTGATTCATATCGCGAATTACATCGCTAAACATGATGTTTGGCTCTATGCGATAAGGTGCCTGGCACCGTTTGTTGGCATCGCCATCCTCTGGATCGCGGTACTGGTTCGGTACAGAACCGTGCCTCAAAAATCGGCAATCGTCATTCTGAGGCCTGCGCAGCGGGCCGAAGAATCCCGAACGGGATCCTTCGCCCCGCCTTTGGCGGGGCTCAGGATGACGAAGTGGGAAATTTTCATTTCCCACTTCGTCAATTGCGGTAAAGACCGATTTGAAACAGTTCATCCTCTTGAAACAGCGACTTCATCTGATCAATTTCTTGAGGCTCGAGTTTCGGCTCTCGGACGGCACGCAAATGATCTTGAACGTGAGCGATGGTCTTAATCCCCGGAATCACAACCGACACCGCTCTCTCATCGAGTACAAACTCAATCGCTGCTTGTTTTAACGGCACCCGTCCTTCGTCAAACACGCCCCTCATCCGTTCGATTTTCCTAAAATCCGTCTCGAGCTTTTCGGAGCTCCAACGATTTCGATGGTCCGTTTTCACAAAACGGCTTTCAGCAGTGTATGTTCCGGTTAATAACCCACAGGCCAGCGGCTCGCGTACGATTAATCCAATATTATGTTTTTCGCAGAGCGGCATTAATTCGGACCGAATCCGCTGGTCGAGTAAATTGTACACCGCTTGAACTGTGCTCGATGATCCTTCGCCAATGACGGCAACTCCTTCTTCGACCAAATGGATTGAGACGCCCCAAAAGCGCATCTTTCCTTCCTTTTTTAACTCGTCGAGGACTCTGAAAACTTTGCCATCTTCGATTGTTTCCAGTGTTGGATTGTGAAGTTGGTAAAGATCCACGCAGTCCGTTTTCAATCGTTTGAGTGACTCGCCGCAGGCAAATCGAATGTAGTCCGCATCAAAGTTTTGCCGATCGCCGCCATGATAAAAATCCCACCCCACTTTAGTGGCAATCAAAACCTGACGGCGTTTGGAAGATGCTTTGAAAGCCTGGCCGATCAGCTCCTCGCTGTGGCCGTGGCCGTACGTGTCCGCGGTATCGAAAAAGTTAAGGCCTTGATCAAAAGCGTACTCAAGAGCTCGAAGCGATTCGCGATCGTCGGTAGGCCCGTAACTCGCCCCTCCGATCGCCCAAGCACCGAAGCCAAGTTCCGAAACCTCGAGTCCTGTGCGGCCAAGTTTACGTCGCTTCATCCCCCACCAACTTTCATAGAAAATAACGGCAAATATTTTCTCGTTGTCTCAATGCCTTGAACAACTGACGCTGTGCTCCACCGACAGAGTTGGCGGGGGATCATGAAAGCTGGATTTGGTCGCGTCCTCCGTACATGTCCCACCACGGATGAGCGCTGCGTTCGATGATCTGATTCAAAGCCTGGATATTTTTGACACCGCGATCGAGAAGCCAAGCGTCGAGCGCAGCAACACCCCCTCTCGCGTACAGGGGGATCCCTTCCTTCCAAGTTGCACGGCCGCACAAAACACCCGCCCAGCTCGATCGAGCTTCGATGGCAAGTTCGAGGCTTTCGCGAAATACGTCGTCGTCCACACCCGCGCTCAAATAAATGAAAGGTTTGAGCGCTACTGCTGCGGCTTCACGGAAGCACTGCTTTGCCTCCCCGCGCGTGTAAGCAACTTGCCCCGTTTGATTGGACCTCGCACCTTTGACAAATGCCATATTGACCGGAATTTCCACTTTTAAAACATCGACTTTGTACTCTGCCCTTGAAAACATCCGGATACTTTCTCTCACGATCATGGGTTTTCGTTTCGCGTATCCGAGTCCTTTTTCATCGCCCCCGAGTGGATCGTAGCCAACAAATTCTAAAAAGAAAGGAATGTCACGCGATTCACATTCCGCCCCGATCTGTGCTACCCAGTCATATTTTCGTTCATTAATCTCCTCCTCTTCCTCCGGCGTGTAGTACAGGAGAATCTTAATTGCATCGGCTCCTTTGGCTTTGAGGCTCGCCGCAGATTCGCCTTCGATTAAAGACGGCATACGTCCTGGCTCCGTTTGATCGTAACCGGTTGATTCGTAGGCGAGCAGAACACCGGCGTTTTTGGCACGTGCTCGAAGAGCCGGCAAACCAAATTCTGGATCGAGTAAAATAGCAGAAGCATAAGGCGTCAAAGCTTTTGAAACCGCCACTTTGAACTCTTCCATTTGTCCAGCGGTTACCCGTGACGGATCAACCCCTCCTGCTTTCGCAATGGCTTTCCTAAGCGAACCACGTTGATCCATGGCCGCAGCCGCGATTTGACCTTTTTGATTGGCTAATTTCATGAGTCCGTTAAATTTTCCCTGCGTCATCATGGTTGTCATCGTCCTTTGATCCCCTTTTATTCAAACACCTCTGTTGGCACTCCAGCTACTCGCTCACAAATCTCGGCAACTTCATGTAACCTTGCCATTGGAACTGGTCTGATTCTTGAATCTGCTGGAGGTCGGTCGATCGTGTAAATTTGAACCGAAATCGGTTGTATTTCGCCTACGGCGTTTACCCACCGATCCACCTGCTCGGCTTGCGTATTGTCACAAGTTCCCTGCACAAACATGCTCTGGATTGTGACATTGTCTAGCGACTTCAACGCTTCAATTGTTCTTTTGAGGTTAAACCCACCCGCAGGTCTATTGATTTGTTCAATCGTCTTGGGATCGCCGGCGTCTAACTTCATACAACGTTCTTCCAATCCTTGGAGCGCTTCCCGAATCTGAGGTCGGTGGCACTGCGACGCATCGGATAGAATCCCAATTCGTTTGCCTGGAAAATATTCGCCTCTAAGTCGCACAAGGCCTTTCACGAATTTCAAAAAATCCGGGTGAAGCGTTGGCTCACCATTTCCTGCAATTGTGATCATGTCGACCGGCGTTTGAGCCGCCGTTAACTCTTGAAATATGCGCTCGACTTCAGAAAGAAGCTCGTTTGCAGATTTCAACCGTTCCTCGGTCCTCTGCACTTCACTTCCCGGACGCGGCGTCCAACCGTATTGGCAGTACACGCAATCGAAGTCACAAAATTTGTAACTTATCGGCAACGGATTAATTCCAAGTGAATAGCCATATCGGCGCGAATGGATCGGGCCGTAAACGGCCGCCGATTGGAGCGGATACCCATTTGTCCCCAAAAAAATCTTTTCCCCGTTCACCGCTACTGTCATTTGCGTCGTCAACGTGACCCAGCTAGAAATGAATCAATCCGGCTTTTTAGTTTGTCCTCAGGCTGAAATCCAACGATTCGCTGTACGTCTTTACCTTCCTTAAACAGAATCAAAGTCGGAATTCCCTGTACTCCGTATTGCTGCGGTATTTCGGAATTCTCATCCACGTTGAGCTTGCCCACTTTCAGTCTGCCCGCGTATTCCTCCGCTATCTTTTCCACAATGGGTCCGACCATTCGGCAAGGACCACACCACTCCGCCCAGAGATCTACCAAAACCGGTTGCTTGGAATCCAAAACTTCAGACCGAAAGTTCGCGTCGGTAAATACTTGTGTCGCCATGACTTAGCTCCTTCCCGCACACGCTGAACCGTACTCTTTGCGAACAAGACAAAATAGTTTACAATACCTTATCTGGTTTGTCCATCCCCGGAGGATTACCTTTCATGCCAGAACAGTTCACGATCCGCGTCGAGACGCGTTTTGAGGCGGCGCACAACTTACGCGAATATAAAGGCGCTCCAGAACCGCTGCACGGTCACTCTTGGAAAGTAGAAGCAAAGTTTTTGTGTCAGAAATTGGATCACGAATCGATCGGGATCGACTACGTACACGTTCAAAAAGCCATCCGCGCACTCGGCGCTCGGTTCGACCACCAATACATGAATGAAATTCCGCCCTTTGACAAAGTTAATCCCACTTCAGAAAATGTCGCGCAGTGGTTTTTTGAGGCGCTCGACAGACCTGAAATCAGGCAAAACGCAAAGCTCGCCGAAGTCGTCGTCTGGGAAGGCCCTGAAGCGTATGTGTCCTACTCCCGTCGGTGATGAGAGAAGTCAGAAATCAGAAGACAGAGGTCAGAGGTCAGAAATCAGAAGTCAGACGTCGGAAAACAAATGTCAGATATCAGAAATTATAGAAGGCCGCAAAATGAAAAAAATGAAACAAGCCTTTGGAAAGGTTTAAAACGAAGGATCGGTCGAGCGGGTTCTCTGGCTGCTCTTGTCTTTCCTCTCACTTCTTACCTCTGACTTCTGTCTTCTGATTTCTGACCTCTGACCTCTGTCTTCTGTCTTCTGACTTCTGATTTCTGACCTCTGATTCCTCTAAATCTGATACTCAGGCGGTTTCACCCGCCCATACGGAATCCGATTCCAAAGGCGCTCGTGGAAATAGTAACCTATGATTTTGACGATCATGTCAATGAAAGCCACCTGGAGAGCTAAGAGGAGTCTACCGGTCAGAATCCAGAAGACCGTCATCATCAACAACGTTGAGAAGACACGGTAACTAAGTGTCTTAGCAATGCTTCGACGTTTTCGTTCCATCGCGCGCCTGCCTTACGACCGCCTACTGCGATTGAGGAACGGCTCCTGCCTACTCTGCCCAAAGCCGTGCGGCTGTCTCGGTCTGTGACTCTGAGTCCGCCGGTCGTGAAAGGTACTCCGCTCGCCCGTCGCAACTTGATGAAGCGCAGCAACCTCCGACTCATGCAATTCTCGGCGCTCGCCAGTCTTGAGTCCCTGTAACGTGAGAGGTCCGTAGCGTTTTCGGTGAAGATGGATCACCCGAAACCCAATCGTTTCAAACATCTGCCGGATTTGCCGCTTTCGTCCTTCGTGAAGCTCGACCTCAACCTTGCTCCTTCCGCCACGTGTACTCAGAATCTTCATACGGCAACGAGCGGTCCGCCTCCCTTCAACGATGACACCGCTTTCTAACTGCTTCGTTTGAGTCTCTGAAATCTCCTGATTCAATAAGGCATCATACACTTTCCGAACCCCGTAACGTGGGTGGGTGAGCCGGTTGGTTAACGTACCGTCATTCGTCACAAGCAGCAGACCGGTCGTATCTTGATCAAGCCGGCCCACTGGATACAGTCGGACACGAACGTCTTTAAAAAAATCCATGACGGTTCTGCGGCCATGGGTATCTTTTGCCGTTGTGATAACGCCCTTTGGTTTATTGATCATGAAGTACAGCCTTTTTTGGGGAACGGCCACCGGCCGGCTATCGACGGTCACCTTGTCCTTATCCGGAAAAATGGGGTAGGAAGGGATCCGGACGACCTCGTCATTCACCTTGACCCTGCCTTCTTCCAAAACGTCCGAGACGTGCCGCCTGCTTGCCAATCCCGACTGGGCCAGAAAACTTTCGAGTCGCATCGAGTGTGTAGCTTAATCAGTTACGACAATACGGTCAAGGCTTACCGCCAGCGACGGTGCATCCACAACCAATCGCCGGGTCGTTTACGAATTTCTCCCTCGATGAACTGGACGTACTGTTTCGTATTCTCAAACACGTCTCGTTTGTAATCACCGGTTTCAATCACAGGAAAGGGGTCGTAAAAAATCATCCGCGAAGGCGGATGTTTCTCTCGGTAAAAAAATAAGGGCATGACAACAGCACTTCGTCTGAGCGCCAAAATAGCGGGAAGTGTCGGCGTTAAAGCCTCGCGCCCAAAAAAAGGAACGCGCACAGAACCTTGCCGTTCGTGCTGATCAATGAGCACACAAAGGACCTGATTCTTTTTAATGAGTTTCACCGCCTGACGCACTGCCCCTTTCTTGTCGACACTTTTTAAGCCTGTGATCCCACGCAGCTTTTTCACGTAGTCGTACACAAATGGGTTCCGAAGCGGTCGTGCCACCGCATGCATCGGAAATCCCTCGGCGCCCGTGCCGACCGCCATCCACTCCCAATTTCCAAAATGTGAAACGATCAAAACAACTCCGTTTTTAGCGTTAAGCGCATTCCAAAGTCGGTCAGCTCCCTCTACTAAAAGGTAGCGATCGAGGTGCTTTGTCATCTTCGGAATCCAAATAAACTCAAGACCAAAAACTGCCAAGTGTTTAAACGATTGGACGGCAATTTTTTTAACCTCAGAGGCTGTTTTCTCATCGCCAAAAGCAGCACGTAGATTCTCAAGTGCAATCGTCCGGTATCTGGCGAGAAGGACGTAAAGCAATCGGCCCACCCATCGAGCTGCGGCCATGCCAACCGAAAATGGCAAGAGCCGAATCAACGCGCCAACGAGGCGCAGAAGCAAGTATTCAAGGAGAAGAATGGGGAGATTCTTTTGATCTGAAGCGTTTTGTTGTACGGAATGTATCATCAAATGAGTACGCTCAGCGTTATTTTACCAAAAACGCGCTTCCGCTGCGACTGTGTTAACAACCAAACCGCACCTCAACAGTGAGGAGACGTTAGAGCGAACTGATTTCCAGCCTGCCGACACCAGTCCTATCCTCATGACCTTCAGGGTCATAGACCGAGAGCTGGTAGTAAATGGTCTTGTGATGGTCTTGGAAGGTGGAACGAGGAATGGTGTATTGGGAAGGAAGGGGTTTGGAGAAGTAGGTGGTGGTGATCACGTGGTAACGGTCATCATAAAGGCTTAGCTCCCCATGATCAATGAAACGGGCATAGTTAGTGTCAATGGTGAAGAGGAGGTTAGATTCTTTCTCTTCAGCAGTAATAGAAAGGTGGGGAGTGAGTTTGGTAGGGTCTTGAGTGATCGTGACTTTAAGAAAGGGAGTACTGTCATCCTGAGAGAGTGATCCAGGTGTTGCCGAAGCGTTCTTGCCACCGTCATTCTGAGGCGGCAAACCAGGCAA
>MHFT01000086.1 GCA_001804315.1 Omnitrophica bacterium RIFCSPLOWO2_12_FULL_50_11
TAACTTAACAACGTCTCGTCCAGCCGCTTGCGTCCCTGGCCAGACTTTAAGAACTTCTCCCTTCTTCGCGCCTCTTGTTCGTCCTGAAAAGATTCCTGGTGAACGAGTTCGTGAGGCGCATTCTGCCTCGTCCAATTGTTCCCTCCGGAATTATGTTCCCGGAGCCTGACTTGGGGATCTTTAGAAGTAAAGCCCACGTAACGCTTCTTATTTCTTAGACTTCTTAGCACATAAACGTAAAACATCTTTTATTTGCTAACAGCCTCCGCCGGAGGCGGACCCGCCTCCGGCGGGGAATGCTCCACCATTGAGCTACCGGGGAATGAATTTCTTGTCAATGACCATTGCCCGCCTTCGGCGAAGCCGAAGGACGGCTCCGTCCTGCCGCAAAGCGGCAGACGGAAACTACCGGGGGATAGATCTCAAAATCAACAGCACTTACCAAATATCGGACAAATTCTCTTATGCTAAGTTTCTGCGTGCAATACCTTTGCACGTCTGACGTGCTGAACGTTTCTTCGCAATCTCAGCTGACGACCCCCTTCCCCTCGCATCTTTTGCCGATCCACTACCATCTTCCAAGTTGCTTCCCACCGAGCTTGAACGCCAGCTTTTCTCCAGAACTGTGTGTCAAATTCTTCAGCTTCGTCATAGGATGTAGATCCGTGTGACCAATTCTGCTGTCGTATCTTTTGTCTCAAATTATTCTTATTATATCGGCCTTTATCACTGCTTTCTAACGAGGAAATGCCTCTTTCACGCCGCCGTCGACCGTGAGAATGCAACCTGTGGTCTTTGCCGATTCATCTGAAGCGAGGAACGCCGCCGTATTGGCCACGTCTTCCGGATGCACTCGTGTTTTGAGCAAGTTCCGGTTGCGATAAAATTCCTCAAGGTCCTCCGCTGGAATTCCGTACGAGCGCGCCCGATTCACGCGGACCTCGCGCGACCAGAGTCCCGAGCCGTCGAAAACGCCGTCTGGATTCACCATGTTCGAGCGCACACCGATTTCGCCTCCTTCAATCGCGCAGATCCGCGCAAGCTGTGCTTCGGCGGACTTCGAAGCGCTGTACGCCCCAAAATCCTTTCCCGGCGCCAGCACATTTTTGGTGGTAATGAAAATTAAATTACCACCAAGCTCTTGACGCCGAAAAATCTTCATCGCCTCGCGCGCCACCAAAAAGTGTCCTGTAGCGTTGACACCAAGATTCTGCTCCCACGCACGAAGGGAAAGCGCCTCCACTGAAGCAATGTGAGCGACTCCCGCATTGAAAACGACGATATCGAGTCCGCCGAACGTAAGTACTGCTTCCGAAAACGCGCGCTCGACTTCTGCTTCGCGCGTGACGTCCATCCGGAGGCCGACTGCCCGTCCAGCACCAAATTTTCGACAGAGTTCTTCCGCAAACGCCTGGGTTTCCCTCGCGTTCAGATCACAAACTACAAGATGAGCACCTTCGCGGGCCAGCCGCTCTGAAATCGCACGCCCAATGGCACCCGCCGCACCCGTTACGAGCGCGATTCTTCCAGCCAATAATTTTTCGGGCGGCGCTAAGCTCAATTTGTAGAGCTCAAGCGGCCAATATTCGATCTCAAACGCGCGCGCCGGCGGAAGCGACCGGTATCGATCGATTGCTTGAGCGCCGCGCATCGTCGCGATGGAATGCTCATACACCTCTGCACACTGAATCGCGGCATCTTTGTCCTTGCCTGTTGTGACGAGACCAATCCCCGGCACGAGGATCACACGCGGATAGGGGTCGATCATCTCCATCCCGCGTCTTCGATGCTTAAGAAAATACCGCCTATGTGCGGCTGCGAAGGACTCGATTTGTGCTACAAGCGCATGTACGGTAAGACTCCGAACGTTTAGCGTTCGTACAAAAAGCGGAACATGCTTCGTCCGGAGCATATGATCCGGTGTCGCAGGGCCCTCTTGTGAAATATGCGGAGCAGCCTTCGCATTCACGAACTCAAGCGCCGCGGCGTTTCTGACGACGTGAAGCACCATCCGTTTATTTCTGCTCACTGCTTTTCGAATCACGGGCAGAAACGCCCAAAGCCAGTCTTCCGTCTTTGCACGAGAAAGCGTAGTACGAACCACGCGGCCAAACGGTTTTTTGGCCCCCGCTCTAGCGTTGATGTAACGTTCGGCGCGTGAAACAGCGTTGATCATTCGATGGTAACTTTCCTTTGACGAGCTTCCCCAAGTGATGAGGCCGTGTTTTTCAAGAATCGCCCCCTGCGCTCGGTTATTTTTCTGGTACGCTTCGTACAATTTCTTCGAGAGTGTGAAACCAGGTTTCACGTAAGGAATCCAAATGAAAGTGTCGCCGTAGATTGCTTTTGCAATCTGGCGGCCTCGCGCCGTATTCGTTAGCGCAAGAATCGAATCTGCGTGCGAATGGTCGATGTCCTCGAGTGGAAGAAAGGCATGAAGAAGTGCTTCGATTGAGGGTCTCGGAGCTTTCGGGTCGAGGAGCGAACGCATGAGAAGGTCTACCATTTTTTCATCGCTCATATGCGTGCGCTTGAGGAGTGGGAGCAAATCGTCGAGTTTCAATGGGGAAAAGTGCTTGCGTTCGCTTGCCTTGAGGTCGGATCCGGAGCCTTTCACCCACAAAACACGCACTTCTCGTCCCAGGTGATCACGCTCGGTTCGTTTGGTAGATGTGTTGCCACCGCCCCAGACGCAAAGCTTGGACTCACGTCCGATGAGTCTCGAGCGGTAAACGAGTTGATCGAGGGTGTCTTTGCCACGAACCTCCGAATCCCGCCACAACGATTTCATTGAGACTAAACCGCTGTTCTTCCTTCCAGCGCGCGTTGCAGCGTCACTTGATCCACATATTCAATGTGGCTGCCAACCGGAACGCCTTGCGCAATGCGAGTCGTTTTGACTCCAAGCGGCTTGAACGCTTCAACGAGATACATCGCCGTGGCCTCGCCTTCGGCGTTAGGATTCGTTGCCAAAATCACTTCTTTGACTCCACTTTTGCCAACATGTTTGATCAAGCGATCAAGTCTGAGTTCTCTCGGCCCAATCCCGTCAAGCGGTGAAAGCGCGCCGAGCAATACATAGTACACGCCACGAAAAGCGCCGGAACGCTCGACAGACGCCACATCTTTTGGCTCCTCCACGACACAAATAGTGGAACGGTCTCGCGAGTCGTCCTCACAAATGTGGCAAATTTTCTTCTCGGTCAAGTTGTTGCATCGTTCACAAAAAAACGTGTTCGCTCGCGCTTCAGCCATCAGCCGCGCCATCTCTTCTACCCGCACTCGGTCCTGTTTCAGAAGATGAAGCACCATACGCTCTGCTGACTTCGCGCCAATGCCGGGAAATTGAGTGAAGGACTTCATCAACTTTTCGAGACGATCAGAATAAATCTGCGCCATGGATTTGATTCGCTACCCCGTTTTGGAGACGGAAAGGACATGGCCCTGTGCTATTCGAGCCGGACGATCCTGCTTCCCTCAAAAATATCAAGCGCCGACGAGATGATTTCCGATCCTTTCGGGTTTGCACTTTCGGGTTTAGGTTTTTTCACCTCGACGTCACCTATTGCTTCCGTCACAACAAACGAGACGCCGACGTTGCGACCCAGAAGCGAAGAGAGAGTTAAGCGGACGAGCTCCCTATTATCTTGTTTCTCAAGCGCCTCCTGATGAAACTTGAATTCGCCGGGGAGACCGAATACCACGATTCCCTCCATCACATCCACGGCCTCCGCCTCTGCAAGAAAAGTGCCGCAGGACATCTTGACTGCCTTCACGCGCTCAAGCAAATCGGGCCACACACGACCCACTTCGTTGAGCGTAACCGTATCAAATTTCTGCGATCCGGAAGTGCTCGTGTCGTCCGTACGGGCCCCTCCGGCAACCTGCGACGGTGAGTGTTGAACCATGCTTGCAGTTTCACCTAGGATTTGCCCGGTCAAATCTTCTTTTTTCCCACGCGGTTGAGACACCTTTACATCATCTTGATCAGCCGCCGCTTTAAGGTCTGATCCACCTTCGATACTCTTTAAATGGGTAGGAGATAAAGATCCCGTTCGGGGTCCCTGCCTCGCAGGCTCGCCTCGCTCCGCGGGCGGAGCGGGCAGGCGGGCTTCGGTCGGCCTTGGGCCTCTCTCAGGAGCACCGCTCTTTTGCGGGATCGTTTTTTCAAGTGATTTTAATTCCTTCAGAATATCATCAAGCGGCCGAAGGTTTGAACGGTTCGTAATTTTTAAAAGGCACATTTCAATTAAAAACCGCGGTGTACTCGACCAGCGGATCTCCCGCAGCAGCTGCTGAAGCAAGGTAACGGAAAACAAAAGTTCTTCGGGCGAAAACGCGCTCTGAAACTGCTTGATCTCCGCAATCCGCTCTGCTGTTCCTTCCACAAGTTCGTCGCTCGGCTTTCCCACTTGAGAAACGAGAAGGTCACGAAAAATTTCAAGGAGCCCGCGCGAGAACTGAACCAAATCTTTTCCTGCCTCGATCACCTTCCCAACCGTCGCCAGCACTTTTTTCCCGTCCCGCGCTTTGAGCGCGCCCAAAAGTAAAAAATAAACATCGTCACCCGTAAGGCCCAGCGTAAACGCCACATCCTCCGCAGCGACCTCTCCGTCTCCGTAACTTGCAAGCTGATCCAAAAGACTTTCTCCGTCCCGAAGACTGCCCTCCGAATGCTTGGCAATCAAGAACAAGACGTCGTCTTTGACTTTGAGCTTCTCTTTGTTAGCCACTTCTCTGAGCGTCTGGATCATTAGGGCGGCCGGGATTCGTCTGAAATTGTACCGCTGGCAACGCGAAAGAATTGTGAGTGGAACCTTGTGCGCTTCTGTGGTCGCGAAGATGAACTTCACATGTTCCGGCGGCTCTTCTAGTGTTTTGAGGAGCGCGTTAAAGGCCTCGCCCGTCAACATATGAACCTCATCAATAATGTAAATCTTGTACCGTCCGCGTGTCGGTTTAAATTTAACGCCGTCGCGCAAAGCGCGGATTTCATCGATCCCGCGGTTGGAAGCGCCGTCGATTTCCAAAATATCAAGACTGCTTCCCTCTGTAATTTCCTCACAGATCGAACACTGGTTGCACGGCGTGGGGGTCGGACCTTTTTCACAATTGAGTGCCTTAGCCAAAATTCGCGCCGTAGACGTTTTTCCGACACCGCGGGAGCCCGTAAATAAAAAACTTTGTGCTACCCGGTTTTTCAAGATCGCGTTTTTTAGAGTCGTAACGATCGGCTCTTGCCCGATCACGTCGTCAAAAGTCTGAGGCCTGAATTTCCGAGCAAAAACAAGGTAAGACATGAGGCGTAGGATACCACAAAAAAGGCGGAGCTTAAAGAGCCGCCAGATTTTCCGCTTGCCTTATCTTAAGTTCCGGTTTATGTTCCTACCCTTAAGATTCTGGGGACTCAACCATGGGGACTCGTGTCATGCTCAAAGTGCCGCTCTTGGACCTCAAAGCTCAGTACCAGTCCATCAAAAATGAAGTGGATCAAGCGGTCGAAGAAGTGCTGGCTGAGCAGCAGTTTATCCTCGGCCCAAAAGTCCAGGAATGCGAAGATGCAATTGCAGTCTATTCGCAGAGTCGGTTCGCATGCGGTGTGTCTTCTGGAACAGACGCCCTATTAATTTCGCTGTTGAACGAAGAAATAGGAGCGGGTGACGAAGTCATTACAAGCGCTTATTCTTTCTTCGCAACAGCAGGCTCCATCGCAAGGGTGGGCGCAAAACCCGTTTTCGTTGACATCGACCCCGTTACGTACAACCTAGATCCTGAACAACTGGAGGAAAATATCACCTCCAAAACGAAGGCGATCATTCCGGTTCATTTGTTCGGCCAAATGGCAGAGATGGGTGCGATCCAAAAAATTACGCAGGCACACGGACTCATCGTCATTGAAGACGCTGCTCAGGCGCTTGGCGCCGAAGACGGCGCGAGACGTGCAGGATCCATCGGCCATTACGGCTGTCTGTCCTTCTTTCCCGCAAAAAATCTTGGTGGATTTGGAGACGGTGGAATGGTGCTCACAAATGACGAGAAACGTCACGAAAGGCTCAAGGCGCTGAGAATGCACGGCGCTCGGACCAAGTACAATCATGATTGGCTCGGTGGGAACTTTCGACTTGATGCTTTACAGGCTGCGATCATCAGGGTGAAACTAAAATACTTAGACCTCTGGATTGCAAAAAGAAATGAAAACGCACAAACTTACAACCGTCTTTTTGAAGCCGCGGGCCTCATCGGGGCCGCCGTCACCTTGCCGGCAAGAGTCCGTGACCGACACACCTTTCATCAGTACGTGATCCGGGCAATAAACCGGAATGCACTCGCTCGCTTTCTCAACGAAAAAGGCGTTGGCTGCGAAATTTACTACCCCTGTCCGCTGCCTTATCAGAAATGCTTCTCGCACCTTGGCCACAAAAAGGGCGCTTTTCCAGAAAGCGAAAAAGCCGCAGAGGAAACGTTAGCCCTTCCCACCTACCCCGAGCTTTCAGAGGAGCAAATGGAATATGTGGTCAAGACGATCGCGGAGTTTTATCAATCCTGCGCCGCTTAATTCACCTTAGTTCAGGATATATCAAAATAGGATATATCAAAATAGTTGAATTTGATATCATTTTGTGATAGGCTTTTTATGGTTCGAAGGGAGGGTGAATACATGTCTCGCACCGTAGTTGATCTTAAAGACGATCTGGTTCGAAAAGCGCGTAAGCTCACCGGTCTCAGCAAAAAGGTGGAGCTCGTCAATTACGCGCTGGCGCGTTTAATCCAGCAAAAGGAGGCGGAGAAAATTCTAAAGCTTAAGGGGTCGGTTGAGTGGGAGGGTAACTTGAAAGCGATGCGGAGGAACCGGTTTGATTTTAGTCGATAGTTCCGTTTGGATTGCTTTTTTAAGCCCCCGCACCTCCGACGTTGATTCAATGGTGGGGTCATTGATCCGCTCTCCCGGCCAGACGGTTATCGCCGGCGTCGTTCTTCAGGAAGTGCTCCAGGGGATTAAGAACGAAAAATCCTTTCATCTCGTTGGATCATTGATGGGACGGCTTGCCATTCTCGAGCCAGATCAGAAAACATATTTAAACGCCGCACGGATTTTCAGGTCCGTGGTGAATGGGGGCAAAAGCTGCACGACTGTTGACGCGTTGATTGCTGCCTTGGCGGTCCAATATGGTGTCCGCTTATTTACTTTGGATCGCGATTTTCAGACGATTGCCAAGCACTCTGATTTAAAGTTATTTCCTTTTTCATAATAAAGTACAGCGCCAGACAAGGAAGGAAAGGGGGTCGGGATTTCCTCAAACAACCAAACCTGTCCCCTTTTTTGTCGTATCCTCAGATTTGCAGAACTTATTCGCAGGACCGACCTCCGTGACAAAGCTCAACTGGGTTTTAAAGCTGCCTCTGTCCGCATTCCTGGCGGCCCACTCTACCTGAGTCCGGAAGCTGTCTTGCAGTTGGGTGGAAATGTTGTGCCTCCGTCTGATTGAATTTCCGTAGCCTATTGAAAATAAAGGACTATTTTTTGGGAACGTGTCAAACTTCTGTCAAAATTTGACAATCCGTCAACGTGGAGAGGGAGAGCCTTTGTCGCAGTCGCCGGTAAATCGATTGTCCCCCATCTTGGGGAATCTCTGTCTTTGGAAGGATACTGTCCCAAGTATCATCAACAGACCGATCAAAGCCAAGGCGATGGGGAAAAACGGGGAATTTTTGAAAAGGTCGTAAGCCAAATGTGCCAAATAAATATAGAAGCCTAACGCGCCAAAGACCATTAAAGACGTTCGTTGCCATTTGACGCTCATAACAATAAACATTATCTGGGTCGCAAGATAAATCAACGCCCCTGCTTCGTGATCCAACCAAGTAAATGCACCAGCGGTCATGAAGATCAACCCCCCGTAAATAAATAACCACAAGCTGTAATCTTCTCTTGTTCTTCGGTTAAGCAGCTTGGCAACCCCGATCATCGCAGCGCTGATGACAATCGAGACCCATCTTCGCGCTTCCCAAGAAGGTTCGCCATAATTGGTGTTTGTCCCCAAAATAATTCCCACGATGTCCATTGAAAGAAACCATAAGGTATGCCCGATGACCAGCATGATCAAAGAAAAGCGCGCGCGATAAAGCGCAATAAAGGCAACCATCAAGGTCGCCAGTTCCATATAAACCCAACAAGGTCGAATCCACCGCCAGTAATCACTATAACCCATTCCCTTGGCGTCAGCGGGCCAGACTCCAAATATCCTTTCTAAGGAATAAATTGCCAAAGGGGTGATAGATGCAGCTGCGGTTGTCAGAAGCCCCCCAGAGATTCGATATTGGAGTTTGTACCGCAAATAGTACCCCATGCCGAAACAAAGGGCTTGAAAACCCAAAGCGATTCCTAAAACAGTCCAAGACGATAAGGTTTCCCACTGTGACACTAAAAAATAGGTGAAGGCAAAAATAATGATCATGGCTCCAAAGTAATACAGTGCCATGATGTAATTGAGACCGCGCTTACTTTCTCCTGATGCAGAGGATGATTTTTGGTCTACAGCGAGGATTTTCTGAAATTGTTCTTCGGTGATGATTCCTTTTCGTACGCATTCGCTTAGGGTTTACCGATTCATGTCTCCACCCCCTTGCATTTATACTTCACAGACTGACAAACTGTGATTTTTTCAATGTCCGAAATTCGAGTATGCAGAAAGGGCCATTTAATTATCCTTGACTTCTCGGCACCTAAATGGACTGGTGCAGAAACACAATACCCACTTCAAAAGAAAAGGTGCCAGGAATGAAAAAGGGGACGGGTTTGCTTGTTTGAGCAAAACCTGTCCCCTTTCTTATATCAAATTGAGTATCGCGTCCCCGAGATTTGTTACCAACTTCTCCCTTTGTTTCTTCGTCCACCTCCGCCAAAACCACCCCGCCCGTGTCCCGATTGTCCACGACCGCCTCTTCTTCCTTCCGGGCGGCGTTCTTGAGGTCTTGCTTCGGAAACATTAAGGTTTCGACCCAAAAAGTCGGTACCGTTCAGCTCAAGCGCTTTTTCTGCTTCTTCGCTGCTCGACATTTCCACAAAACCAAAACCTTTGGATTGCCCCGTGTAACGGTCCGTAATAATGCTAACGCTTTGAACCGTTCCACATTTTGAGAAGAGAGTCTTAATCTCTTCTTCACTTGCGTTGTAATTCAAATTCCCCACATAAAGTTTCGTTTGCATGTTCTTCTCAGTCCCTCCGCACTGTGTTCATGGATCAGGCAATCCCTGTCTTTGGACACGAAACCGCCTCATCGCCACCTTGTTTCACCTGTCATGCTACAGCCCTCGTCCTTAAAAGAAAAGGGGAAAGTTTATTGTGAAAGTTTATTGGAAAGTTTATTGGCCGGCTGCAACTTCTCGTATATTTCTTTATTGATTTTGTATCTTACACGATTTTTCATTGTAGATTTTTAATTTTGAATTGTTTGTCCGTCGGAGGAGGTAGGATTCGAACCTACGTGGGCCACAAGGACCCAAGCGGTTTTCGAGACCGCCCCATTCAACCAGGCTCTGGCACTCCTCCAAAAACGACCTGTTGAAAGCTACATTTCGCGACTCTATTGCCTTCGACTTCATTTGCCAACACAACCCTTTGTCACCGCAGAGCTTACGTATCTTAAGTTCCCGTTACCACAATGACATAGAGTTACGCAATCGGAAAAAAGTCGGTGTCATAAAGCAGAATTTGGTCTCACAATGAAACAACGCCAGTTAAAGATGGGCAAAAATTTAGATGCGTGAGCCCTGTCGTCACCAAGCGCCACCGCCGCCACCGCCACTGCCGCCGCCAGAAAATCCGCCTCCGCCGACCCCGCCCCCGCCAAATCCACTTCCTCCCCAAGAAGAGGAAGAACCGCCGCTCGAACGCGGCTGTGCGGCAAATGACTGACCCATGCTCGAGACAGCGCCGTTTAAATCGTGCCCAAACTGCGGAACCGAAAATTGATTCCACGTCCCGACATACCAGACGGGCGGCTTCACGCCGAGCCCATCGAAGGCTTGAATCCATTTGCTGGCTACACCAAACGCTAACGCGTAAGGGAGGCAGCGCTCAAACAAACTAGGGTCCTTCATCTCGCGTATTCTTTCCCGGTCTGTCCGACGAAGAAACTCTTCAAATCCCAAAATTTGATGTGCTAAGTAGGCTCCTTTGATCGTTCGCCTGGGCATCACCTTGGCAAAAAGGGCAACAATCGCAGCTGACATTACCGAAGAAATAACGACTGGCGTAAGCGATACGTACTGCGCCTGCGCGGAAAAAAAGAGCGTTACGAAGAACACGGCTACTCCCACGACCAATGCATACCACAAATATCTCCCGCGCAGTTCTTCAGGATGGCTGTCAAGAAAGCGCGCTTTGATCACAGCTTCGTAAATACCCTCTCGAATCCTCTCCAGGTGTTCATAAAATACATGTGTCAAAGCGGACAGGTTCTTGGTTGTCTTCGGCTGCTCAAAAATTCCTTTGAGCATCTCTTTTTCATGGGGCTTAAGTTCTGTATTGCCTTTCCAATCCTTCAAGCTCACGAATTTGTAATCTGAAATTTTCGATGGATCGGTAGAAGAAACGCACGGTTCAATCCGCATATAACCGCGCACGGCCAGATCGATTACGGTCGATGTGACATCACGGAGATCGACGCGCTGATCTACGAGTGCTCCCACTTCCGCTGGCGTCAGTCCCTCCGGCGGTCCGTATTGAACCACGAGCGATTTCCCAAGTCGGGGATCGCGTCCCTTCAAATACCAGAGCCCCAGCATGAAAAATAAAACGACAAGCGGAACACCATAAAGCCAGTTATCCTCAATCCACATCTTCAACCTAACGCCCACCGGCAGAGGGAAAACCGCGCCTTTTGCCCACGCCACCGCCACCGTCAGTCCCTCGTATGGAGCAAGAGCTCGGTCAGGGTTCAACGTGACACGATTCGAAAGTACTTGAATTTCCTCTGTCTGTTCAGTCGAACCGTAGCTGCCAATAAATGCTACAACGCGAATATTGCTTGCTCCCGATGGCAACTCGATGGACGCAGTTGCTTTCCGTATCGGAACGGCCCACTCGTTTCCCGTCAGATTCCAGTAGCATTCGTCGTGATCCGGGAAAAAACGGATTGCGCCCCGGCTTACAAGGTAAACAATCCGGTAGGTTTTGATACTGCTGACAATCGTGGCGGGATCTCCAATACGAACTCGCTCGTAACGGCCGGGAAATTCAAGCTTGTAGGGAATGGAATTACCATTTTCGTCCGTGACTTCCTGGACGCGGACGCGCATTTTGAAATTCTGGCCAAATCGGTCTACGTAGTCGATAGGGATATCACGGTAGATCCCATGCCTAGGCTCGCCCCCGAAGTTAGCTACGATCGTTTCAGTAACGGTGGCTTGCGAGTTTTCGTGGACCAAAACCTGCGCATCAAACTGCGCGATCTCCCAACCTCGAACCGCACAAGGGAACACGATCGCTGCGAAGCAAAAAAATAGGGCGAAGGCAAAAAAACGCCGCTCCGTGCGGCTACGTGCTTTATGATCTCCTGGGCTCATTCGATTCTAGGGCAGTGAAACTTTCCGAGCTTTTGCTTCTTCGGTCGAGTCCAATTGGAAAAATTCTTTTGGTTGAAAACGGCCGAGCTTCGCAATGAGCTGATCTGGAAATACGCCCAGTTTCGTATTGTAATCTCTGACGACCGCATTATAGTAGCGCCGCGCCCCTTGCAAAGCGTCCTCGATCTCGGTAAGCGACTGTTGTAAACTCAAAAAATTTTCGCTCGCCCGAAGCTGGGGGTAATTTTCAGCCACCGCAAAAAGCGCATTAAGTTCACCCGCCAAAATGCCTTCCGCCGCTTCTTTCTGTTTAGGGCTCGCTGCATCCACGGCACGTGCGCGTGCTTGGGTCACCCGGATTAGAACATTTTTCTCGTGAGCAGCATATCCTTGAACGCTCGTCACCAGATTCGGGATGAGATCATATCGGCGCTTCAGCTGAACATCCACATCCGCCCACGCGTTCGCCCCGCGAATGTGGAGTTGTACGATCCCATTGTAGATGAGGATGATCCAAATTCCTACAGCCGCTCCGCTGATTGATAAAATCCAGATCATTTTTTCCGCCTCTTTCCATCCGGTACGTGTTAAGTTACGTCATGCGCTCAGGAGGCAACTATGACGCTAACCCTTGATACCGGTCAGACTGAAAAAATACCAAGAAGATTAAGCAAGCGATCGAGATCGTCGAGTGAATAATAACGGATCTCGATTCTTCCTTGATTGTTCTTTTTTGGAAAAATTCGAACTTGGGTCCCGAGCTTTCGTTCTAATTTTGTCTCGAGCGCAATCAAATCCTGATCCAGTGTCCGCGCCCGCTTTGCTCGACGCTTTCTCACCATCCCCTGGCCGACCAATTCCTCCACCTGTCGGACGGAAAGGCGGTCCTCCGCAATACGCCGCGCCATCTGACGCTGGTGCTCAGGTGACGGGAGCGCAAGTATCGCACGAGCGTGGCCTGCATGAAGCTTGCCCTCGATTAAGATCTCCAAAATTTCGTTTGGAAGCCGCAACAGCCGAATCGCATTTGCGATCGTGGAGCGATCTTTACCAACTTTTCTTGCGATCTCTTCATGTGAAAGATTGCGCTGCTCGATCAGCCTGACATAAGCTTGCGCTTCTTCAATTGGATTTAAATCTTCCCGCTGGATATTTTCCACAAGCGCCCATTCGAGCAATTTGTCCTCTGCTAAATCCTTTACGATAGCCGGTATCTTCTCAAGGCCGCAGCGCTGAGCCGCTTTGAGACGTCGTTCTCCAACAATTAATTCAAATCCGCCATCCACCTTTTTGACAATGACCGGCTGCAGAATCCCCTGCTCCCGAATGGATGCCGCAAGCTCTTCGATTTTCTCCTCCGGAAATCGGTGCCGCGGCTGCTCCCGGTTCGGGCGGATCGCCGAAATTTCAATCTCTCGAATCGGCGCGCCCGGCAACTCAGCCGTTTCAGGCGCAGCCTCTTTCTCCGTTTCCATCGCCTTGATGTAACCTTCGGGAATCAAAGCGCTCAGTCCCCTACCCAAAACTTTTTTCTTTATCTCCATTCTTTCTCCACCGTCCCTTACCCAACCATCTGATTCTGAACTGCTCCACCAGTTTTGTAACCGTTCAGTCCCGTCATCCTGAGCGGAGTAGCACTCAGAGTAAACTCCGCGAAGGATCTCGTTTTTTGAGATTCCCGCCATAACGCTTTGGCGGGTCGCCGATGCCTTTTGGCGACTTCGGCCGGAGCCTGCCCTGAGCCAGAGATCCTTCGCCCCTTCGGGGCTCAGGATGGCGGCGAAGGGGCCTCAGAATAACGTTGCAGGGGTACCTGAACGGTTACCCAGTTTTAAACTCAGATCCTCTCCCACTGTCGCCGGCTGTTCCAGATCGCACCGACGGAGATGAACAGCGCTGCAAAAATTCATTTGCCGCCTCACGGTACAACAGAGAACCCTTACAACTCGGGTCATAAAGAACTACAGGCTTACCGAAACTCGGCGCTTCGCTGATTTTTATGGAGCGCGCAATGATCGTACGGAACACGATGTCCTGAAAGTGATTACGAACGTCATCGATCACCTGTAGTGTTAAATTCGTCCTAAAATCTGCCATCGTGAGAATCACGCCGCTTAACTCCAGCCCTGGATTAAGATTCTTCTTCACTAATCGATATGTTTCAAGCAACTGCCCTAAGCCTTCCAGCGCGTAATACTCACATTGAAGAGGAATCAGGATCCCGTCACTCATCACCAGCGCATTAACAGTTAAAACCCCAAGTCCGGGTGGACAGTCGATGAACACAAACTCATATTTTTCAACCACATCCGCGCAGCAATTCCTCAGCAAAAACTCACGATTAGACATACCGACCAGTTCAACCTCCGCGCCGCTCAACTCACCATTTGCTTTGATCAGATCGAGATTTTCAATACTTGTTCTGACAATAATTTGTGAAACTCTGATTCTATCAATTAATACATCATAAATTGTTTGTTCGGCCGAATTCTTGTCGTAACCAAGACCGCTCGTAGTATTTCCCTGAGGATCGAGATCAATTAGCAGTACTTTTTTTCCAACCTGAGCTACACACACAGCGAGATTGATGGCTGTTGTCGTCTTCCCGACTCCACCTTTCTGGTTACACAGTGAGAAAATTCTATGCATGGCGGCAACCATTATGCGCACGTTTCACGTGAAACTGCGACACCGAAAATCCATCTAAGTTAAGAACTGAATCTTTGCAAAATACCTTCCCCCCTTGTGGGGGAAGGTTTCCGCCAAAGGACGTGGCGGATCCGCCAAGACGTGTGGCGGAAGGACGGGGGGATTATCTGATGTCGTCACCCCCACCTTTGTCCTCCCCCATCAAGGGGGAGGAGGTTTGGCTCATTTTGCAAAAGCTCAGTTAAGAAATCGGCAAAATTACCGCAATCTTGATATAAAAAATGGTGTCGGGCACAAACCAGCAACCCTCGCGCGCCTGTGTTTGACACCATTTTTACTACATGCTAGCATCAGATGCAATGAAGAAGAAAGCCAAGCCGTCACAAAAAACAATCTATTATCAACACTACAAAATGGATGAGACTACTGACAGCTTCTTAGCGCAGTGCTTGTTTCACGTGAAACACGACTTTGCCGCTCAACTTCTATAAGAAGTGCAGAAATATCGCAGCTCGTAATCCCCGGTATCCTACACGCTTGACCAATCGAGATAGGTCGTACTTTGTCAAGCTTCTCAAGCGCCTCTCTGCTTATGCCTTTCATCAATGAATAGTCAATGCTGCAAGGAATCCTCCGCTTTTCCATTCTCTTAAACCTCTCTACCTCAGCTAACTGACGGAGTACGTAACCCTCATATTTCACATCCCATTCGATCGTCCGTTTTAGCGCGTAATCGTGATTAGCTAATTGTAAATCGGTCCTTGGCAAAGTGTTGATTGATTCATTGGTTCGTCTTAGCCATTTATCTAATGGGATATTAGAAACACGAGTGTTCTTCAACGCGGTGATGACTTGTTCTACGTTCTCATACTTTTTCACCATCTCTGAATATGTCCCTTTGTCAATCAGCCTCGTCTCGTATCCAAACTTCATTAAACGTTTATCTGCATTGTCTTGCCTCAGCAGTAGTCGAAACTCCGCACGTGACGTAAACATCCTGTACGGTTCATTTGTTCCGCGTGTCACGAGATCGTCAATTAGAACTCCGATGTACGCTTCGCATCTATCGAGAACAAAAGGTTTTTGCCCTTTTAATTTTCTAATCACATTCAGCCCCGCCATAAGGCCTTGCGCTGCGGCCTCTTCATAACCTGATGTGCAATTAACCTGCCCGGCAAAGAGCAAATTTTCAATCCGTTTCGTTTCTAGAGAGTGCTTAAGCTGAGTTGGCGGCATACAGTCATACTCGATTGCGTAACCGAAACGGATGATTTCGGCGCGTTCAAGCCCTGGGATCGTATGAATAAAATCCACCTGCACCTCTTTGGGCAGGCTGGTGGAAAGACCGTTGACGTAAATCTCGTTTGTGTCGCGCCCTTCGGGTTCCAAGTAAATCTGGTGCCTCTCCTTATCTGCAAATTTAACGACTTTGTCTTCAATCGAAGGGCAATACCGCGGGCCTATTCCTTTAATGCGTCCGGCGTAAAGAGGGGAAAGGTGTAGATTTTTTCGAATAATGTCGTGCGTTTTGGCATTTGTGTAGGTAAGCCAACAAGACATTTGATCGACTTCTAAACGTTTTGTCCGAAATGAAAAAGGTTCTGGTTCCAAGTCGCCTTTCTGTTCCTCGCAAACAGAAAAATCGATGCTTCGATCTCTCAAGCGGCAGGGAGTACCCGTTTTAAACCGCACGACTTCAAATCCAAGCTCGCGCAACGAGTCGGATAGTCCGATCGATGGAGGTTCCCCCCGTCTCCCGCCCACGAACTTTTCTTCACCAACGTGAATCAGGCCGCGCATGAAGGTTCCTGTAGTAACCACAACGGTCTGGCCAAAATATTCATGCTCCGCCGCGGTCCGCACGCCGATGGCTTTTCCATCTTTCACAATCAGCGCCACCGCTTGATCCTCTTTTAAATCGATATTCGGTTCGCTCTCCACAGCTTTTGTCATGTACAACCGATACTGCTTCTTGTCCGCCTGAGCGCGCGGCGCCCAAACGGCCGGACCTTTGGATCGATTGAGCATTCGATATTGAATCGCTGTTTGATCAGTCGCAAGACCCATCTCGCCGCCTAGGGCATCAATCTCGCGAACAATTTGCCCTTTGGCAAGTCCTCCGATTGCGGGGTTGCACGACATTTGGCAAATCATATCGCGATTCATCGTCATGAAAAGCACCTGATAGCCTGTCCGTGCAATCGCGAGCGCCGCTTCGGTACCGGCATGGCCTGCACCAATTACAATGGCATCGTATTTACGGTCGCGGGTCATGGTTTGTCCAGCGCATGTGCCGCACGTCGTAACGACGCGCTTCGCTGTTTCTACGCTTCCTCGTGATGGGGAAGCGCTTTCCCTTTGATAAATAACTGGTGAAAAATGGACAGTACGTTATTGACAAGCCAGTACAAGACGAGGCCGGAGGGCAGGCTGTAAAAAATAAAGCCGAAAACGACGGGCATGATCATCATGATCTTTTGCTGCTCCGGAGTTCCTGCTTGAGGAGTCAGCCGCTGCTGCCAAACCATGGATAGGAGCATTAAGATCGGCAGCACATTTACGCCGTCGCCCAAAAATGGTAACGAAAACGGCAGCGCCCAAAGCCGATCCGGTTCGGAAAGATCTCGAATCCAAAATAGGAAAGGCGCGCCTTTTAATTCTACGGTTTGAACAAGAACTTGATAGAAAGCGATGAACACCGGAATCTGAAGCAGCATCGGAAGACACCCCCCCATGGGGTTCACCTTGTGGCGTTTGTAGAGCTCCATCGTTTCCTTCGAAAGTTTCGCCTGATCCTGTTTGTACTGCTCCTGAAGCGCTTTGATTTTCGGTTGGAGCGCTTGCATCTTACGCATGGATTCGAAACTCATATGCGTAAATGGCGTGAACAGAAGCTTAACCGCGCACGTGATCAGGATGATGGACCAACCATAATTTCCGGTTACCTTGTGTACCCAACGAAGCGCCACCAAAAGCCAAAGCTTGAACACCCCAAAAAAACCTTGGGAAAGAACCCGCTCAAAGCCGCGATCAAACGACTTTAAGGCAGCGTAATTTTGCGGGCCCGCATAAACTAAGAATTTTCTCGTTAACGTCTCGCCCGGTGCAACCTCTCGCGCCGAAAAACGCAGCGTCCCGCGCATCACATTCGCGTCCTTTGAATCCGCTTCAGATTTTGACAGGGTTGCTGGCTCGTCCGGATGAAAAAAAATGCCAAAATATTTCCTCACAAGGGCTTGCCACAAGACCGAGCCTTCCGAAATTACGGTTTTTTTCGCCATTTTATCGAGCTTCACAGAAACCAACCTATCGGGGAACGCTGTGAACGATTGGACTTCGTAGTTGTCGCGGCGACTCGCGGAATCGATATTGAGATCCGACGTCACTTCAAGCGCCGCAAGTTGCGGGCGGTCGCTCAAATTCTGTGCGACGGTTTCAAACCAAACCACCGGCTCTTTTTCGTCAAACTGGAATTTTTTCTCAAGCCGCCATCTGCCGGCTTCTTGTGCGGCTAAGCGAACCTCTCCTGTACGCTCACTTAATGCCTCTAGTGAAAACGTAAGATCGCTGAAGTCAATTCCTTGGTTTGGAATTGTGACGAGAAAAGCCTTGGAGATGGTGCTTTCTTCATGAACCTCGCTCCGCGGCTGTACGCTTGCGGCTTCCTGTGGAGCAGGGTGAATCAAGTCGACGTCGCCGTTTCCATTCTTGTCCCACCCTTTCACTTGAAGCTTTGTCATGACCGCGCCACGGTCTGAGAACTGAACGTCAAAGCGCGAGTTAGAAAACTCGTAGAACTTTTTTTCGCGTACTGGTAGCTCGGAAATATCCGGAGGCTGGGGCAAGGAAAGGCCGGAGCCTGGTCCAGCCAATACACCAGCTGTCTCGCCTAACCCGTTGGGTGTTTGAACCGCAGCACTCGTGCGGCTTGGTATTGATTCCGGCGTAATCCAGCGGAGATAGACAGGGTAAACAATTAAGATCAATAAAGTGAGGCCGACCGCTAAAAGCAGGCGCTTTTCAGAACTCATTGAGAGACCGGGTCGTATCCGCCTGGGTGAAGGGGATGACAACGCGCGAGCCGCAGAAAAGCTTTGATGAGTCCTTTTAACACTCCGTGTCTCTCGACCGATTCACTTGCATAGCGGGAACACGACGGGACAAACCGGCACTGAAATCCAAAGCAGGGCGACAGAAAAGTTTGATAACAACGGATCGTTGCTTGCAGTATCTTTTTCATATAAGCTCCGCGCTTTTAAACAAAGTGCGCAGCGTTTCTGCTACACCGCTACTCTCGAGTTCCACATCCTCAGCTCTTAGGAAGCGAACCACGATCTCGTAATGGCCCTTAAGCTGGGCGTTGTTTAATCGGAAAAACTCTCGGGCAAGACGTTTCAAGCGGTTCCGCGCGCTTGCTCGTTTCGCAGCGCGCCTGCTTACGATGACCCCCAACCGGCTTGTCTTCAGCTTCTCATTCGCAAGATAGCGAACCTCGATCACATTTTTCCGAATAACGTTTCCTTTGGAGAAAACGACTTGAAAATCGCTCTTTCGCTTCAAACGAGCTGTTTTTGGAAAACGCGATCCGCATACGATAGAAGTCGCTCCGGGCTGTTCCGCTCACCTTACGATTAAACGGTAACGTCCTTTCCGACGCCGCCTTTTTAAAACTGCTCGTCCCCAGCGTGTACGCATCCGCTTTCGGAAGCCATGCTTGCTTTTTCTCCGCCGATTCGACGGTTGGTAGGTTCTCTTCATATCAATCTCTTCTCACATTTTCACCTCAAGCGCGAGCGATTATAACAAAAAAAATACCGAAATCCAAGACTGCCCGCCAGCAATAATGAAAAAAGCGCTGCCTACATCAATCCGGCACAACAAAAAAGTTCTAGCCATAACGATTTTTTTTGATATAATTTCCGCACTCAAAAAAACTTCACGACATACAAAACCAATTCGCAAAAACATGCATCTAAACACCTCTCCAGATGGTTTTTCCGCGACAATAAGTCTGTTCATATCATGTCTAGAACATGTTTACAAATTCACGTCTGAACTCTCAAATGTATGTTTAAAGTTATTCAGATTACCTGTCAATAACCAGTTGATAAAGTGACATACACGTTCACAAGTCCATGACACCTCAAACACCAACTCAAACCTCCCAACCTGACCTTTGGTTTCTGGCTCTCCAGCACATAAGACAACGTGTGAATGATCAAAGTTTTAGAACGTGGCTTGAACCCGCACGCTACCAGAAGCTGGAGAACGGTATCTTGTATCTAGAGGTGCCCGACAAGTTCTATGGTGACTGGCTGCGCGATCATTACCACGAGATGATAAAAAATGTTCTCCAGGAGCTCACACATACAAACACTGAAATCCAATATGTTCTCTCTGAACGTCCTATCACCTCCCACGCCTTCGCCGATCCTCCTTCAGACACCCGCACGCAGGAACTTGGTTTAAACAATCGTTATACATTTGAAAACTTTGTCATTGGTCCAGGGAATCGCTTCGCACATGCTGCAGCTCTTGCTGTAAGTGACGCGCCTGCAAGAAATTACAACCCATTATTTATCTACGGCCATGTAGGGTTGGGAAAAACTCACCTTTTGCAGGCTGTAGCCCATCACCTGCTAACGCAAAACTCTTCTACTAAGGTTGTTTACATCTCGGGAGAAAAATTCACGAATCAACTAATCACCGCAATTCAAAAGAGATCAACAGAAGCGTTTCGGGTCAAATTTAGAAGCGCCGATCTCCTTCTTATCGATGATATCCACTTCATAGCTGGCAAGGAAGCCACACAAGAAGAATTTTTTCACACTTTTAACACTCTTTACGACGCCCATAAACAGATTATCGTTTCGAGTGATCGTCCACCCAAAGAAATCCCTGGATTAGAAGACAGGTTGATCTCTCGTTTTGGTTGGGGGTTAGTCGCAGATATCCAGCCGCCTGATTTTGAAACACGCGTTGCGATTCTCAAGAAAAAGATGGAACGCGAGACGGTTGTGGTCCCGGATGAAGTAGTCCATTTTATCGCTGATAAGATTAAATCAAACATTCGGGAACTAGAGGGTGCGTTGATTCGAGTTGTGGCGTACTCGCAATTAACTGGGAGTGTGGTAGACGTCAGGACGGTGGAAGGAGAAGTTTTGAAAGAGACTCTTCAAGAAGAAAGGGGGAATATCACAATCGATCGGATTCAGAAGGTGATATGTGATTACTTCCGACTAAAAGCGTCGGATTTGAAGGCAAAAAAAAGATCGAAGTCAATCGCTTACCCGAGGCAAATCGGTATGTATCTGGCCCGACAAATGACAGACCATTCTCTCCCCGAAATAGGAGGGTATTTTGGGGGAAGAGGACACGCCACAGTGATACATGGATGTAGTAAAATCGAGCGCTTGCTATTAAAAGGTGGTAAAATACACCAAACAATTGAAGAGTTAAAAGTGTTGATAAGAAACGCGTAATTATCAACAACTTATAGAATCATAAGATACTGATATAAAATGAGTTACGACGATATCGACAGTTTCTACAGGATTACTACGATCACGACGACATTAAATTATATAGAGGAAGGAGTATCACAATGCACTTCAGGGTTGAAAAGGAAGACTTCTTAAAAGCTGTTTCAACAACACTGGGAGCTGTTTCACAAAAAGCATCTTTGCCTATTTTAAACAATATGTTGATACAAACCGCCGGATTGGATGAGCTGATCGTGAGTGCGACAGACTTGGAGTTAGGAATCCAAACAAGATGTTCTGTAAAAGTAGAAGAAGAGGGCACTGTCACGATTCCTGCAAAAAAATTTTTTGAAATTATTAGGGAATTGGGACCTGGTGAAATTGAGGTTATGGTTGCGAAAAATAATGCCGTAAACATAAAGACGGCAAGATCTTTTTTTAAAGTAACAGGACTTGAATCAGAGGACTTTCCTAAGTTCCCAGAACCCACCTCAGAACAATCACTTGAGATCGAGCAAAAAATTTTAAAACAGTGCTTAGCCCTTACTGCTTTTGCTGTTTCTCGGGACGAGGCGCGATACGCTCTGAACGGTGTATTGTTCATCGTGAAAAATGACACAGGACGCTTTATCGCTACCGACGGAAAACGTCTCGCGTTCATTGAAAGAAAACTCAATATGCCGAACGAAGTAGAGTTGGAAGTCATCATTCCTGCTAAAACCATAGGGGAATTAATGAAAGCGCTTTCCAGCGGCGAAGGAAATGTGCGTATCGTGCGCGTGCAAAACCAAATTATATTTCAGTTAAATCATACCACTCTGACCTCACGGCTCATTGAAGGGAGATTCCCCAGTTATGAGCAGGTGATTCCCAAAACACAGAAAACCCGAACACAGATCAATCGTGAAGACCTTTTAGCGGCCATTAGAAGAGCGGCACTTCTAACTTCCCAGGAAAACCAATCGGTAAAACTTGATTTCATCAAAGACCGGTTGCTGATTTCTTCTCGGTCCCCAAATCTTGGGGAAGCGAAAGAAGAGCTTGAAGTGAATATAACAGGTGACGACCTCACGATTGGGTTTAACCCTAATTACTTAATCGATGTCCTTAAAAATTTAGATGTCAATGAGATCTCAATCTCTCTTAGCGATCCAGACAAACCAGGCTTAATCGAAAGTAAAGACAACTACCAATATGTATTGATGCCGATGCAGCTCGCTTAATCGTGATGGAGGAGAAACCGCTAAAACCCATTATTGAGAGCATTTTTGAGCGTCTGTCAAATCCAGAAGGACAAAAGAAAAACAAACTCCTCGATTACTGGCCGCAAGTTGCGGGAGCTCAGATCTCAAAACACACAAAAGCAAGATTTACCTCCCATAAACAAGTGACGGTATGGGTGGATGATTCAACCCTTGCGTTTGAATTAAGCCAGCGTTACAAATTCGGTATTCTCAAGCAGCTTCAAAACTTGTTCGGTGAAGGTGAAGTTAAAGACGTGAAATTTTTTGTCGGAGAACTCCGTTAAAGACGTTATGGCTGTTGCTGTGAAACAAAAAAAGAATAAAGAAAAAACAAAAGCGAAAGAGACAAAAGCGGCCGGCGCACACCGCTACGACGCGACCAAAATTCAAGTTTTGGAAGGAGTGGAAGCGGTTCGGAAACGCCCGGCGATGTACATCGGAGATACTACGGTCCGCGGCCTCCATCATCTTGCCTATGAGGCGATCGACAACGCCGTTGACGAAGCCCTGGCAGGTTACTGCGATACGATCGGGGTGGAACTCCATGCGGAATCAAGCGTCACCGTCTCGGACAACGGACGTGGGATTCCGGTAGACATGCATAAGGAGCAGAAAAAGTCAGCCCTCGAAGTGGTAATGACAATGCTTCACGCAGGAGGTAAGTTCGATTCGAAAGCGTACCGGATTTCGGGAGGATTGCACGGTGTCGGGGTGTCTGTCACGAACGCACTTTCGGAGTGGTGCGAAGTGGAAGTGGGCCGAGACGGGAAGTTGTATCGCCAGCGCTACGAGCGGGGAAAACCAGCGTCGAAGGTAACCGTCATTGGAAAGAGCAAGACGAACGGAACCACGATTACGTTTAAGCCGGACCCGGAAATATTTGGAAACCTTGAGTTTAGCTTTGACACGCTCTCGAATCGTTTGCGAGAGCTCGCTTTCTTAAACAAAGGCGTTGAGATCTCGATCAGCGACGAGCGGTCTGGCAAGGAGCACACGTTTAAGTATCGCGGGGGCATTGCCGAGTTTATTCAATACCTGAACCAGAACAAGCATCCGTTACACACGAAGATTTTCGATGTCGCGAAGGAAAAAGAGCGTGTCCTTGTGGAATGTGCTTTTCAATATAATGACGGATTTAATGAAGACATCTTTTCCTTCGCAAACAACATCAACACGATCGAAGGCGGGACGCACCTAAGCGGTTTCCGCACAGCCCTCACCCGGGCAACCAACCAGTACGCGAAATCTAAGAATCAATTGAAAGGCGACGAAGGTGCCTTGAGCGGTCAGGATTTGTCCGAGGGCCTTGCCGCCGTGATCAGTGTTAAGGTGCCCGAGCCGCAGTTTGAAGGGCAAACGAAAACAAAACTTGGAAACGGCGAGGTGGAAGGCATTGTGTCTTCAGCGGTTTATGACGCTCTAAGTTCATTTTATGAAGAGAACCCGGCTGTCGCAAACAAGATTGTGGACAAAGCATTGCTCGCCCTTCGAGCCCGCGAGGCGGCCCGTAAAGCGCGAGAGCTCACGCGCCGCAAAGGAGCGCTTGATTCCGCCTCACTGCCGGGCAAGCTTGCAGATTGTTCGAACGAAGATCCTAAAAATTGCGAGCTGTACATTGTAGAAGGAGATTCAGCGGGCGGGTCGGCGAAGCAGGGAAGAGACCGGCGGTTTCAAGCAATCCTGCCGATCCGGGGCAAAATCATCAACGTCGAAAAATCGCGGCTGGATAAGGTGTTGAGCAATGAGGAAATCCGCACGATCATTACGGCAACCGGAACGGGGGTCGGGACGGGAGAAGGCGATTCAAACGGATTTGACATTTCGAAGCTCCGTTACCACAAGATTATCATTATGACGGATGCGGATGTCGACGGTTCGCACATACGGACATTACTGCTCACATTTTTCTATCGGCAAATGAAAGAGCTCATCGAGAAAGGCTACATTTATATTGCCCAACCTCCCCTCTACCGAATTAAGAAAGGAAAGCGCGAAGAATACATTCAGACGGATGAGCAGTTCAACCAAACCCTTTTAGAGCTCGGCTCGGACAATGCTTCGATGCAGGATCTGAGGACGAAACAGACCTATGCGGACAAGGATCTTAAAGCGATTTTGGAGACGCTCCTGGAGCTAGATGCAATGAAGCGTTTAATCGAGCGCAAGGCCGTCGGCTTTGAGCGGTACCTGAACGCTTATGATGAGAAGGAAAAAGCGTTTCCGACTTATCTGGTGCGCTCCGAAGATGACGAGGAGGGGCAGTTCCTTTATTCGGATGAGGAGCTTGCGAAGTTGGTTAAGGAGCAAGAGAAGAAGAAGGGCAAAGGCGTGGCGGTAAAGACGAAAGCGAAAAGCAAGGGGAAAGAAACGGCCGAGGAAGAGAAAGAAACCCTAGAGGCGGTTGAGATCTTTGAAGCGCATGAAATCGCAAAGATTGTCAGAAAACTGGAGAAGTTTAACCTAAAAGTTCAACATTTCGAGCTCGGCAAGGAGCTGGCTTTCGAGGTAAATCTCGATAAGAAGACGACGAGTGTCAAGAGCCTTTCCGAAGTGCTCCATGTCATCCGAGAATCGGGCAAAGATGGGGCGGTGGTTCAGCGGTACAAAGGCCTGGGTGAGATGAATCCAGAGCAGCTTTGGGAGACGACCATGAACCCCCAGAGCCGGACGATTCTCAGAGTGACTTCGGAAGATGCGGTTGAAGCGGATCAGATATTTACCATATTAATGGGAGATGAGGTAGACGAGCGCCGCCGCTTTATTGAGCGCTATGCGCGGTCGGTGCGGAATTTGGATGTTTGATGAGGTAAAGGTTGTCCCATGGCAGACGAAAACATAAGCGTTTATGCAATGAACGAGAAAATCGTCCCCGCGCCGATCGAGGACGAGATGAAAACGAGCTACATCAATTACGCGATGAGTGTGATTGTGGGGCGGGCGTTGCCTGACATCCGAGATGGGCTAAAACCCGTCCATCGACGGATTCTGTATGCGATGAATGAGTTGGGCTTGTCCCATACAAAGCCGTTCAAAAAGGCAGCACGCATTGTGGGTGAAGTTTTAGGCAAATTCCACCCGCACGGGGATATGGCTGTTTACGATTCGCTCGTCCGAATGGTTCAAGATTTTTCGCTGCGCTATCCGCTCGTGGATGGCCAGGGCAACTTTGGCTCCATCGACGGCGACAGCGCAGCGGCGATGCGTTACACCGAGGCTCGTTTGGACGCCGTTTCAGATGAGCTGCTTGACGACATTGATAAAGGGACGGTCGATTTCATCCCGAACTTCGATGAATCACTTGTCGAACCCGTAATCCTTCCAGCCAAACTTCCAACGCTCCTTGTGAATGGGTCGAGCGGCATCGCAGTCGGGATGGCAACCAATATTCCGCCGCACAATCTGAACGAAGTGGTCGACGCGATGATCAACGTAATCGACAATCCAGATCTTTCTGTTAAAGACTTGATGAAAGTCGTCAAGGGACCAGATTTTCCCACCGGCGGCGTTATCTGCGGCCGTGATGGTATTAAATCCGCTTACGAAACGGGGCGGGGGAGACTCCTGGTGCGCGCAAAAGCAGCCATCGAAACCGGCGGCCGAGGCGGAAAGGACGGGATCGTCATCAGCGAGATTCCTTACATGGTCAATAAGACGAACTTGATCAGTTCCATCGTTGGTCTTGTGGAATCCAAGAAGATCGAAGGCATCTATGACATCCGCGATGAGTCCGACCGAGACGGGATGCGGATTGTGATCGAGCTTAAGCGCGACGCAGTGCCCCAAATCGTATTGAACCAGCTTTATAAGCACACCCAGATGCAGGAGACGTTTGGTGTGATTATGCTCAGCCTCGTGGGCGGACAGCCGAAGGTTCTAAATTTGAAACAGATGCTGGATCAATTTATCGAGTTCCGGATTGAGATCATTCGCAGGCGTACCCAATTCGAGCTCGACAAAGCAGAAAAGCGAGCCCACATCTTAGAAGGTCTTAAAATTGCACTCAAAAGTTTAGACCAGGTGATTAAGACGATCCGCGCGTCCAAGGATCCAGAGACGGCTAAGGCTGCGCTGATCAAGAACTTCGGCTTAACCGAAGCGCAGGCGAAAGCGATTTTGGAAATGCAGCTTCAGCGCCTGACCGCGCTCGAGCGCGATAAGATTGAAACCGAATACCTCGAGCTCCTCAAAAAGATCGAGTACTTTAAATCGGTGTTGAAAAGCAAGCAAAAGGTACTGGGAATCATCAAAGATGAGTCGAGGGAGCTCGTCAAAAAATATGGTGACGAGCGCCGGACCCAAATCGTGGCCAGGGAAACAGAAATCGAAATTGAAGATCTGATTGCCAAGGAAGACGTTTTAATTACGATTTCACACGCAGGATACGTGAAACGGATGCCGGTGGACACCTATCGGCTCCAGCGGCGCGGGGGCCGGGGCGTCACCGGCGGCGGAATCCGGGATGAGGAGGGAGATTTTATTGAACATATGTTTCTCGCCTCTACCCACGATTACCTTCTTTTCTTTACGAATCAAGGACGTGTTTATTGGCGGAAAGCGTATGAAATTCCGCAAGCATCCCGTCAAGCCAAAGGGAAAGCCATTGTCAACTTACTGGCTTTGGGGCAGAGCGAGGCCATTCAAAGCGTTCTTCAAGTGAAGGAGTTTGATGACCAACATTATGTCTTCATGGTGACGAAAAACGGCGTGGTCAAAAAAACCAACTTGAGCGCCTACTCGCACCCTCGGGCGAAAGGAATCACTGCCATCAAATTGAGGGAAAAAGACGATTTGATTGATTGCAAGCTGACGGATGGGAAAAACGAGATCTTTCTCGCTACAGAACAAGGCAAGGCCATTCGCTTTCACGAAAAGCATGCCAGAGATATAGGGCGGACCGGAAGCGGTGTTCGGGGGATCCGATTAGGAAAAAAAGACGAGGTGGTCGCACTTGAAATTGTAGATCCCAAGACGACGGTTCTGACCGTGACGAGCCAAGGGTTCGGCAAACGAACCACGTTTAAAGAATATCGCCTGCGCTCCAGAGGCGGGAAGGGCATTATTAATACCAAGGTGACCGCCAAAAATGGTCACGTGGTCAAGGTCGTCTCTGTCAGCGACGACGATGAGGTCGTCCTGGTCACAGAAGGTTCGATGGTGGTTCGTTTTTCTGTGAACCAGATTCGCACGGTGGGTCGCAACACACAAGGGGTTCGACTGATTAAGCTGAAGCCGAAAGACGAGGTTGCCGCCGCAATGAAGGTTGTGGCCGGAAGCGGAACAAGCAGCGGCGAGGAATAAACATAGCAAGGGGCGCTCAGCCTGTGCCGTCATTGTGAGCAATGACTAACACGGGGAAGGAGCGCCCGTATTTTTTATGCTCGACCTTAAATTTGTTCGCGAACATCCAGATGAAGTGAAAGCAGGGTTGTCTCGAAAAGGAGCTCGACCTGGGATCATTGACGAACTCCTTCAGCTTGATCACGATCGCCGGAGTATCTTGCAAGAAGCCGACGCACTCAAAGCAGCCCGCAACGAAGCCAATGATGAAATTTCAAAAGCGAAGCGAAGCGGCGAGTCTGTAGATGCCATTATTGCTAATATGAGGATGGTATCCCAAAATATAGCTGAATTAGATGCTAAAGTAGTAGATATTGACAATAAATTAGCTAGTATTGTTATTATTATCCCAAATGTACCTGATGAGAGCACACCAGACGGAGTAGTGCCTGCTTCTAATCGGGTGGTTCGAAGATGGGGAGAACCGCGCAAATTTTCATTTCCATCAAAGAACCACATAGACCTAGCAGAGAGCCTTGGATGGATTTCATTTAACCGGGCTTCAAAAATAACTGGCAGCGGCTTTGCCATGTTCGAAAATACCGGGGCGCGGCTCGTGCGTGCGCTGATCAATTTTATGCTGGATCTTCACACTCGAAAACATGGGTATATGGAAGTCTGGCCGCCCGCGTTGGTGAACCGTGCGAGCATGACCGGTACAGGCCAACTTCCATTGATGGAAGAGGATATGTATTGCCTCAGGGATGATGATTATTTTCTCGTTCCAACAGCCGAGGTTCCGGTTTCTAATATCCACCGCGATGAGGTGTTAAAGGAGGAGGATTTGCCGATTAAGTACGTTGCGTACACCCCCTGCTTTCGACGGGAAGCCGGTTCCTATGGAAAGGACACGCGTGGCCTATCGCGCGTTCATCAATTTGACAAGGTGGAGCTCGTGAAGTTTGTGAGGCCGGACACAGCGCTCGATGAGCTTGAGTCGTTGGTCAAAGACGCAGAAGAAGTATTACAGTTGCTAGAAATCCCATATCGGGTGACCCTGCTTTGCGCGGGCGACTTAAGCTTTGCCGGCGCTAAGTGTTACGATTTGGAGGCATATGCCCCGGCAGCGGACCGATGGTTGGAAGTGTCAAGCTGCAGTGCATTTTCTGACTTCCAGGCGCGGCGGATGAATATCAAATTTAAGCCCACGGGCGGCGGAAAGGTACAGTATGTTCATACGCTCAATGGTTCGGGCGTCGCGCTTGCGCGGACCATTATTTGTTTGCTTGAGAATCACCAACAAGCGGACGGATCGATTAGGATCCCGAAGGCATTAGAACCCTATATGGTTTCAACGTAAATCTGCCGGACGGCAGATTCCCGCTTGTCTTAATTTCACGGGACTTGTTCAGAACGATGATGATTGCTGGAGGGGTGGCAGAGTGGACGAATGCGGCGGTCTTGAAAACCGTTTGGGTCCTTGCGGCCCACCTGGGTTCGAATCCCAGCTCCTCCGCCGCAGTCTTAGAGTCCAGCGGTTAAAACAGATGCGTTCGAGAATGAGGGTGATAAGCATCGCGGTCTTTGTTATCTTATCTGGTGTAGTTGGAACTTGTTTTTGCTTTGCTGCGCAAGGGGAAGGTGTCTATCACATAGTTGATCCAGAGGGCAAATCCCTTAATGAATTCGGCTGGTCTACTCTCGGAAAAATCATCGGCGATTCGATAAGAAATATCTCAATTATTGAATACTATGGAAGGTGGACCGATGAGAACGAAGCAAAAGAACAGCTAATCAAGATATTGCACAATAAAGAACGCGAAATTTCTTCAGCTCCGTTATGGAATATGGATATGCCGGTACAAGTGATAGCAATGATTGATTATGTGGATGGTCACAAAGGTAAAGTAGCTGTCGTTGCTGAATATAGAGTAGGATTTCAACTGGCCTTTCGCACATTTTGA
>MHFT01000087.1 GCA_001804315.1 Omnitrophica bacterium RIFCSPLOWO2_12_FULL_50_11
TAAGAAGTTGTTATTTGTGTTCAGTTGTGTTAGATTGGGCCAGTTTTTGTAGAAAGGAAGTCGTGCGTTGCGTAAGTACGAAGCGTTAATTATTACCCAGGTGAAACCTTCCCGAGAAGGTGTGCAGGGCGAGCAGGCCGCATTTGAAGAGGCGGTGCGGAAACAGGAAGGGAAGATTGTAGGTCATACGGATCTTGGAAAGCGCACGCTCGGATATAGAGTCAAGAAGATGAGAGAAGGACAGATGACCATTTATGATTTCGAGCTCATCCC
The DNA here is from genome assembly GCA_001804315.1 of Omnitrophica bacterium RIFCSPLOWO2_12_FULL_50_11. Taxonomy (GTDB): domain Bacteria; phylum Omnitrophota; class Omnitrophia; order Omnitrophales; family Danuiimicrobiaceae; genus 2-12-FULL-50-11-A. Next base: position 274 of record MHFT01000087.1, read on the forward strand.
TGCAAAGGTCGAGTCCCTTAAGCGGATACTCCATAGGTCGGATGATATTCTTAGATTTATGGTGACGTCAAAACCGGAAGCGGCTTTGACTCGAACGAAGCCGCGTGCAAAACAAAATGTTCCTGTGACTGCGAAGCGGTAAGGAGTCGCGCGATGCCTGCAAGTTTGAATCGTGTTCTTTTGATTGGCAATTTAACCCGAGACCCCGAGTTGCGGTACCTTCCGTCTGGACAACCGGTTACCAACTTTACCATTGCGGTCAACCGGACGTACATGGCGGCCACTGGAGAAAAGAAGGAGGACACCGCGTTTCTTCGAGTCGTGGTTTGGGCAAGGCGCGCCGAGGTGTGTCACGAATATTTGAGAAAAGGCAGTCCGGTTTTTGTGGAAGGGCGGCTCCAAAGTCGTAGTTGGGATGGTCCGGATGGGACTCGGCGCAGTACGGTTGAAGTGGTGGCGCAAAACGTTCAATTTTTAGGTCGGCCCGAAAAAATTGCGGCGGAAGTACAAACACCAGAAACACCGCCGGACGTTGTTGTAGACGACTCCTCTTTTGGACCGAAAGAAAATGAAAACACGGTTGAAGTCTCGAAAGAAGAATTGCGACCGGACAGTGAGGTTCCTTTCTGACATCTGGAGGTTGATTCATGGCAGGGGGTTTTAGGAAAGTGCGAGATTCGGAATCACGGGGTACAGGCAGCGGCAGGACAGGTCGTTATGGTGCCTCGAGAGACGACGACAGAACTGGCATGTGGCCCCCGCGGAAAAAAGTCTGTCGATTCTGTTCAAATCATGCCCCTACGCTCGATTACAAAGTGGTCGACATGCTCCCACGATTTTTAACCGAAAATGGCAAAATCATGCCACGGCGGATCACAGGCGTCTGTTCCAAGCACCAGCGTCGGTTAGCAGCGTCGATTAAGCGAAGCCGGCATAGTGGATTACTCGCTTTTCAGGGGGAGTAAAGAGAGGACATAGCGATCTCACGATGGAAGTGATTTTGACTCAAGATGTGGAACGAATCGGAAAAGCGGGCGAGCGTGTAAAAGTGAGAGACGGTTTTTCACGCAATTATTTATTCCCCAGGCGACTGGCCGTTCCAGTTACGGAAGGCGGCCTGAAATTTCTGGAGGCGAAAAAGAAGCGGGAAGAGGAAAAACGTGAGAGGGAAAAAGAGGAGGCGTCTCACTTAGCAGAGCGCATTATGCAGTTAGGCTGCATGATTAAGGCGAAGGCAGGCGAAGGGGGGAAATTATTTGGCTCCGTTACACGTCAAGATATTCAAGCAGCGCTTGAACAGCAGGGTTTCCACATCGACAAGCGTCAGATTGATTTATTCGACACGATTCATCAAGTAGGCAAATACCAAGTTCGGCTTCGATTGCGCGCCGACGTGGAGGCAATGCTCAATGTCGTGGTCGTGCAAGGTTAATCGTTCATGGACTCATCCATAGATATTCAGGAAAGCCTCATCGAGAAAGTCCCACCACAAAATATCGAAGCTGAAATGAGTGTTCTCGGCGCGATGCTGTTTTCGCCCGAGGCGGTTTCGCGCGCCATTGAACTTTTGGAAGAATCCTTTTTTTATTTGGAATCCCACCGTGCTATTTTTAGTGCGGTCGTCGAGTTGTTTGATCGGAACCAGCCGATCGACCTTCTCACCGTTACGGAAGAGCTCAGGAAGCGCAAAAAACTTGAGGCGGTTGGCGGTGCAAGTTACCTGACTCAATTGACCGCCTCTGTCCCCACCGCGGCAAATATAGATTATTATGCGAGGATGGTGAAAGAGAAAGCCCTATTGCGCAACTTGATCCAGACCGCGACACAAATGATTCAAGAAAGTTTTGACCCCACGAGCGAGGGCAGCGCGGTTTTAGACCATGCAGAACGGCTGATTTTTGATATCAGCCAGTACCGTGTGGAAGGGAAATTCGTTCGGGTGGGTGATATCATTAAAGAATCCATCGAAGCGATCGACCGTTTGTATCAGCGCAAAGAGCACGTGACCGGTTTGGCGACTGGTTTTCACGATTTTGATGTCAAAACGGCCGGTTTGCAAGCCTCCGATTTGATTGTCGTGGCGGGACGTCCTTCGATGGGTAAATCATCCTTCGTATGCGGGATCGCGGAGCACGTCGGCATGGTGTTGGGCAAGCCAGTCGCGTTTTTTTCTCTCGAAATGAGCAGGGAACAATTGGTCCAGCGCATCTTATGCTCTCACGCTCGCGTTGATTCTCAAAAAGTGCGGACGGGTTACTTGGCCCACTCCGATTGGCCGAAACTGACAAACGCAGCGGGTAGAATTTCTGAATTGCCGCTCTACATAGACGACACGCCGAGTATGGGCGTTCTTGAGCTTCGTGCCAAGGCGCGTCGCATGAAAGCCCAGCACGAGATTGAACTTGTGGTGGTGGACTATTTGCAGCTCATGGAAGGTCGCGCGCGTGCCGAGAGTCGGCAACAGGAAATCGCGGAAATTTCCCGTTCCTTAAAGGCGCTCGCTCGAGAGCTTCGTGTACCCGTGATTGCGATTAGTCAGTTGTCCCGGGCCGTTGAAATGCGGAGTGGGAACCGGCCGCAGCTTTCAGACCTTCGAGAATCAGGGGCGATTGAGCAGGACGCTGACGTGGTCGTGTTCCTTTTTCGAGAGGAGTATTACAATCCAACCGAAGAAAACCGCAATCGGGCGGAAGCAATTATTGCCAAGCAACGCAACGGCCCAACGGGAACTTGCGACCTGATTTTTTTGAAGGAGTGGACTCGATTCGATAACCCTGAGTTTCATCGCGTAGAACAAGAAGTGTATTAATTAATCACCTTGATATCGTCATTTCATTTCGATAGGCATCTTGTCCGACTCTTGCTGGGCGTTTTTATCCCAGTCCTTCTCGTTTTTTCGGTTTTGCTTCATGAGGGACGTGCCCAGGCAGAGGAATCCGAGACAAAGGAGTCCCAAAGCGAGGAACGAAGTATGAAAGTACTTCGAATCGACGTTCGCGGGAATCAAGTCGTACACACGAGCACAATTCTCAACAATATGAAGACTCGTCCTGGTGTCGAGTTAAGCCAGCGGATGATTAATGAAGATGTCAAACACCTATATGCGACCGGTTTCTTTCAGGATATCCGGATCGACATTGAAGAGCTCACCGATGGCGTCCAATTGATTGTGGTGGTGGATGAGAAACCCGTTATTCGACGCATCGTGCTGGAAGGGATGGAGGTCATTAAAGAGCGCGACCTGAGAAAAGATCTCGGTTTGATTGAAGGTCAGGTCCTCGATGAATTTGCCGTCAAACAAGGACTGAATAAGATTAAGGAGCGGTACGCAAACCAAGGTTTTCATTTTGTGCGAGTGCGGTATCGGGTTGAGACGGATCGTGCCACGAAAGAGGCAACCGTTTTCGTCACCATTGAGGAAGGCGCGAAGTATCGGGTTTCCGAGGTTCAATTTACGGGGGTTCAATCGTTTAAGGAAAAGCAGCTGCGGAAAGTGATGAAAACGAAGCCGCGTAATCTTTGGTTGTTCAGGCTGGGAAGATTTCGGGATGAGAAGTTTCGAGATGATTTGGATCGGTTGACCGCATTTTATCAGTCGAGCGGGTTCCTCGATGTTCGGATCGGCCACGATTTTGAATACGATGATGCCCGCGGAAAAATGATCCTCAAAATCTCGGTGGAGGAAGGAAAGCGCTACGTCACGGGCCAGGTGAACGTTGAGGGAGTAAAGACCCTTCCGGAAAGTGAGATTTGGCAGCGGCTCGCGATGCTGCCAGGAGAAATTTATTCTCAGCAAGGTTTGGCTCAGGAAATTCAATCGGTTCGGGATTTCTACCACAATTTCGGGTACATGGACGTCCAGATTGTCCCTGATGTGAAGATTAACCAGGAGCAGGGAAAAGTGGATGTCACATATCGAGTGGAGGAAGGCGACCTTTACTTTGTGGATAAGGTGAAGATTAGAGGGAACACCAAAACCAAGGACATCGTGATTCGTCGGGAGATTCGGATCCAGCCGGGTGAGAAGTTTGATGGAGACGCCATCGCCCGGTCCAAACAGCGGCTAGAAAATCTTGGTTTTTTTGAAGAAGTTTCCCACGGCACAGAACCAGGTACCGCGCCCAATAGGAAGGACATTGTTTTCCAGGTGAAGGAGAAGAGAACCGGGGAACTTTCCTTCGGTGCCGGTATCAGTTCGATTGACCAATTCCTTGGTTTTGCTGAGCTCGCGCAGCGAAACTTTGATTTGTTCAATGGGCCTCGTTTTACGGGAGGCGGACAGGATTTGTCGCTCCGCGCCCGGTGGGGAACGATTACACGAAATTTTGAGTTGAGTTTTGTAGAACCTTATCTATTGAATAAGCCGGTTTCATTCGGCCTTGACTTATATGACATTCGTCGTGAGAAACGGAATGTGGACTTTCGTGAGGAACGGTTGGGCTTTGGCACGACTTTTTCGCGAGCCTTCGCCGAGTTTTTGCGGGTGGGCTTGGGATACAAACTTGAACAGGTGGAGCTGTTTGACCTCGAAAGTGACGCACCTGAAATCGTGCGGCTGTTCCGTGGGAAAAGTTGGCTTAGCCGGCTCAAATTATTTCTGAAGCATGACACGCGCGACAATGTGTTTTTCCCGACGAAGGGCTGGCTGGGGAGCTTATCGAGCGAGTTAGTGGGTTCTTTTCTGGGAGGTGATGAGGACTATTACCTTTTGCAGGGGAGCTTTACCCAGTACTGGAGTTTTTATGGTGGGAAGCACGTGATTGAATGGGCGGCTCGGCTCGGCTTTGCGGATGAGTTTGGTGATTCACCTGAGGTGCCGGTGTTCGATCGGTTCTTCGCTGGCGGTCTTGGTACGGTTCGTGGGTACAACTTCCGGCGTGTCGGTCCTATTGAAAGCGGCAGCGCCATTGGGGGAGCGAGTATGGCACTTATGAATTTGGAATACAGCTTTCCAATTCCTTACCTGGAAAATTTCAAAGGAGCCGCTTTTGTCGATGTTGGTGATGTGGAACGTGATACGTACAGCATCAGCTTTGACGAGTTTCGAGTCAGTATCGGACCCGGGATCAAAATCGGTACTCCGATTGGACCGATTGCGTTCTACTACGGTTTGCCAGTGGCCAACCGTGATGTTGAAGATGAGAACGGCCGGTTTGAATTTAGCTTAGCGCATCCGTTTTAATGCGCAGAGATTTGGTAGGCTGTAGGTTTGGAAGGGGTACCTAAAAAAAGAAAAAGGAATTTTGCAATGCGTCGAATTTGGATTCAGGTTCTCATTTTTGGTCTCGCTTTTTGCGTGTTCGTGACTGGTACAGCACCCGTCTTCGCTCGGACGGAACGAATCGGTGTTGTCCGTATGAGCAAGCTGTTCGATGACTATGAGAGAACGAAGGAGTTTGACCAGAAGTTTCAAACGGAGGGTCGTCTGAAACAAGAGGAGCGCGATGCTATTGTGCGTGAGCTCCAAAGTCTTCGTGACGAGCAGGCGTTGGCGGCTGAAGAGGCGCGCGCGGAAAAGGAAGAACAAATCAACGCAAAGTTAAAAGAATTGGATGAATTCGACCTCGAAGTGCGCCGGTCTTTGGGGAAGGAACGCGACGGCGCCATCCGTGAAGTGTTTCAGGATATTGAGAATGTGATGCAGCGATACGGCGAACGGAAGGGCTTCGATCTGGTGATCAATGAACGCGCTCTGTTGTATGCGAGCACAAAGTTAGATGTGACGGATGAGGTATTAGTAGAACTCAACAACGACTACAAGAAGAATAAGGAGAAAAGCTAGTACCGCGTCAATTTAAATTTTACCGGCGCTTCTTGCGCCAGTACTCATCGCGTCGGACTTGATGTCCGACTGCGATGATGTATGGGTACGCGGTACTGTGCAGATTGAAATTGGCGACTGCCAATTTCAATCTTGACTGCGCACTGGTACGGGTGCATCCGTCAGCTACCGCAATGGAATCTCAGAAAACACTTAAAAGCACAGTTCGGCTTACAGGCCGAGGGCTTCATACGGGCAGTCCGAGCGAAGTTGTCATTAAACCGGCCGAGGTAGATACCGGAATCCTGTTCCTCCGGCTAGATTTGCCCGAGCCTCTTCCGATCCCCGGGACGGCAGAGCACATTTTTGCGGGTGAAGGTCGACAAACGTCGCTCGGCAACGGAAATGTGAGGATTCAAACGGTAGAACATTTGCTCGCGAGTTTTCATGGTCTTCGCGTGGATAATGCTGCCGTCGAAATGTCAGGAGAGGAGATCCCCGGCTTTGACGGAAGCGCCAAGGAAATTGTAGAAAAAATTTTAGAAGCGGGACTCCAAGACCAAGAGAAACCTCGGAGATATCTGGTGATCGAGGAACCGGTCTTCTTGGATGAAGGAGGGCAGTCACTCATTGTACTTCCACATGCGGGGGGACTCAAACTTTCCTATTCTTTGAGTTACCAACATCCCGATTTGCGGGACCAATTTTTTAGCTCCGTTGTGACACCAGAAGTGTTTGAACGTGAACTCGCACCAGCGCGCACATTTTGCTTAAAGGAAGAAGCGCTGATGTTGAAAGCCAAAGGTTACGGACAGGGGGCCGATTTAAGTAATACGCTCGTGTTTGAGAACGACGAGCCGATTGATAATAAGCTTCGTTTTACCAACGAAGCTTGCCGGCATAAGGTGATGGACTTGTTGGGTGATTTGTATTTAATCGGTTGTCCGATTCATGCTCATGTGATTGGGTGTCGAAGTGGTCATTCTCAAAATATGCAATTGGTAGCGAGGTTACGTGCTACCGCGAGGAAGGAGCGCAGTGGTTCCATGAGTCATTCTCACGATAAGCCACGCCAGCTGAGCGTTGAGGAAATTCAAAAAATTCTTCCCCATCGCAATCCTTTTCTTCTTGTCGATCGAATTATTCATTTAGAACCCGGTAAAAAAGCGGTCGGGATCAAGAATGTCACCATCAGCGAGCCTTTTTTTCAAGGGCACTTTCCAGGACATCCTGTAATGCCGGGTGTCTTAATTGTGGAAGCATTGGCTCAAGTGGGGGGTGTCTTGTTGCTCAGTAAACCGGAGAATGAGGGGAAGCTTGCCTATTTTATGACGATCGAGGGTGTCAAATTCCGCCAGCCAGTTTATCCCGGTGATCAGCTGAAACTTGAAGTCGAGGCAATTAAGTTTCGCTCTAAAACGGGTCAGTGCCGTGGACGGGCCCTTGTGGGGGATAAAGTGGTGTGCGAAGCCGACGAAGTCAAGTTTGCTTTAGTGGATCGTAGGTGACGCGATGAGTGTAGAAATACGCAGCAACTTGATTCATCCGACCGCGATCGTGCATCCGGAAGCCGAACTCGGAGTGGACGTCGCGATTGGTCCTTACTCGGTGGTGCAAGCGCATGTCGTGCTCGGGGATCGAACCATAGTGGGTGCTCGAGTCACGATCGAAGGGATTACGACCGTCGGGCAGGAGAACCGGATCTTTACCGGTGCCGTGATTGGAAGCATCACTCAGGATAAAAAATATGAGGGCGGAACAAGCTATCTTAAGATTGGCGATCGAAATACGATCCGCGAATTTGTGACCATCAACCCGGGTACCGAAGAGGGGACGGAGACAGTGATTGGCAGTGACAATTTGATTATGGCGTATGCACATATTGCGCACGACTGTATCATTGGAAATCACGTCACAGTTGCCAATGTGGGGACTTTGGCGGGCCATGTGGCCGTGGAGGATCATGCCATCATTGGAGGTTTGTGTGGAGTCCATCAATTTGTACGGATTGGTTATTTATCGATCGTGGGAGGAAATTCAAAAGTAGTCCAGGACATCCCGCCCTACACGATGGCAGACGGCCACCCCGCAAAAGCCTATGGACTCAATTCGGTCGGTTTAGAGCGTGCGAGCGTGTCCCTGAAAGAACGTATGGCGCTCAAACGGGCCTTTAAGATATTACACCGCTCTGGTTTTTCGACCAAGACAGCCATTGAGAAACTTAGAGGAGAACGCGAGACGAGTGAGTGTGTCGACCGCCTCGTCAGCTTTATTGAAAAATCCGAGCGCGGTATTTGTAAGTGATTGTTTTACAAGTAGTTGTACATATCTCCACGATCAAATATTTTTCCCTACAATTTTGTCCTTATGGTAGAATCTACACTTTCGTAGATACCTTTCAAGCTTTTCCCTCTTTTTTAGCCACCTGCGTGCACAAAGGGCGGTGGGCAAGTTCACCACAACACGTGGCGGAATAGACGTCACAGCCGGAAAGGTTTCAAAAAACGCAAGGAAATTAATGAAGAGCGGCAACGGCCGCTCGTTCCATTATTTTGACGCATTGACATGGACAAAGTCTTAGGCTTAATCGCGGGCTGCGGAAAACTGCCTGGCATCTTGTTAGAGGAGGCGAAAAAGGCAGGTTATCGTGTCGCAGTTTGTGCGGTCGAAGGTGAAGCAGACCCGAAGATTGGTCGATTGGCCGATGTGGTGGAATGGGTTCGGGTTGGACAGCTTGGCCGTTTGGCGATGTTTTTCAAACGCGAGAGTGTAAGTCAAACGGTTATGGGCGGCAAGATTAGAAAAGCCAATTTGTTTCGCGGTCAAGTCCGGCCGGACTTAGAAATGATTAAGATGCTTGCAAAAGCGCGAAACCGTTCTGACGATTCGCTGCTCGGTGGCGTTGCAGATTATTTGAAAGAAAAAGGGATGCCGCTTTTGGACTCAACGACTTTTTTGGATGAAGACACGCTTCCGCCAGAAGGTGTTCTTACGAAACGGAAGCCTTCTCGCAAGGAAGAACAAGACATTGAGTTTGGTTGGCGGCTTGCGAAGGAAATGGGCCGATTGGATGTAGGTCAGACTGTTGTCGTAAAGGATCAAGCGGTTTTGTCGGTGGAGGCCATTGAAGGAACGGATGAGGCGATCCTTCGTGGAGGTCAACTGGGTCAGGGAGGTGTGACGGTCGTGAAAGCAGCAAAGCCGAATCAAGATTTTCGTTTTGATGTTCCCACGATCGGACTCGGAACACTTGAGGCGATGATTCACGCCAAAGCACTGGTTCTGGTCACGGAAGCAAGAAAAACGATTTTCCTGGATCGAGAGGAATTGGTGCAACAGGCAAATACCAACCGAATCTCGATCGTTAGCAAGGAGTCATAAGCAAATGGATCGACATCTGGAAATGCGGGAAACGAAAGAACTCAACGCACTGAGGGAAATTTCGAAAGCCATTTCCTCATCGCTCGATCTGCAGACGGTCGTGGGACAGATTCTCGACGTTCTTCGCAACCATTTCGGTATGGAGCGTGGGACGATTTCACTTTTGGATCCGGATACGAAAGAGGTTTCGATTGAGCTTGCGCGCGGGCTCGACTTAAAGGCAATCATGCGCGGCCGGTACAAAATAGGGGAAGGAATCACAGGCAGAGTAGTTGCCACGGGAGAACCCATCGTAGTGCCCAATGTGGGGAAAGAGCCTTTGTTTTTAAATCGTACGAGAGCTCGAGACTTAAAGAAGACAAATATTGCATTCATCTGTGTTCCGATTAAGCTTCAGGATCGTACGATTGGGGCACTGAGTGTTGACCGTTTGTTCCCGGATGAGAATTCATTCGATCAAGATGCAAGGCTCCTTACGATCATCAGCTCCATGGTCGCGCAAGCGGTGCGAATCCACCAGCTGGTCGAGAAAGAAAAAGAGTCCCTCACGTCTGAAAATCTTAGACTCAAGCGGGAGCTCAAGAAAAAATTTCACCCTGTCAACATTATCGGAGAAAGCAAACGGATGATTGACGTCTATTCATCTATCGAGCTTGTCTCGAGCACGAAAGCAAATGTCCTGTTGCGCGGTGAAAGCGGTACGGGCAAGGAACTTGTTGCGAGGGCGATTCATTATCACAGCGATCGGGCGGATAAACCGTTCATCAAGCTCTCGTGTGCTGCGCTTCCGGAAACGCTCTTAGAAAGCGAACTCTTCGGCCATGAGAAAGGTGCTTTCACAGGTGCTGCTTTTATGAAGCGCGGCCGTTTTGAATTGGCACATCAGGGATCTATCTTTCTGGATGAAATCGGCGACATTTCGCCGCCGATTCAAGCGAAGTTGCTTCGGGTGCTGCAGGAAAAAGAATTTGAGCGTGTGGGTGGCTTAGAAACAATTCGGGTGGATGCGCGTGTCATCGCCGCAACGAATAAAGACTTAGAACGCGAAGTTCAAGAAGGAAATTTCCGTGAAGATCTCTATTACCGATTGAATGTGATTCCGATCTTTCTTCCAGCGCTCCGTGAACGGAAAGAAGACCTGCCTCTTCTCGTTCAGAATTTTCTAACAAAGGCGAATCAAGAAAATCACAAGCAGGTGAAGCGCATTTCAGATGAAGCATGGGAATACCTCATGAATTATTCTTGGCCCGGAAATGTAAGGGAGCTCGAGAACGCCGTCGAACGAGCGGTCATTATGTGCCAGGACGAGGTCATTGGAAGGGAACATTTCCCTTTGGATCTTCAAGCCAAGATTAAACCCATCGACTCGTTACAAACGCCCATCGATGGGCTTGAAAACCTGCCGGTTGCGGTCGGGGACTTGGAGAAACGCATGCTGACGCGCGCTCTCGAAAAAACAGGTGGGAATAAGCGAAAGGCCGCTCGTTTACTCGGACTTACCGAGCGGGTTTTCTCCTACAAGGTCAAGCAGCACGGCTTGTCGATTGGTCCGTGACACTTTTGTCGGTTTCTACAGACTTGTCGTTGTAATTGTCAGAAATGTAGTGTCTGACCAGCGAGCTCGTCAGTAGTTCTTCGTATCAACCTAAAATTTTCTTCTATCGTATTGATGCTAATTGGATGGGGTCCAACACTGGCACGAGGATTGCACTTGTCATTAGGCGTTTCGATATTTGTGCGATTTAAATAAGAACAGAATCTTTGGACTGGAGGAGTTGAGATTATGGATCCAAAAGTAATGGCGGACACAATCTGGACGCTGGTTACTGCGATGCTCGTTTTCTTCATGAATGCGGGCTTTGGGATGCTCGAGACCGGCTTTGCACGGCAAAAAAACGCGGTCAACATTCTGTCGAAAAACTTCATCGTTTTTGCCGCGTCAAGTATCTCGTTTCTTGCCATCGGCTGGGGGTTGATGTTTGCCGATGGAAATCCTTATTTCGGCACGCAAGGCCTGTGGTTTTTGCACGGTGCGGACAACAGCCCAGCAGTCGGTGACGCGTATCAAGGTGTTTACGGTTCGATCAGCTGGACGGGGGTACCATTGCTTGCAAAATTTTTCTTCCAACTCGTTTTTGCCGGAACAGCAGCGACCATTGTTTCAGGTGCTGTGGCAGAACGGATCAAGTATCTCTCGTTCATCATTTTTTCGTTTTTTTTAGTTGGATTTCTGTATCCTGTGACGGGACATTGGATCTGGGGTGGAGGTTGGCTTGCGAAGCTTGGCATGTGGGACTTTGCTGGATCGACGGTCGTACACTCGGTCGGCGGATGGGCAGCGCTTGCAGGTGTCCTTGCGCTTGGACCGCGATTTGGTAAGTACGGTCCCAATGGGCGGATTAATCCGATTCCGGGACATAATTTGGCTTTGGCGACGATCGGTTGTTTTATCCTCTGGCTTGGATGGTTCGGATTTAACCCTGGTTCCACAATGGCTGCTGCAGCGGCAGATATCGCGCGGATTTGTGTGACGACTAATACGGCAGCCGCAGCGGGCACTCTTGCAGCAACATTTACGTCTTGGTTTTTGTTGAAGAAGCCGGATCTTGGGATGACCTTGAACGGTTGTTTGGCTGGGCTCGTTGCCATCACTGCGCCTTGTGCATTTGTGAGCGTCGAAAGTTCTCTCATTATCGGTCTTATTGCCGGTGTGATCGTGGTATTTTCGGTGGTGGGTATTGACCGGATTCGAGTGGATGACCCAGTTGGTGCTCTTTCCGTTCATTTGGTAAATGGAATTTGGGGAACTCTTGCATTGGGTTTATTTGCCCAAGATATGTTTACTCCGGGAACGACGGGAAACGGTCTTCTGTTTGGTGGAGGAACTACTCTCTTAAGAGCACAGGCGATCGGTGTCGTTGCAGTTGGGGCATACACGTTTATTGCGGCTTATGTATTCTGGATGATTCTGAAAGCCACGGTGGGAATTCGAGTGAGTCTTTCAGAGGAAATCATGGGTCTTGACATTGGGGAACATGGAAACAGCGCATATCCAGAGTTTGTCACCCGCAAGCCGGCACATGCGGTGCTTGGGGCACGGGACTTAGGATCGGCGAAACAGGGGTCTTTTCGTAGGGAAGGTGAGCTCGTATGAAAAAAATCGAAGCTATTATCCGGCCAGAAAAGTTGGACGAGGTCCGGCGCGCGCTCGAGCATTCTGGGTATCCGGGAATCATGATTACGGAGATTGAAGGCCACGGCCTTCAAAAAGGAATTACCCAACAGTGGCGTGGAGAGGAATACCGCGTGGATCTCCTTCCGAAAATCAAAGTTGAAATTGTAGCAGAAGACGATGGCGTCGACGCTATTATCGCTGCTATTTCCGAATCTGCTTACACGGGTAGCGTTGGGGACGGGAAGATTTTCGTCTACGACGTTGTGGAAGCCGTCCGGATTCGGACGCGGCAGCGCGGGCAGCAAGCATTAACCTGACGTGCTCATCAGCGCCAATTCCTGGAAGTTTCTTTACAAAAGCGCCTCTTCGATATAGGATAGCGGTTCCCCGCAAGGAGAAACAAGGCCGTAGTGAAAGAGCGGGGAATTTTTTTTTGTTGTTTCAGATTCAAGCAAGAATGGAATGTAAGGAGGAATTTCAATGACAACGTTGGTGAGCGAACGAGATCGGGAGGAAGAGTTGGCAGAAGCAACTCGCCCTTCAACTCCCGATGAAGTAAAAGAGTTCATTAAAAAGAATAAATTACAGGTCGTGGATTTCAAATTTAACGATTTGCCGGGTTTGTGGCAGCATTTTTCCATACCGACAGCGGATCTATTGGAAGACACGATTTGGAAAGACGGGATCGGTTTTGATGGTTCTTCGATTCGTGGATTTCAAAAGATCCAGGAATCCGATATGATTTTGAGGCCGGACGCTTCCACCGCGGTGATCGATCCAATTCTCCAGGTTCCGACGCTTAGCATTATTTGCGATATTTATGATCCTGTGACGAAGGAACCTTATTCCCGGGATCCCCGCTATGTCGCCAAAAAAGCAGAGGAGTATTTGAAGAAAACCAAGGTTGGCGACATGAGTTATTGGGGGCCGGAAGCCGAATTTTTCATCTTTGACAGTATCCGATTTGATCAAGGCGAGAATTTCGGCTATTACTATCTCGATTCTGTTGAAGGTGACTGGAACACGGGAAAAGATGAACAGCCAAATTTAGGTTACAAGCCACGGTACAAAGAAGGTTACTTTCCGGTCCCGCCTCACGATACGCTTCAAGACATCCGCAGTGAGATCATGATCAAACTGAGGGCAGTAGGCGTTCCGGTCGAGTGCCATCACCACGAGGTGGCAACAGCGGGGCAATGCGAAATCGATATCAGGTATTCACCACTTACGAGAATGGCGGATAACCTTTTGATGTACAAGTACGTGATTAAAAATGTCGCCCGCAAGTATAATAAAACCGCAACCTTTATGCCAAAGCCAATCTTTAATGACAATGGTTCTGGCATGCATGTTCACTCAAGTATCTGGAAGAACAATCAAAATCTCTTTTATGATTCAAAAGGTTACGCACTGACGAGCGAAACCTGCCGCTATTACATCGGCGGCCTTTTGAAGCATGCGCCTGCCATTATGGCATTTGCGGCGCCCACCACAAATTCGTACAAGCGGCTCGTGCCTGGCTTCGAAGCCCCGGTGAATCTCGTCTACTCGGCGCGTAATCGGTCAGCGGCATGCCGGATTCCTGTGTATTCAACTGCACCGTCCACGAAGCGGGTCGAGTTTCGTCCGCCGGATCCGAGCTGCAATCCTTATCTCACATTTGCAGCCATTTTGCTGGCCGGCGTCGATGGAATTCAGAACAAAATCGATCCGGGTCAAGCAGTCGACAGGAATATTTACGAGCTGGACGAGGAGGCTGCTTCCAAGATTAGGACGCTGCCAGGATCTTTGGAGGAAGCGCTCGATGCGATGGAAAACGATCAAGAGTTCTTAAAGCGCGGGGGCGTTTTCACCCAAGATGTGATTGATACCTGGCTTGAGTACAAGCGGACGGTTGAGATTCCAGCCGTTCGGTCCCGCCCGCACCCGCACGAATTTTACCTCTACTACGATATTTGATAGGATTTTGAGAAGGCACAGCGCAGTACAAGACACAAAAGGGGGACAGGTAAGTCAACCTGTCCCCCTTTTGTGTGTGTGGAGAGAGTTGTCTACGGCAGGCGTACCGTTTTTTGGATGAGCTCGACCACGACGTTTGCTGCCCGTCTCGAAGCACCTTCCGAACCAAGTTTCGTCTGAACCGCTTTTAGGTCGAGGATCATCTTTTCCCTCAGATCCTGGTGATCCAGTAAATACGCAGCTTCTTGCGCAATGGTTTCGGTGCGGACCTCGTGCTGAATGAATTCAGGCACGATCTTACGGCCGGCAACGACGTTGACAAGACCAATGTATGGGATTTGTATCAAATGGCGTCCCAGAAAGAACGTGGACCACGCCGTTTTGTATAAGATCACAAACGGAACTGAGACAAGCGCTGCTTCGAGTGTTGCGGTGCCGGATGAAACCATCGCGAAATCGCTGGCGAACAGGAGATCCGTACTGAGATTTCGAGTGCGCGTGATGGGGTAAGTTGGCTGCGCTTTCTGGATGATCCGTTCATACAGCTCTGGCGGGAGGGTAGGAGATTCTGAGACAAAGAAATGCACGCGCGGTCTTCTCGTGTCAATTGCTTTTGCGACGCGGAGCATTTCAGGAAGGATCCGCTCAACCTCTGTTCTCCTAGATCCGGAAAGGAGCGCAACAACTTTTGTTTCGTCCGACCCATTGTGAAGCCATTCGGAGCGAAGTTCATCGCGTCGCTTGCTCGGTGTCATCTGTCCTACCAAAGGATGGCCTACCCATGTGACCGGAACCCCCTTGCGTCTGTAAAGATCGGCTTCAAATTCAAAGAAGACGATCATATGGTCAACGGTCCTTCGAATCGTGTGAATCCTTCGGCCACCCCACGCCCAGATTTGAGGGGAGACGTAATAAATCACGGGGAATCGCCGGTTGATTTTTTTCGCAAAGCGAAGATTGAACCCTGGGGAGTCGATCAAGACAATCGCATCTGGTTGAAAGGATTCAACTGCCTGGAGCGCGTCGTAAAAAATGCTTCGGAAGGTGAAATATTTTCTTAAAACGTCACCGGCACCCAGCACCGCTTCTTTCGTGAGATCGTGAATCAGTTGAACTCCCGCTTGCGCCATCTTCACACCGCCTAAACCGCGGCATTCGAGGTTGGGCAGCAATTGTTTGAGCTCGCTCACGAGATGAGCCCCATGAGAATCTCCTGAGGCTTCTCCCGCAATGAGAAACAATTTTCCAGGGGGGATCATGTTCATAGCTGCATCGTCATTGCAGGGCGAGGTTTCATGCATTGCCGAAGCGCTAGAACGACACCGTCATTGCGAGGAAGCGTTCCAAAGAGATGACGAAGCAATCTCAGAGCGCGAGATTGCTTCGGCCATTGTCTGGGTTGCTGGCCTCGCAATGACGGATGATGATATGTGCGCCGCATGGAAAGATTAAAAGGAGGATGTCTTAGACGGCATGCGCTGGCGTTGGGGCGTTTTCCTGAATGGACGCAAGGATTCGATGTGCCAAGCAGAGGGCGTCACGAGCCTGCACGTCGGGCTTACCGTGCGAGGTGCCGCGGCCGACGGATCGCACGAAATCTTCAAGTTCTGCCCGGAGCGGTTCTTCCTTTTCGACAGTGATTTGCTCCCGACTGATTTTTCCACCTCCGCCAGAAAAAATGACGGATCCGCCGCGCTGTGTGGCGGAGAAGAGCGCTTGCGGAAAACTCGCCCTACGATAAATTTGAGCGGACTGGGCCACGTAATCCAAGGAGATGTACGCATCTTCTTGAAAGATTCGGATTTTTCGCTGCGCCTCAGGTGTCAGTCTCGATGCGGTGAGATCTGCGATGGCTTTGTTTTCAAACTTCATCCGCACATTCGCAATATCTTCATACGGCGTAAGGACGTTGACGCCGATCGCATCGATCGAGGCGATCTCGGATTTTACGAGCTGCAACACGAGGTCCAAATCGTGGATCATTAAGTCGAGCACGACGCCGCAATCGTTGATGCGTGGATTGAAAGGTCCGAGTCTATGAATTTCAATGAAACGAATGTCATGCGCTAGCTGTTGGACCCGTAAGTAACCGGCATTGTAACGTTCGAGGTGTCCTACCTTGAGCGTCAGATTCTTTTCTTTGGCGAGCTTAATGAGCTCGTCTGCCTCTCCGACCTCATAGGTCATCGGCTTTTCAATGAGGACGTGAACACCTCGCTCGAGTGCCGCTTTCGCAATTTCGTAGTGTGTTGACGTGGGGGTGACAATACTGACAAGGTCAACCGTGTGAAGAATCTTGCGGTAGTCTGTTGTCAGATCAAGACCAAAGGCTTTGGCCCGTTCGGATTTTTCGAGGTCGGTATCACAGAGCGCGGTCAGCTCGGCGTTTGGGAGTTCATGATAGAGTCGGGCATGTTCTTTACCAAGATGGCCAAGTCCAATGACGCCGGCTTTGAGTGTTTTCATAACTTGATATACGCCAACGGGATAAACGTCTCAGCGGAGAACAAATTGTAGCACACTCGAGGGAAGCGCGTCATCTGTTTCTTGTGTCCCGTTTTTGGGCACCTATGATAGAATCACAACTTGTTATGGGTATCTACTCGCGTCTCCTGTCCTATCTGAAGCCGCATCGCGGCCGGCTCCTTTTTGCGGTACTCTGCATGCTCGGTTACACCGTTGCCCATTCGCTCGTTTCGGTGACGGTCTTTCTTGTGTTAAACGGAATCCAAAATCAGGACCGCGTTGTGATCGACGACCTTCCTAAAGTAAGCTGGTTTGAGAAACTTCACCTTCCCGCATTGGATCTGCCTTCCATTGAATTTTCGACCACGTTCGTTCCGTTCATGGTGGTGGGCGTGTTCTTAGTCCGTGGCTTGTTTGAATATGCGTCGCGGTACCAAATGTCGATCGTCGGTCTGCGTGTGATTCGCAGGATTCGAGATCAGCTGTATGCGCACCTGACGAGGCTCTCCATGAATTTTTACTCGAAAGGAAGAACCGGGGACTTAATGAGCCGGACGGTCCAAGACGTGAGTGTCGTCCAAGCGGGCGTGACCGATGCACTCGTCGATTTAGTGAAAGAGCCGCTTGTCATTTTATTTCAAATTCCGCTCGTTTTCTTCTGGGGCGGGCCGTTTGCGTTCATTGCCTTAATTGTGTTTCCGGCGGTCCTCCTACCCATTAGCTTTCTAGGCCGGCGACTGCGGACGATCCAGCGCAAGATCCAAGAGCAAATCGCGGACATTAGTTCCCAAATGCAGGAAACCTTTAGCGGAATCAACGTTGTGAAAGCGTTCAATATGGAGCAGTATGAAGTTCGCAAATTTGAGGCGATCAATCGAAAGGTGTTTAATTTCTTAAAGCGTGCCGTCGTGATTACGACGGGACAGCGGCCGCTCGTTGAAGTAATGGGCGCTGTTGCGATTGCCTGTGCGATTTGGTATGGCATTCGTGTCCTGCCTCTTGACCGATTTGCTTCTTTTTTGACTTGCCTCTTCCTTTTTTATGAACCCCTTAAAAAATTAAGTAAAGTGAATGCAACGATCCAACAGTCTGTCGGCGCGAGCTACCGGATCTTTGAGCTTTTAAATGAGACGCCGCAAATTCAAAACCGACCGGACTCAATTACGCTTGAGGGCCAGATCGATTCGGTTGAGTTTTCCAAAGTCTCACTTGCTTATGAGAGAGGAGGAGAGGTGCTCAGAGAGATCGATTTTTTAGTTCGAGCGGATGAAATTGTCGCCATTGTTGGGACAAGCGGCGCCGGAAAAACTTCGCTCGTGAACCTCCTGCCACGGTTTTACGATCCTACGAAAGGTGTCCTGAAAATCAACGGGTTCGATCTCCGAAATTATGAGGTCCACTCGCTTCGCGCGAAGATCGGGATCGTAACGCAGGACACTTTTTTATTTAATACGACGGTTTATGAAAATATTGCCTACGGCCGATTGGAAGCGTCGGTTGAAGAAATCAAAGAAGCTGCAAAGGCAGCCTTCGCAGACGAGTTTATTCAAGCGCTTCCGACAGGTTACGGAACCGTGATCGGTGAACGGGGCGTCACACTTTCGGGCGGCCAGCGTCAGAGACTCGCAATTGCGCGCGCGCTCTTAAAAAATCCGCCGATTTTAATTCTCGACGAAGCAACGTCACAGCTCGACACGGAAAGCGAGCGCGAAGTCCAGCGCGCGCTCGAGCGGCTCATGGCGAATCGAACTGTTTTTGTCATTGCCCACAGACTGTCCACAATCCAAAATGCCGATCGGATCCTCGTGCTCGATCAAGGCCGACTGGTTCAGTCGGGCACAAATGAAACCCTCCTCAAAGAAGGCGGCGTTTACAAGCGCCTCTACGATCTTCAGTTCAATGTCTAGATGAAGGTGTCAGACACCGGTGTCTGACACCTTTTCTTGTTTGTCTACAGTAACTTACGAAAAAGTAAAGTATTTTACTTTCTGCTATTGACTGTTGCTTGATTACTGTGTATACTTGTTTCTAAATTGATTTAAATAGATGTCATAAAATGATCCATCAAGCTAATAAAATCACAGCACTTCTGACAGCCTTCTT
>MHFT01000088.1 GCA_001804315.1 Omnitrophica bacterium RIFCSPLOWO2_12_FULL_50_11
AAAGTCTGGCCAGGGACGCAAGCGGCTGGACGAGACGTTGTTAAGTTACATCTGAATCTTTGCAAAATGGGTTAAAGGCATAAAAATCTCAGGTTAACCGGAAAAATTGACGATTTGTTGGCAAACAAGCCAAGGAGGGCTGGATGCCAACGATCGTAGATTATCCGGAAGTGGTTAAAAAAGGTGTCAAAGCTTTTGAATCGCTGTTTCAAAATGAGCCGGAGCGAAAACATCTGGCTGAGTACTTGACGGGTTTGATTATAGCGGAGCACAAAAGTGTGAGCGGTATCAACCGCGAATTTGTGCAGACGACCGATCAATCCTGTCTGAACCGGTGGATCACCGAAGTGGATTGGGATCCGAGGAAACTGAATGACCGGCGGTTGCAGGAACTTCAAAAGGATTCTCGGACTCGTTACAGCCATCGAGGGGTCATCCCGATTGACAACACGCTGATCAATCATGACGGCAAGACGATTGAAGATGTCGGATATTTTTGGGATCATGCCGAGCAGCGAAATATTATTGCGCATGATTACCTGATTTCCAACTACGTCACGTCGGCCGGCTACCATTATCCAATCGAGTTTCGTCGGTTTCGTAAAGAAGCAACGGTTGAACAGGAAAACAAAGAAGATCCGAAACGTAAAGAGGTCTTTAAGAATCACACGGAATTGGCGATTGAGTTGATTGAGGATGCGATTGATCGCAAGATTCCGGGTGATTTCACCTTTGACAGCTATTTCACGAATGCTGAGGTTTTGAATCATCTTGAAGAGCAGAAAAGAAATTACGTTGGGGATCTGAAACAAAACCGTAAAGTGATTTTTCAAGGCCGGGAAATGAAAGCTTCCGAGATGGGGGCTTTGATTCCTGTTGAAGACCGCAAGAGCATGCAGCGGGGAGAAGACACCCAATGGTACTTTACGGTCACGATCCGGATTCCCAAAGTGGGGCACAAAGTAAGAATTCTTTTGATCTGGGACAGAAAGAACGGAAAAGAGCCGGTGAAGGTTTTGATTTCCAATCGCACGAACTGGGAAGCGACAAGAATGCTTTTGGTCTACCGCTCGCGCTGGACAGGCACGGAGACTTTTCATCGGGATGCAAAGCAAGAGTTGGGCATGGGAGATTGTCAGCTGATCAGCGGCCAGGGCCACGACCGGCATATGTACCTGGTCTTTACAGCGTACTCTCTCCTGGTGCGGACACTCGGCTCGAGTCATCCGAATGAATGGGCTCGTAAAAAACTCAAGACCATTGGGGAAGCCTGCCGCGCTGTGCGTGCTCAAACGCTGGAAGGACTTGTCGATTGGATTGTTGATAAATTTTCCGTAGAACATTGGTCTCCGGCTCAAATTAAGCTTTCGGTCGCTATTTAACTCGCTGAGTACCTTCTAGCACAGGCGATTCAGCCATTTTGCAAAGGTTCAGTAATAACAAAACTTCAGTATCAATAGGAAGTCAGGACTGTCCCGATTTCCGATTTATGTTCATCAATGAGAATCGGGACTGATCCGTAGCTCGTTTTGACATTTTAACCATGCTTGCTGTTTGTTGCTAACCTTTTGTGTTGTTGTGCGATACCGCAAAAGTCATTTTACGATCATTGCTGGTCTTTGACGGCTTTTCGGCGTATTCCATTAGACCCCCATTGGCACGCCGAGGAGTTATTACCCTATTCAGTGTCACAGTAAATGTTACAGTAATGTCACAGTAGCGTGTCACCGTAAAATATAGTGCTTTGTGGGGTCTGTGGGGCTTTGGGCGATCATCTGAATAACCTTTTTAGCCGCCAAATCCTCTAAGTCCCTTTGAGCCGTGCGTCGGATGCAAGAAACCACCTTTTGGTATTCGTTCACGGTTATTTTGCCGTTCACGAGCAGGCACTTCACAGCTTTTTCCTGACGAGTATTTAATCCAACTTTTTTGATTTTCTGTAACGAGGCATCCTGCTTAATCAACTGCTCGCCTTTCTTCTGAATCTCCTCCATCTGTGAACGCAGGCCCTCCACAAAATATTCAAGCCAGGAAGTCATATCCATTCCCTTTTGCCTGACTGATTGAATGGCCTGATAATAGCCGGGGCGGTCTTGGTCGTAATACTCTGAAATCGTGAAAAGCCGTTTGAAATCGTACCCTGTCTTATAAAGAACAAGCGTTGAAAGAAGCCGCGCGGTTCTGCCATTGCCATCGATGAAGGGATGAATATGAACAAATTGAAATTGCGCTATCCCCGCCACAAGAATTGGAGAGATATCTTCCGTTTCATCGAGCCAGCCCGTAAATTCGCGCATTAAATGCGGCACCTCCAAGGGTGGAGGCGGAGTGTAGATCACTTCTTTGGTCCTCGAGTTCGCCACATAATTTTGAACCTTGCGATAATTGCCAGGGTCGGCCTTTTCCCCCCGAACCCCTTTGACCGTAATCTTGTGTAGTTCTCGAATAACCCCTTCCGTAACCGGATCTTCCTTGCCGAGATATTTGGAGATGAAATTCATCGACTTTCTGTAATTCAAAAGTTCTTTCTCGTCGTCCCGATTGATTCCTTTCAGTTTCTTGCCTTCCAAAATGCTCCTGGCCTGTTCCAGACTCAGGGCAGTGCCTTCGATGTGAGTGGAATGGTGCGACTCAAGAATGAGCGCCTTTTGCTGCATGTCCGCGATCCAGTCACCCTTGAGCTTGACAGCGTCAAGGAAACCGCGAACACGCTCGATTTCCACAAGCGCTTTATTGATTTTAGGTGTAATGGTAAATTTCGGATCGAATGTCATTTCTTCCTCCATTTGGTCTTCATAGAGTAGCATGGATCAAAAGGATTGCCAATCGCGGGGATGGCTTCAAATAGGTGCGGTAACATTAGAAGATTCCGGCGTCCGGTTATCCAAACCAAAAACAATGTCGTCGCGTCCATTCTCATATTTTTTATCCGTTCGGGGAAGCCAATGCCCGTACAAATCCATCGTCATTTGAAACGACGCGTGCCCAAGCTGAAGCTGGATGTATTTTGGGTCTTCGCCATTGGCGATTCGTACCGACACGTTCGTATGCCTCAAGGCATGAAAACGGCACGCGGCGTAAGCCCGCCCGGTCGAGCGCGGGATTGAAAACCTGTCCTACCATATTCTTTGCATCCATAGGCGTTCCGTTTTTGGTGCAAAAAACTAAATCATGCGGGTTGACATACGATTTTATCTTGTGAATTTGCAGTAACTCCCTGACTTGAGCAAGGCTGTGAACTTGGGGTCGCGTTGTCTGTAATTTTTGGTGAGCGTAAAGCGGTAAAATTGCGTTTCTTTAAAAACTTCGGCGTCAAAGAAATAGGGAGAATCATAGAGCTCGTCACAATAACGCGCGAGTTCTCGATCCACAATCGGAGGCAATTGAAACAAATCGCCAAAGAGCACGACTTGAACTCCGTCCCGCCAGAAGACGCGGCGGGTCGCCAACGCCTTGTGGCGACAAACGGCGCGGCGGACCCGTCCTCAAAGCGCACGTTAGGCGCCGTTGGACAGACCCGCCAGCGTTTTCATACATGGCGGAGAACCTGCGCCCGCCGTGACTTGAACACGGAACCTTCTGATCCGTAGTCAGACGCTCTATCCAATTGAGCTACGGGCGCAAGCTATTCTATTATAATGACTTACAACTTATCATAAAAATACTTAAAATGGTAGTTGACCACCAGTTGACTAAATGCGATACTTCTTTTATTGCTTTTGTACGGAGGAAACAGGAAGGGAAATGATTTGGCCAAATTAAGGTTCATAAAAAAACACAACGAGTATCAAATCGATTATTACCGCAATGGCAAACGAATCCGCCGCTATCTCGGTCCGGATAAGAAGAACGCCGAGAAAGAATTAAAGCGCGTCGAGGCACTGATCAAAGCCCAAAAACTGGGTTTTGAACTCACACAGCCTCAACCAGCAAGCGCTTATCATACATCATCCCCTAAGGTTCCGGCAACCAAAGAGAGCGAAACGGGTTCCGGAGACCGCCATATCGCAATATCGAGGGCCATTGAACTTTACCTGGACCGCTGCCAAGGAGCTGTGGAATCCGGCAATATTACCAAAAAGACCTATGGATACAAGGTCTCCTTGTTGAAAGGCCGCTTTTCGGATTTTTTGCGTAAGAAGTTCCCCGAGCTTCAATTCCTGGACGAAACCCAAAAAGTCCACATCGAAGGCTACCGGGCTTACCGGATCAATTCCCGGAACAAAACAGCCCCCAATCGTAAGATCAAACCCACGTCATTCAATAACGATCTTCGTGAGTTGATCGCTTTTTTCAATTACTGCATTGATAACAATAAGACCTTCCACATTCTGCTTAATCCAGCCTCCAAAGTCGCCAAAGTCCAAAAGGCGGATCAGGACGAGCGGCCACCCCGTTTGACCAAAGAGCAAATTGCCGAAGTGCTTGAAAAATGCAGCAGCGATATTGAGCTTCGCAGTATCATCGAAACCTTTCTGGAAACCGGCGTCCGCTACAACGAATTAAGGAATCTCCGCTGGCAGGACGTGGATCTCCAAAAAAATATGATCACCGTCAAAAGCCGCGAAGATTTCATGACCAAAAGCAGAAAGAGCCGGAGCATTCCGATCAGCGGCCGCATGCGCGAACTGCTTAAAGTAATCCCCCGCAGAAGTGAAAAGCTCTTTGACTTGAACAATCTTGAAAGGCCAAAAGCAAAGAAAGACAACCTTTGCAATATCAGGAAGCGATTCCTTCAGATCAAAAAACAACTCCCCTTTTTAAGGCAAGGTGAACGCTTTCATATCTTCCGCCACACTGCCATCACCCGCTGGGCCAACTCAGGCGTTCCACTCCCTATTGTCCAAAAGTGGGCGGGGCACTCAAGCGTTGAAATGACCATGAAATACGTTCATCCTTCAGAAGAAGAAAGCGCGAAGTGGATGGAGCGGTTCTCAAAGGAAGAAAAAAATGCTTGAAGGTCTGTACCCTATAAGGTACAATTGGGATGAAGCCTCAGAAAGAAATCAGAGTTTATCAGACGCCGAGCGGCAGACGTCCTTTTGAGGACTGGCTTGGCGGCTTAAAAGACAAGAAAAGCCTGCTCTATTATTCGCGCCCGGCTGGACCGGTTAGCTTACGGACTCGCGGGTAAATGTGAACCTGTTGGGCAGAGCGTTTTCGAGCTTAAGATTTTTATTATGGGTCGGGGTACCGTGTTTACTTCGGACAAGACGGCGAGACCCTTGTTGTTTTACTGATCGGCGGAGATAAAGCCACCCAGAGTCGGGATATTCAAAAAGCTCGCCTCTACTGGCAGGATTATAAACGGAGGATGTAAATGAAAAGGAAATCTTGGGTCAGGTATCAGGACCTTCTCATCGAGGATCTCAAAGATCCCGAAGAAGCAGCCGGATACTTGAACGCCGTTCTTGCGGAAGGCGATCAGAAGATGTTTTTAGTTGCTCTTCGAAATGTGGCTGAAGCCCACGGGGGCATGTTAAAGCTTTCCCGCAAGACACGCCTAAGCCGCCCGAACCTCTACAGGATGTTTTCCCGAAATGGCCATCCGGAAATTCAAAGCATACACAGGGTTTTGGCCGCGTTCGATCTTAACCTGCGCGTCTCACCAAAAGAAGAAAAGAGTGCAGGTCTGAAAAAGGCAGCGTAACTCCATCAAGCGGCTCTATCGTATCGATGCACTTGAGCCGGCAACATCTCCTTCGTCTTTAGAAACGAGTGCAGCGCATCCACAGAAATGAGAATCCTCTTTCCTGCACGGCAAATGGCTGGTCTTCTCCGGTTCATTTGACCTCGAATCAGAAACCGCTCAGGTTCTTCTCTCAATTATAGTGCGAAACATATTTAAGGAGACTATTGTTGAAAGAATGATTTTATCCTTTCAGGATTTCTCTGAAGAGAACGCAACGTTTTGAATACTTTGGATCGAAGTTCTTTTTTATCTCTAAGTGGGACAGAATCAAGTCGTTTTGTTTTAGCAAAGTTCCAAACCTCCTCGTCCGGATTCAGTTCGGGTGAGTAAGCAGGTAGACGAGAAAGAGATAACCATAAGGAGTTTTTTTGTACAAAGTTTTTCACGACTTTTGACCTGTGAGAAGGTGCGCCGTCAGTGATGAAGAATAGTTTTCGGCCTCTAAAATGTTGATCCAACGACTTCATAAAATCAATCAAAGTGGCAGAATTAAAATTGCCTTTGGCGAACTTAAACACAAGATGGCCTCGCGGACTGACGGCCGAAGTGACTCCAACCCAAATGCCTTTCTGGCCAGAAACTCGGACCATTGGACGAACTTCTGGAAACGTCCAAGTCTTGCCCACATGAGGAATCAAAAAGAAAGCAGCCTCGTCTCCATAAAGGATCAACCCTCTGGACTGCCTTGCACGCCTTTGGATTTGGGGCAGAACATACTTCTGCCATTGACGAACCTTTTGGGGATTTTACTCCAACACCCGACGCTCGGGACTTTTGCGAACCAGTCCCAATCTTCTCAAAAACCGACCCATATGTTTGGGATGAAACCGAATACCAAACTTTTTTCGGATCAGTACCTGTACTCGCGGCCCCGTCCACAAATCCGATTCGAACCCGTAGTCCATGGCAGGTCTGCGAAGCATTTCCACAAGCTCCAAAATCCGACTTTCTTTGAGCTTCCCAGGCGCTCCCGTTGTCTTGGTCGATCGGAGCGCGTTCACGCCTCCTTGTCGATATCTCTGAACCCAACGAAAAACACACGAACGGTTCAATCTCATCCACGACGCGGTGGCCTTGCTGGATCATGCGTACCCCCATCATCCGCATTTCTTCCAAAGTGTCGTGATTGATTGTGTAGCCGTTCTTTCTCAAAAGCGCTTTGCCCATAACCAGCAAAATATATCGACATGAAAAAAGTCTCCTTAAATAGGTTACGGACTATATATTCCATTTTCGCAACGCCGCCTGCGATTACTGCGATTAATG
This sequence comes from Omnitrophica bacterium RIFCSPLOWO2_12_FULL_50_11, assembly GCA_001804315.1. Taxonomy (GTDB): domain Bacteria; phylum Omnitrophota; class Omnitrophia; order Omnitrophales; family Danuiimicrobiaceae; genus 2-12-FULL-50-11-A. Next base: position 6,959 of record MHFT01000088.1, read on the forward strand.
CCTCAACGGGGATAAACTTAGTCCAAAAGCTCCAGGGGTTTCTTTAGCTCCTCAAGCGATATCGTTTTTTCCTTCCTTCGCTTCTCGATCGCTTTCCAAAAAGCGCCGCTCGTTTGAAGCACGAGCCGTTCCCAATCCATACCTTTCACACCAATGATCACTGCTGCGGGTTCCCCATTTCGAGTTACCACGATATGATCTTTTTGAGAACGATCGACACAGCTGCGGATCTTCTTTTGCAGATTCCGCACATTGATCCTTTTCATAAGATTTCCTCCGTTCTCCTAGGGAGTCGTTTTTCTCGAACGGCCCGCTCGAACACCACTCCTGTACCCCTTCCAAAAGAACGTATCATCCTGAGAGAACCGCAGCCTATCTTTTACTACCGGGCAGGATGGCCAGAGGTTGCCGGAAGCAGTTCCAAGGCGCGTTTGTAGGTAGCGGGATGGATATAAAAGCGGTTCTTAAGCTCGGTAAGTGTGAGGTCTTCAAGGCGCCGTCCCTGGGCGCGAAGACGCGCCGTCATCAGGCAACGGAAGATGGCGTTGTCCGTTAATACAGCGAGTTGGCCAGGCTGCAACTCATCGCTTCCCACCGCAAAGGTGGGTCCTTCGGGAATCAGAAGTTCCACGCGCGCGGTCTTCCCGTGCCGGACTTGAGACCGTACGAGTCCTTCCACACTTTCAAGTTCACGGAGCACACGAATGATTTGGCGCCGGATGGACGAGCGATCTTTCCCGATTAAAATCCCAAGAAATTCCCCTATCGCCTCTGGAGCAACTTCCAAAACGCATGTGGCGCTGGCTTCGCATAAATAAAGAAGGAGGAGGAATACCTTAAACGCCCGCTCTCTTCTGTCCGTAATCATACTGGGAAAGTAACGGCGCTCACCCATCAGGACGGCTGGAATTTCAATAGAACTCGGAGGACCTGCTGGGAAAAGTGCCTCGGGCTCGGCTTTTGCCGCCTTTCGTTCCTCACCCCAAATCGGAAAAAAACCGATCCTCCTGAGTTTGGCTTCAGCGAGTTCAGCTGACTCAATGATCGTCGCCGACTCCAAGTTATCTTGAATTGCGGCGACCGACCAATTCGTACTGCCTTCCACGACAAAACGCCGATCGACGATCACGAGCTTATCGTGAAGCCTTCTCACTGGCGAAACGAGTTTGATTTCAACGCTCGATTCCCGAAGCCGGTCAAACCAAGGCCCCTCGACCAGTTTCACCGGGTTTTGGCCCTTGAACTTCGTATTGAGATAAATGGTAACGGATACGCCGCGCCGGCGAGCCTCGATCAGATCGTGAAGAAGCCGATTGACCGGGTGTTTCGGGTCCTCTCCAGGACGAACGAGGTACATGGAAATGACAATCGAGGAACGCGCCCGATCGATGAGGGCCGTACACCCGGCCCTGATAAATCCGATCGCTTGCATCTTGAAGCATAGGAAAGACACGAGACAACAGTGCTGGTTCCGCCGGAACTGGTATCCGTGTCTTTCTTTTCACGGCCCCTCCAAATAAGGGCCATAGCCGATGAGATACATCATATAGGTGACACCGATACCGATTAGAAAGATGACGGGATAGACCAATACAATCTTGATAGGAAGTTTAAGGCGGCGGGTGAACCAGGCAAACAAGAGACCGACAACGACCCAAAAACAAATGGCGGCTGTGAATGAAGTGCTTCGCGTGAGAAAAGGGTCCATAGAGCGCACAAGGCCAGTGCTGTCTTTCCAATAGCGACCGACACCGCCAGGCATCAGAGCGGTTTGGGGCCAGAAAAAAAGGAAATTTATGACGCGTCCGCCGAGCAAGCGAAAGACCAAAGCGTAGCCCAAACGATGGCTCAAAATAGGAATGAGCGGTGACAGTAAGCTTAAGCAAAACATCAGGGCAAAGACGCAAAACCCGACAGCGCTTTTAATGAGAGCGTCTTTCATAAGTGAATCTTTTTCGCGGCTGCTCGTCAAAGAAAAGGGGCCATTTCCTGAAGGGACAGGCCTGAGCACCTCTGGCGGCAAGGCTTGTCCCTTCAGGAAATGGCCCCTTCTTTTTCTCTTTTTTATCTTTTACAGCTTGGAAACTAAGTCGCTCACTTCGGACTCGTTAAAAGCGCGGAGGGTCTGGGATTTGAGATTCCCAAGAGAACCCGCTTTCATCATTAAGGAAGCAACCGTTTCGTCATCCGGGGCTTCCATCGTGAGGACTACATCATAATGGCCGAGTGTCCAGTAGACATCCTTAATCGTTGCCCGCATGTTCCTCGCCAAGTCGCGGAATGCCTTTGCCCGTTTTGCAGTATCTTTGACCGCTCGAATTCCCTGATCCGTAAAATTTGCTAACACAACGTAATGAGCCATCTCGTCACGCTCCTTTCTATCTATCCCCACCTTCTGTTGCCTCGACCAACGGGTGAGAATCGTCCGTGTCCGTCTTACTAAGAACTGAATCTTTGCAAAATGCCTTCCTAGATAATTCCTTCCCCCCTTGTGGGGGAAGGTTTCCGCCAAAGGACGTGGCGGATCCGCCGCGCTGTGTGGCGGAAGGATGGGGGGATTATCTGATGTCGTCACCCCCACCTTTGTCCTCCCCCATCAAGGGGGAGGAGGTTTGGCTCATTTTGCAAAAGCTCAGTAAGAACTGTAACGCAGTTGGGCAGGATTATACCGGCTCGCGGGCAGGAAATGTAGGAAAAATGGGGACGGTTCTATTTTTCCTCTCACCCAGACTTTTAAAAGTAGAACCCTCCCCATTTCCTCGCATTTTCTCCTCGGCCCTCTGCCCTATTTTTTTTACTCCCTTAGCGTGGATTTTCTTATAAAATGTCCACTCATTATGACCGAATCAGACAATTTAATCTTCGGTGTCACATCATGAACTGGATACTATTCAATCTATTTGTGGTGGCCATGCTCGCCGTGGACCTTCTCTTGGTCCATAAGAAAGACCATAAAATCAAAATCGGGGAGGCTCTGATTTGGAGCGCCATCTGGATTGCGGTGGCGCTCGTATTTAATGCCGGAGTCTATTTTGTTTCTGGGACGACAACCGCGCTCCAATTTCTGACCGGTTATATTTTGGAAAAATCCTTGAGCGTCGACAATCTCTTTGTTTTCTTGTTGATCTTTACTTTCTTCCAGGTCCCATCGCTTTACCAGCATCGCGTTCTTTTCTGGGGGATCTTAGGAGCCCTTGTGATGCGGGCCGTCTTTATTTTTTGCGGCGTCGCTCTCTTACACACCTTCCATTGGATGGTCTACCTCTTGGGCGTATTGCTGATTTTCACCGGCATCCATCTGTTTTTTGAAAAAGACAAGGAGGTTCATCCGGAAAAGAATCCGATTCTGAAACTCTTCCGAAAACTCATGCCGGTGGCGCCGAATTACCACGGAAACAAATTCTTTATTCGGGATCAGGGCCGGATTTATGCCACGCCGCTTTTGATTGTTCTTTTGGCCGTGGAGACAACCGACATCATTTTCGCTATGGATTCAATCCCGGCCATCTTGGCCATTACCGATGATCCCTTTATCGTCTACTCTTCCAATGTCTTTGCAATTATTGGATTGCGGGCACTTTACTTTGCTCTTGCGGGCCTGATGCAGCTGCTGCATTATCTGCATTACGGACTGGGAGCCATCTTGGTCTTCGTGGGCATCAAAATGATGATCAGCGAATTTTATCAAATCCCCGTCGGTATCGCCCTCGGCGTGATTGCCGGCATCTTGGGCATTTCCGCCGCGGCTTCTATCCTATGGCCCGCAAAGGAGAAAACTTGAATCTCGCGCTTCTCGGAGGTTTGATCCTTTTGATCCTGGCCGGCGCTTATTGGGGTTACGGCCGTTTCCTCACCCGCTCTTACGGCCTTCTTCGTAATTCTAAAACGCCGGCCGCTGAGGTTAATGACGGTATTGATTTTATCCCGACCCCAAAACGTTTTCTTCTAGGCCAGCATTTTTCCGCGATTGCGGCTGCAGGTCCCATTGTCGGACCGATTCTTGCCGGACTTTGGTTCGGCTGGCTGCCCGTCCTCCTCTGGATCATTTGTGGCGCCATTTTTTCCGGCGCAGTGCATGATTTTACGAGCCTCTTTGCTTCGGTGCGCCACCGGGGAAGATCGATTGCAGAAATAGTCAAGGAACACCTAGGCGAAAAAGCCTACTACCTTTTTTTGATCTTTCTCTGGTTCTCGCTGATTTATGTCATCACCGCTTTCACCGATTTGACGAGCAGTTCTTTTGCGGAACCCCAACTCGGAGGAGGCGTGGCTTCCTCCTCGCTTCTTTATCTGATTCTAGGCGTGACGCTGGGACTGTGCCTCAGGTTCTTGCGCGTCTCGCTCGGCGCGGCGACATTCGTTTTTGTTCCCTTGATAGTTTTGGTCATCTGGCTTGGACCACACCTGCCGCTCCAGCTTGAGCCGCTCGGCCCTTTTCAACCGCGTCAGATTTGGAACGCGGTGCTCCTTGGCTACTGCCTGATTGCCTCGCTCGTTCCGATCTGGATCCTTTTGCAGCCGCGCGGGTACCTTGGCGGCATCTTTCTCTACGGTACGCTCGCCGCTGGTTTGATCGGTCTCGCGATCGGCGGAGAGACCGTCACGTATCCTGCCTTTCTTGGATTCGTCAACACCAAGGGCATGCCGCTTTTCCCGTTTCTTTTCGTGACCGTGGCCTGCGGCGCATGCTCCGGGTTTCACGGTATTGTTTGTTCCGGTACGACGTCCAAACAAATCGCGCGTGAAACTGATTGCCTGATGGTCGGCTACGGGGGTATGCTTCTTGAAAGCCTGGTCGCTTTCCTGGCGCTCGCAACTGTCATGATCCTGACACCTGCAAGCCCTTTAGTTTCTTCTTCTCCGGATCGGATCTACGCGGAAGGTTTAAGCTCTCTGGTAACGCATCTCGGATTGCCGCGTGAACTCGCCCGCTCGTTTGTCCTGCTCGCCTTTGCGACTTTCATCTATGATACGCTGGACGTGGCCACGCGCCTCGCGCGCTATATTCTCCAAGAACTGACGGGTTGGAAAGGTTTCTGGGGAAGTTTCCATGCGACCTGGCTGAGCTTGCTGATTCCCTTTTTCTGTGTGACAATACAGGCGACCGACAGTTCAGGGCAACTCATCCCCGCATGGAAAATTTTCTGGACACTGTTTGGCACCTCGAACCAGCTGCTTGCGGCACTCACACTTTTGACGCTTTCGGTCTGGCTGATGCGGACGGGCAAAGCCTGGTGGATCAGCGCTCTGCCCATGTTGTTTATGATGACGATGACGCTTTGGTCTCTGGGCTTGATGATACGCCCCTTGATCTTGAGTGAAAGGGGGCTTTCGTTTTCTTTCGACGGCGTTGGGGTAACCGCGCTTGCGCTTCTTATCTTATCGGTCCTTTTAATCACCGAAGCGGTCCGGACCATTTTGACTCAAAAGACAAAAATGGTGTCAGACACTGGTGTCTGACACCGCAAGGAGATCGTCAATGCAACTTCAGGGGTTCTCACAAGGTGAAATTATCGCGCTGTGGTCCGTCTTGGGCACGGCGGTGGCTGGACTGATTTACGCTGCTTTCCTAATGGTTCAGGTGCTCGCGGAAGACCAAGGCACCGCGAAGATGCAGGAAATCAGCCGCTCCATCAGGATCGGCGCCAATGCATACCTCGTCCGTCAATTTAAAACCATTCTTTTCTTGATTCTGATTCTTGCGGCCGCACTTTATTTTACTGCGGGAGAGCGGCACATTGCCGTTGGACGGGCTTGCGCCTTTTTGATGGGCTCCATCTTTTCCGCAGCCGTGGGCTTTATCGGAATGAACCTTGCCGTACGCGGAAATGTGCGAGTGGCAGCCGCAGCGAACCGTCAAAGTTTTAGCCAAGCGTTAAAAATTGCTTACCGCACCGGAACCATCACCGGAATGTTAACCGATGGATTGGGGCTCTTCGGCGGAACCCTGATCTTTATGATCTACGGGGAACGCGCTTATGAAGTGCTTCTGGGCTTCGGGTTCGGCGGAACCCTGCTTGCGCTTTTCATGCGCGTCGGAGGCGGGATTTATACAAAGGCTGCTGACGTCGGCGCCGATATCGTCGGAAAAATCGAAAGAGATATCCCAGAGGATGACCCCAGGAACGCGGCAACCATCGCGGACAACGTGGGAGATAACGTCGGAGATTGCGCCGGAATGGCTGCGGATATTTTCGAATCGTATGAAGTGACGATTGTCTCGGCCATGATTTTAGGGTGGGCTTCTTTCGGCCATCGAGGTGTCGTCTTTCCGCTGCTTGTACGTGCAATCGGCGTCGTGAGTTCGATCATCGGAACCTATGCCGTGCGCACCAAAGAGGAGGTGCGGGATGCCATGAAAGCGATCAATGTCGGGTTCCTGCTTTCCGCTTTGATTTCCATCGCCGGTTTCGCTGCCGTTGGTTTCTTTTATCTTCGCTTTCCCGAGGCCGGCGCACTTCCCGCATGGCATAGCTTAGGCATTCCCGGCCTGGACATGCGTCCGGTATGGACAACGCTCGTTGGTATTCTCCTCGCCATCGCGATTAACCGAATTACAGAGTATTTCACGGCAACCACCAACCCGCCGGTGCGCTCGATCGCCGAAGCCTGCCAGACCGGCCATGCCACCACGATCATCACCGGTCTTGCCGTCGGCCTTGAGAGCACAGTGTGGGCGATTCTAACAATTGCCGCTGCGATTTTCGCTTCGTCTTTTATATACGCTGGAACGAATCCCACCTTTGTCGCCTACGGTGTGGCCATGTGCGGAATCGGCATGCTCACGTTAACCGGCAACAACATCTCCATGGACGTTTTCGGTCCGGTCGCCGACAACGCCAACGGCATCGGCGAGATGGCGCATCTTCCCCGCCAAGCCCGCCAAACGCTGGCAGATTTGGATGCCGTGGGAAACACGACGAAGGCAATTACAAAAGGTATTGCCATTGCCTCCGCAGTCGTCGCCGCCATTTCTCTTTTCAATGCTTATATCACCGATATCGGCAACCTGACCCGTCAAACCTACGATGTGATCGCCGCGTCTCTTTCCGTCTCATACCCGAACGTCTTCATTGGACTTCTGATCGGCGGAGCAATTCCCTTCTTGTTCAGCTCGCTCAGCATTAAGGCTGTGGGGCGTGCGGCTTTCCTGATCGTCAAAGAAGTGCGCGAACAGTTAAAAGATCGCGACGTCTGGGAAGGAAAAAAACTGCCGGATTACGCCCGCGTGGTTGCGATCTGCACAACGGCAGCGCAAAAGGAATTGATCCGTCCCGGCCTGCTTGCGATCCTGGCGCCGCTCCTCGTCGGATTCCTTCTCAAAAAAGAAGCGCTGGGTGGATTTCTGGGGGGCATGATCCTCTCCGGCCAGCTTTTGGCGGTGTTTATGGCCAATGCAGGCGGTGGCTGGGATAATGCCAAAAAATTGATTGAAGACGGGTCTTACGGAGGAAAAGGTTCGGAAGCGCATAAAGCTTCGGTCACGGGGGATACCGTCGGCGATCCCTTGAAAGATACGGCGGGTCCGGCACTCAATCCCTTGATTAAGGTGATGAACATGGTCGCTCTCCTAGCGATCCCACTGATCATCCGATACGAAAATTCCCCGTGGGCGTTTTGGATTTCCATCGGAGCCGCTCTTTTCCTGCTCGTTCTGATTCTGAAGGACGTCAAAACTTCCCAGGCTGAAGCGGGAATTCTCCGCAAATCTTCCGTATAGCGGCTCACAGAACTGTGGTTTCGAACGCCCGTTCCCCTGAAACCGAGTAAGTCACCTAAGAGGGCGGTTCACTTTGAGAAATCGATAGAACGTTATTGCAATCGACATGCGTTCTTGTTCGCTCAGAGGTTTCAACTGTAAGCGTATCACCATTCAACGCAATTAACCGACCTTCCGCAATCGGCGCTGTGGCTCCAGATTTCAATTGAATCGTCGCAACTTTACCAATATATCTTTCCATTTCTGCCACAGGACCACAGTCTTTGGCCATCAAACTACTTGACAATGCAAAACACACAACAAGTACTACAACAAACCGCACCGTGAAGCACCCTCCACTATCTCATATTTTTCGGTGGCACAAAGAGTCACTTCCGCCGCGAAATACGCTACATCTTTGTTGCGATAGACATTGCGAGAACGGTCCTGATTACTTCCTTTCGTCCCCATTTCACTTTAGTTCGAATCCCCAACTACTCAACGCAAAATAGTTTTTGCTTGTCGCCGCAGGCTCCACACGGAATTGGCGGAGAGTGAAGGATTTGAACCTTCGGCAGCAGCTTTCACTGCTGCAGCGGTTTAGCAAACCGCCGGTTTAAACCAGACTCACCCAACTCTCCGCGGGAAGCGATTCAAAAGATCAAAATTATTAAACGCAGAGCTCGTAACTGCGATCAGCCAATCATTAATTCGGGTGGTATCCTTTCATCCCACTGAAAATACCATGGTTTGCCACGCTTATCTTGAAATCTGGCCTTTCGCACATTTTAGAGGTTAACCCGTGACAAAGAATTCAAGAAAAAAGGCCCATTCTCCGATACGATTTGTTAAGAGACAAACTCGCAACCCCAGGAGAATGGGCCATGATCTACTACAGAACTACATCGGAACTTTCGGAAATAATCTTCAACTTTCGTTTGGCCTTTTCCAAAAG
>MHFT01000089.1 GCA_001804315.1 Omnitrophica bacterium RIFCSPLOWO2_12_FULL_50_11
ACCCCTTCCTTCCCTAATTCTTCAACTAACTGATAAAGCTGATCTTCAAAAAAACTCAACCTCCCGGGGTGGATACCATGTACCCATGCAGTACACCTCTGATTTAATTAACATTTGCACATTTGAGAAAATATGATATACTTGCAAATGAGGTGATCGATCATGACGAAGGTAGAGGCGGCCCGAATGAGCATTGAAGTCGCGCCGGAAGAACATCGACAGATCAAAGCCTTTGCGGCACTCCATGGCCTCACGATTCGGGAGTATGTCCTTGAAAGCGTTCGGAAGCGCCTGCACCGGGAGAAAGAGTCCGCCGAGTTATCAGCGTTGACGACGGACTTGAGACACGACGCTGTGTTAAAGGACTTGTGGGACAACAACAAGGATTCGGCGTATGACAAACTATAGGCGGGGCGATATTGTCCTCGTTGGGTTTGCGTTTTCTGAAGGAACAGGATCCAAAAAGAGACCCGCATTGATTGTCAGCAGCGACCGATATCATAAAAGACGGCAGGAAGTCATCATTGCGGCGATCACCAGCAATATTCAACGCGTCCTGTTTGCTGATACGAAGATCGCAGAATGGAAAGAAGCGGGGCTGCTTTACGCTTCGTTGGTCACGGGAATTATTCGTACCGTGAAGGGGAGCGTCATCATCAAAAAGCTCGGTGTGTTGCTAGACTCCGACTTGAAGCGTGTGGAAGAAAATCTCACTGGCGCTCTACAGCTTGGTTAGTTACCTGAAGGGTCGGGGATCTTTTGAACCCTGCCTTTTTGGGACTCACCCCCATTATCCTTGACTTGACATGAACCAGCAACCGGCTTAAATAGACCCCTATGGAACAAATGTCTCAATTCATCCATCAACTGAACGGACGGGTCTCGCCTTGGATATACGGGCCGCTTGTCTTTCTTTGCTGGATTTTCCTGCTCGGCCTCTTGAAGCGAGCGTTTTTCTCGAGAATCCATAAGTGGACCCAAAAAACGAGGACTCATTTGGACGATCTCGTTATTGCCACAGCCCATCTCCCGCTGACCATTCTTATTTTTGGCAGTGGACTTTATATTCTCGAGATCATCCTTCCGTTGGAGCGTAAATACGAACAAGCGGCCACCATCTTCGTGCAAGGTTCAGTTGTCATCGCCACCGTCCTCTTTTTGGATCGGCTAACCAAGGAATTGGGGCGCCTTTACTCCTCGCACGCTGAATTTGCCTTTGTCTCAAGAGGAATCCTCCAGGGACTCATCCGGGGAACCGTGATCGGACTTGGGCTCCTTGTCTTTTTGGACATGATCGGAATTTCAATTACACCGATTCTAGCCTCGCTTGGAGTTGGTTCGCTTGCCGTAGCGCTGGCGTTACAGGAGACGCTTACCAACTTCTTCGCAGGTATTTACCTCACCGTCGATCAACCCGTGCGCGTGGGAGATTTCATCAAACTTGAGACCGGAGAAGAGGGTTATGTGACCGAAATCGGCTGGCGAAGCACCCGGATCCGAACACTTCCCAATAATACCGTGAATGTTCCTAATCAGAAGTTGATGGCGAGCATCGTTACCAATTATTACCTGCCGGACACGGAACTTGCTGTCCTTGTCCCAGGGGGCGTCCATTACGACAGCGACTTGAGAAAGGTGGAGGACGTGACGATCGATGTCGCGCGGCACATCATGAAAACCGTTCCGGGCGGTGTGCCCACCTTTGAACCCTTCATTCGTTACCACACGTTTGATCAATCCAGCATCAACTTCACCGTGATCCTTCGAGGCCGCGAATTTGTGGACCAACATCTGATCAAACACGAATTTATCAAAGCACTCCACGAACGCTACAAGCGCGAAGGAATTGTCATTCCTTATCCCCTTCGCACGATTGACATCCCCAAAGAAATTCTCGAAGCGCTCGTCAACCGTTAACCAGCGCTTGATTTAAACCAAAGAAAATCGAAAATCGAAATCCCCACTTGACGACTTCCAGTCAGGGTGAATAGACTAGGCATACGATGTGGACGAAAGAACAACTTCAGGAAACCATCAAAGAAAAAATGGGCGGTTATCTTTTGGTGGCTGTCTCAAATCGCCAGCCGTTCAGCCATGTTATGAAATCAGGAAAAATCATCTGCCAGCGCCAGCCGGGCGGTGTGATCACTGCCCTCCACCCCGTACTTCAAGCGACGGGCGGTACGTGGATCAGCGTTGGCGTAAGTCCATTCGATCGCCAAGCCGTTGATTCGAACCAGAAAGTAAAACTGCCATACGAGAATCCAACCTACGAACTGCGGAGGATCTTCCTTTCGAAGGACGAGATGGATCGTTATTATTACGGGTACGCCAACGAAGGTCTTTGGCCGCTTTCTCACATTGCTTATACGAGACCCAGTTTCGCGGCTTCCGACTGGGCCACGTACCAGCAGGTGAACCGCACGTTCGCCGACACCATCCTCAAGGAAGTGGGGGAGCAGAAAGCGTTTGTGTGGGTCCACGATTTTCATCTCACGCTTGTAGGAAAATACCTGCGTGAGGCAAATCGCCCCAACCTCGTCACTTCCTTTTTCTGGCACATTCCGTGGCCCAATTCCGAGGCATTTCGAATTTGTCCCCAGAAGGAAGAAATATTGGAAGGCCTTCTCGCCTACGACCTGCTTGGTTTTCAAATCCGTCACCATTGTGACAATTTCCTTGCAGCGGTCGATCAGGAACTGGAAAGCCGAATCGACAGAGAAAAAACAGCGGTCAATTTCCAAACCCATGAAACGTTGATTCGTCCATTTCCGATCTCAATCGACTTTCAGGCCGTCTCCCAGCAAGCAAGCTCCGAACGCGTGGTCCAGTGCACCGAGCGGATTCGGGACGAGTACGCCATGAGGGACAAGAAAATCCTCGTGGGTGTGGACCGAATTGATTATACAAAGGGGATCCCCGAAAAATTTCGCGCCGTCGACCGATTCCTCGAAAAATACCCTGGTTACAAGGAAAAATTCGTATTGTTCCAACTGGGCCAGGTGAGTCGAATCCACATCCAGCGGTACAAGGATTTAAACGATGAGCTCAATCTTTTGGTGGAAGAAATCAATTGGAAACACTCGCAAGGAACTTGGGTACCTATTATTTTCACCCGTGCATACTTTTCTTACGACGATATTCTGGCCCTATACCGGATCGCGGATGTCTGCCTCGTCAGCTCGCTTCACGACGGCATGAATCTCGTGGCCAAGGAATTCGTAGCCGCCCGATCAGACGCAAGAGGTGTTCTCCTGCTCTCCCAATTTACAGGAGCTGCACGTGAACTGGCCGATTCGCTCCTCATCAACCCATATGACACGGAAACTTTTGCGGATGCGATCGCCCAGGCCTTTTCCATGTCGCTTGAGGAGCAAGAAAAACGGATGCGTAAGATGCAAGCAGTGGTGGAACAGAACAATATCTACCGCTGGGCGGGGAAGGTTCTGTCTCAGCTTTTAAAGTTTGAGTTTCAAGAAGCATAAACCAGGGACAAAAGTTTTCCAACTTCCATCATCGCGATGAAACATGTACTTTCGAACTGGCCGGAAATCCAAGGTTTTCTTGAAGGTCACTACTTATTTCTCTGTCTTGATTATGATGGCACGCTGATTCGAATCGTACGAAATCCAGGCTCTGCGAACTTATCGCGCACAAACTGCCGAACCCTTCAGGCTCTCTCAAAAGCAAAGGAAGTCAAAACCGCCCTCGTCAGCGGAAGGTCGCTCTCTGATCTCAAAGGACGAGTCGGGTTAGCAAATCTGATCTATGTGGGCAACCACGGACTTGAATGTGAAGGGCCTAACATCCATTTCACTCATTCTCAAGCGCAAGTGTTGAGTCGGCTCTTAAGGCACGTGGCTGAGCAGCTCAAAGCTGAGCTCCAAAATTACCGCGGTGTTGTCGTCGAAAATAAAGAGCTTACTCTCAGTGTTCACTTTCGCAAGCTAGATCCCCAAAAAGTGGGAGACGCGCTTACCGTATTCGATTCGGTCCTTGATTCCTACGTTCGTACTTCGCAGCTCGCCACGACTGTGGGGAAAAAGGTATGGGAGGTCAGGCCGGCTGTGAAATGGAACAAGGGAACGGTTGTGCGCTGGTTGATGGGCCGACTTGAGGATCACCTAGCGAGAAGTGTCTATCCAATTTACGTTGGAGACGATCGAACAGACGAAGATGCTTTTCGTGCCATTAAGCATAAGGGTCTTGGCATTAAAGTCGTAGAGGATCAAAACATTTCGAGTCAGGCGACTCATTGTCTTTATTCGGTTCGGGAAGTTTATGCGTTCCTGAAACGTTTAATTCTAATCAGGGACGGTTCTCCGCAACGCTTGAATCGGCTACAAGTTGCGAGAAAACCGTCCCTATAATGGAACAAATCCCTATGCCGTCGCCGGAACATCCTGAATTCAACGGACCTTTCCGGTTCCACACGCGGCTTCATCTCCGTGAGCTTACGGGGCTTAAGGCCGGAAATCTCGAGGAGCTGTTGGCCTGTATTAAAACGGTTCCGGGTTCCGTCATCTACCACCACACCCACCACTTTCTCCAACAGCATCAATACCTCTCGCCGGAACCTCCTAATGATTTTGCTTATTGGGTGAGCGAAGCGCTCAATGAAGTCAAGTTAGGCGAAAAACTCGTGAGCATTAACACATGCGAATACCCCACGATCCGGGCCTTACGCGATAAAATCGTGAATACGATCGAGCATTACCTTGAAAAAAGTAAGGGCAAGCTCAAGGAAGCAAGTGAAGGACAAGAGTTTTATTTTGTGAAGTCTGTAAGTTTTGTTTTGCCAACCCCTGATCAGGCTTCAAGTCTCGAAGAGTTTGCTTCGGTGCTCAGGAAAATTACGATTGATTCGATTTACTTCCATATGTTTGAAGCTAGACTCCGTCTTGAAAAAGGAACCAATGACTTTTCCCTTTGGCTCGACACGAGCCTCGGTGAAAAGGAATTGGCCAAAAAGATTGCGCGCCTTGATCCCTACACTTATACGATGGAACGTCTCCGGGAAAAATTAATCCAATTGATTGAAAACCGACTCAGGAGTGTCCGTGCCGCCTCTTAAAGCTTATGAACCGATTGTCGGACCTCAAGTGATTGGGGAACTTTACTTGCTCGCTGAAAAAACCAAGCGATGGTCTGTCCAAAACATCAATTCCACAGCGGTAGGAGGAGGCGTCGCCGAAATTTTGAATCGGATGATTCCCTTTCTCCAAGAACTTGGAATCAATGCCAAATGGGATGTGATCAAGGGCGGAGAAAAATTTTTCAAGGTAACCAAAAAGTTCCACAACGCGCTCCACGGAAGGGTCGAAGAGATAGGTCCCGATGATTTTTCTGTCTTCGACGAAACAAGCGAAATGAACAATAAAAATATGGAGCTTACGGCAGATATTATGTTTATCCACGACCCTCAGCCCATTGCGCTCATCAACCAGAAGGACTCAAAGCGAGCGAAATGGATCTGGCGTTGCCACATTGACGTTTCTAATCCTGACGAGCGAGTTTGGAACTTCCTGCGCCCCTTTATCGACCGCTACGATGCTGCGGTGTTCTCAGCGCCTGCCTTGAGCCAACCGCTTCCACTCCGGCAATTTTTGATCTCACCCTCCATCGATCCGCTGAGCGATAAAAATAAAGATTTGCCTGACGAGATGATTAGAAACGTACTCGAGCGGTTTGCCATTGATCCGGAAAAGCCGATGGTAACCCAAATTTCACGCTTTGATTATCTGAAAGATCCACTGGGCGTCATTGATGCCTTTGAAATCGTTCAGCACCATCTGGACTGTCAACTCGTTCTAGCTGGTGGTGAGGCCACCGACGATCCCGAGTCAACGGAAGTGCTTGACAAGGTTCGGGAAAGGGCGGCTTCAAATCCCGATGTCCACGTCCTTGCCATTCCTTCAGGCAGCGACCTTGAGATCAACGCGCTTCAACGTGCGTCGGCCGTCATTGTCCAAAAATCGATTAAAGAAGGTTTCGGTCTCACGGTCTCAGAGGCGCTTTGGAAAGCAAAGCCTGTGGTTGCCTCGGCCGTGGGAGGAATCACGCTTCAGATTGCTCACAAGTATTCAGGATTACTTTGCCATAGTGTTGAAGGTGCCGCGCACGCGATTAAACAGTTGCTTCAAAACCCTGAGTACGCGACAAAATTGGGTCAAAACGGTCACGAACACATCAAACAAAGCTTCCTTCTCACCAGGCATTTAAGAGATTATCTTCTCCTTTTCCTCTCTCTTTTCTACGATGGAGACGTAATCACCTTATAACAAAATCGGTGATACGGGTGTATGTCACTTGATGCAGGCATTTAAACCGTTATTGCAGGCAGCAAACAAAAGAGATGCCGAAGCAATCTCAGAACTAGATTGCTTCCGCCACACTACCGGCGGACAAGTCGGCGATGCTTTGGGACGCTGCCTCGCAATGACGACTGCATGGAGTGGTACGCACCCGTGTGGGGTTTACTATCTATTGCCTACCCATTCATTATTAGATAGAATGAAAGCCACCTATGGCAGTCAAAGTTCGAATTCCAACTCCGCTTCAAAAACTGACGAAAGACAAAGCCGAAGTCGAAGTGAGCGCGGCAACGGTACATGATTTGATTGATGATCTGGACCGATCGTATCCGGGGATTAAAGAGCGCATTTGCGACGAAAAGGGAAATGTCCGCCGCTTCGTCAATATCTTCTTGAACGAAGAGGACATTCGTTTTCTCGACAAGGAAAAAACAGCGCTCAAAGACGGAGATGAAGTGTCGATCCTTCCAGCAATTGCAGGGGGCTCAGCCTACCTTCACTCCTTCTCATCATGGTGTTAACCGCTCACCTGATCGGAACGTTGAAAGATCGCGTCATCGCGGGCGGCGCAATCGAATACGAAGAAGCGCTTGCACTCATTGAAATCGAGGATGTCCATCTCGCCGACGAACTTCTGAAAGCAGCTCACGAGATTACCCTTGCCTTTCACGCCAACCGAGCTGGCCTTTGTTCACTGATCAATGCCAAAAGTTATCTCTGCGGCGAGGACTGCGGTTTTTGCTCCCAGTCGGTTCGTTATGAAACTTCCGCAGCGCGTTATGAACTGCTTGAGCCCGAAATTATCATCGGTGCCGCAAAGAAAGCCGAGCAGCAAGGTGCCCAGAATTTCTGCATTGTGACGAGCGGTGGATCCCTGAGTGATGATGAGTTTGAACGTATCGAAGCCATTGTGAAGCAACTGGGCGAAGAAACAGATCTGGGAATCGATGCATCCTTGGGATTTCTAACGCCCGAACGTGTCAGGCGGTTAAAAGAAGCCGGCCTTAGGCGTTTCAATAGCAACCTTCAAACCTCGCGCGAATTTTATCCGACGATTGTTTCAACGCATTCTTACGATACACGGATCGAAACGCTTGAGCATCTCCGTGACGGGGGCGTGGAAGTGTGTTCTGGCGGCATTTTAGGAATGGGTGAGACGCGTGAGGACCGTGTGAAGATGGCGTTTGAACTCAAACGCTTTGCACCCGAGTGTCTGCCGGTAAACATTTTGAATCCGAGGCCTGGTACCCCGTTGGAACATGCACCCAAGTTAGAGCCGTTTGAGATCTTGAAAACGATTGCGGTTTACCGTTTTATCCTTCCCAGATCTAACATTAAGCTTGCAGGCGGACGAGAGGTCAACTTGACTAAAGAAGAGCAGGAAAAAGCTTTAAAAGGGGGCGCGAACGGTTTGATTCTGGGAGGCTATCTGACGACAGCAGGTAATCCTGTGACCCAGGACCTCAACATGCTCCGCCGAATCGGCTACGAAGTTTAAGGAAATAAAAACGGTAGGCAGTAAGCAAAGAGCAGTAGGCAGGAAACAATAGGCAGTAAGCAGGGATCTGGACTGCGATTCTTCGACGTTGCTCCGTACCCCTGTCTCAGAATGACGTCGTTTTATTGGGTGCTCTAAATCGAGAGTTTTTCCTGCTTACCGCCGACTGCTTACTGCCTACTTTTTTCTAACCGATGGACGTTACGCTTTCCGGGAAGCAGATTTTGGTCACAGGCGGCACGAGTGCTCTCGGACGCATCTTTGTCAGACGAGCCTTAGAAGAGGGCGCGGCCGTTTTCTTCACGTACCATCAAAATACTCACGAAGCAAGCTGTTTAGCGCAGCTGGGCGCGAAGGGATTCCAAGTAGATCTTGCAAAGCGCGCCGAAATTGATCAACTGAAAAAGCAGATTCAATCCTACACACGCGCGCTAGATGCGATTGTTCAAAACGCGGCGACCGTTCGGGATCACACGATTCAAAATCTAACCGAATCTGAATGGGATGAAGTGCTCGGTGTCGATCTCGATTCCGTCTATTACTTGATCAAACGATTCTTATCATTTTTATTTAAGAAACCAGGAAGCCGGATTTTGAATGTGGTGAGCCGTGCAGGCCTCCAAGGCGGTTTTGGCATTGCGAATTACGCTGCTGCGAAAGGGGGGCTCATTGCGCTCACAAAAAGTTTGGCGCGGGAAATTGGCAAGAAACAAGTTCTTGTGAATGCGTTAAATCCCGGATTTATGAAATCTCATATGACCCAAAGGATTCCAGAACAGGCATTCCGTCAAAACATCGAAGAAAGCGTTTTGGGGACAATCTCTGATCCAGAAGCAGTTGCCGATTTTATGATTTATCTTTTATCCGACCGGTTCCGCGGTGTGAGCGGACAAATTTTTCACTTTGACTCAAGGGGAACGAACTAAAAAGGACGAATGACCAATTACAATGACGAATGAATGACCAATGAATCAATGGCCAATGGTTTGCATTGGTCATTGGAACGTTGGGATTTATTTCGGCATTGAGATTTGGTGATTGCCATTTGATTCGATAAATGATGCGGCAGGTTGCGATTACGGGAATCGGTGTTGTGACCCCGATCGGGAACCACGCATCCGAATTTTCCAAAGCCCTGAAAGAAGGTCTCGTGGGCGTGAGCGACGTGACGCGCTTTCCGACGGTAACGAACGGGCTGCCGCGCCGTGCGTTTCAAGTTCGTGGATTCATCCCTCCGAGATACGTTAAGATTCACGATCCTTTCATTCAATACATCATGCACGCGACAGAAGAAGCGTTACGAGACAGCGGTCTTGATCGTCACGAGATCGACCGAGAACGGATCGGGATCGCAGTGAGCTCAAGCAAAGGCGGGATGTACACGTTCGAGAAATTTTACGATCGTTTCATGAACCATCCGAGCGCTCTTTTAGGCGCACGGGTTTACGCAAATTTTATTCCGAACATTGCAAGTCAGTGGATTGCCCGCCGCTGGAAGATTTGGGGTCCGGCAAAACCGGCTGTCGCTGCCTGCGCGACCGGTCTTTATGCAATTTTGGAGGGGGTTCGAATGATCGAGCAAGGCGAAGCCGATTACTGTATTGCAGGCGCCGGAGAAGCGTCGATTACGCAGCTCATGACCGCGGGTTATCGTCAGATGGGGGTCCTGGCGAAAAGCGAGATGAGGCCGTTTGATGTCAAACGAGACGGTTTTTTAATCGGTGAAGGCGCCGGCATCGTCATTTTGGAGCGGCTGGATGGTGCGAAGACGCGGCGCGCAAAAATCTACGGAACGGTTTTGGGACATGCTTATGGATTTGAGAGCACACATCCGTATTCGTTTTCGGCTGATGGAGATGGGCTTTGGCGGTGTTTGAGCGGAGTGCTTAAGAAAGCAGGGATCTCGCCGGCAGACATCGATTATTTAAATTTGCACGGCACTGCGACGAGACACGGAGATATTTACGAGACGAAGCAAATTAAGTCGGCGTTCGGCAAGGATGCGCATCGGATTTCGATGAGCTCAACTAAGTCGCTCGTCGGACACATGCTCGGTGCGGCAGGAGCGGTGGAGGTCATTGCGTGTTTAATTGCGATGGGCGGCGGCTTTGTACCGCCGACTGCGAATCTCGACAGGCCGGATCCGGAGTGCGATTTAGACTACACACCAAAAAAGTCAAAAGCGAAGGAGATTAACTTGGCCTGCTCCATTTCGATGGGTTTCGGCGGCCAGTTAGGCGCGATTTTACTGACGAAATGAGACAGCGTTTCGACAAGGTCATTGACTTGTGCAGCGGATGAAAACAGTTTCGCAATGGGATTGGATTGTTCCTAAACTGGAAGACTTAAAGGCAAAGAATCTCTTCCGTCAATTTCGGGTGCTCGAGGACGTTAAAGCGACCTCTGCAATAATTGAGGGGAGACGAGTAACGCTTTTTTGCGGCAATGACTACCTCGGCCTTTGCCATCATCCTCGATTAATTGAAGCCGCTCACGGGGTGCTTCGATCGCACGGCGTCGGTGCCGGTAGCGCGCGGCTCATTGCCGGCACGAGTCACTGGCACGACGCACTGGAAACGCGGATCGCCAAATTTTTAGGAAAAGAGAGTGCGCTCATTTTTTCTTCCGGTTACTTGGCGAACCTAGGCGCGCTTTCTGCTCTGACAGAACCGAACGATCTCGTGATTCTGGATAAATTAAGCCACGCCTCACTCATCGACGCTGCCCGTTTGTGCCGCGCAACCGTCCGCGTTTATCCGCATCGCAATTTGGGTTACTTGGAGAAAGTATTGAAGACAAACAGCACGGCCCGTCATCCTGAGGCAGCTTCCCAAAGCGATGCCGAAGGATCCCGTCCTGAAGGGAGGCGCTGGGGCGGGGAATCACGTTCAGGGTTCTTTGGCTGCCTGCGGCGGCCTCAGAATGACGTCGGGCGTGTTTGGATCGTAACCGATTCGCTCTTTAGTATGGATGGAGATCTCGCACCGCTTCGGGAATTGGTGGAGCTCAAAAATCGCTACGGCGCTTACCTCATTATTGACGAAGCACACGCCACAGGCGTCTATGGTGCAGGAGGAAGGGGCGTGAGCGAGCATTTGGGCGTTATGGATGAGATTGATGTGCATATTGGGACGTGTTCGAAAGCGATCGGAACACTCGGTGGTTTTGTAGCCGGTTCGACTGAACTCATTCAATATCTCGTCAATCACGCCCGCACTTTTATTTTTGATACAGCACTCCCAGCATCTGCGTGCGCGGCTTCGATTAAAGCGCTGGATTTAATTGATGAAGCGCCTGAACTTCGCGCCAGTTTGTGGCGGAATAGCGAAAAATTGAGGAATGGTCTCGATCACGTGGGTGCGTCGCTTCTTATTAATGAAGCGAGTCCTATTGTTCCAGTCGTGCTTGGCGATGAAAAAAAAGCATTGGAAGCGTCTGATTTTTTGCTTCGCGAGGGATTTCTCGTTCCTGCCGTCCGTTATCCTACCGTTCCGAGAGGCAAAGCAAGACTCCGCGTAACCCTATCTGCCGCCCATTCTGACTTCGAAATCGATCAATTTCTCGCTGTATGTCAGAAATTCTTCATGTCCTAAGTGCCTACGTTTAAAAGGGTTAGACAATCAGTCAAAAATAATTTAGATTTTACATTGACAGATGTTTAAAATATGCTATTATTTACTTTGCAGGTAGATTTAGAAAGTTATAAGGAACTGAAGGATATGATCTTACAACTTAGTAACATAATCCTGAAAGTCATTAAGCATTCTTCGGCTCAAATAAAACGGGCGCTTTGTCTTTTCATAACCGTCATATTTGTTGCGGCTCAGATTTTTCTTCCGGCAAATTTCGCGTTCGCGGAGGACCCGCTTTTTAGTGACAATTCGTTCAATCGTCCAGTGGCATCGACACAGGCCCTCATTTTCTTAGGTGTTCCCGGTGATGTGAATGGTGACAAGAAAGTAGATTCGGGCGACCTTCAAGCAGTGCGCGATGCAGGTTTGTATGAGACAGGTCAACCAGCCACCCGTGAACAGGGAGACCTGAATGGTGATCAGGTGGTGGACTCCTCAGACCTCGTGCTCATGTTTAAGCATTTCGGGACAGACTCATCTACGGGAGACTCATCTTCTCAGTTGACCACCCAATTTCTATTGGATGACAAGCCGCTTTCTGAACCAACAAGCGACGAAAATCAAGAAGCGCTTCCGGAGTTGGGAGAACCAGCTCCAAAGTCCGCAAAAGCCATGGAGCTTATACCTATTCCAGGCGACGTGAATGGTGACTTGAAAGTAAATTCGGACGACCTTCAAACTGTAAGAGAAGCAGGTCTCGAAGCAGGTCTGTATGAGACGGGGGAACCTGCCACTCGCGAACAAGGAGACCTGAATGGCGATCAGGTTTTCGACTCTTCAGACCTCGTGTTCATGTTTCAACGCCTGGGAACCGATTTGTCGCAGGCAACCCGGGCACCGTCAAACCCGAATTTTCTTTTTGTGATTGACTCAGAAGAAATAGGCGAGACATTAACGATTTATGAGGTCACCGCTACGCGAGTGATTGAAAAAGTTCTCGTGCCTGTAGAGCTTGCAGCGGCGGATGTTGGGGATGTTGTGGACGTTTCTCCGGATGGTATGCACGTTGTTTATTCCTACATATATGGAGAACAAACAGAGATCTGGGTTCGACCTCTAAATCTCGATCAGGGTGGTATCATAATTAATGATCAAGGCGCACTTGAAGGAGTTAGTTATACCTCACATGGGGAAGTTGTGCTGGATACTTTAACGTTTGATGCGACCGTGGTGGATCTCGAGACTTTAGAGCGGTACGATTACAACATTGCGCCTGACAAGGAGCTCATCAACTCCCCCAACGGAAGATATCAAATTAAAGATGAGCGGCCGACTGGCCGCTTGCTTGTCGCGGATACTCAGGCAGGCGGCAGTAAAGAGCTTGTGTTTCAGATTACCGAAGCGCCAATTGCGAGTTTCAACGTTACGGACGCAGGCATT
>MHFT01000090.1 GCA_001804315.1 Omnitrophica bacterium RIFCSPLOWO2_12_FULL_50_11
ACCTCTTCCTCAGAGGGCGCTGGACCTGGATTCGGGATGAGTGAAGAATCAGACGGTGGTGGTGTATCATCCTCATCGGACACCGACATAAGCAAAGCTCTCAGGACGGCTGCATCACTCACAGTCACCATGCCAGACCGATCAAAATCGAATTCCCTTTTCTGCGTGCCAAGCGCTTGCCTTAAACCACCGATGGCTTCGATTACCTCCGCGGTGGTTAACTTTCCATCTTTATTTTTGTCGGCCTCGGCGAAGGCTCTTTCTTTAGGGGTAAGATCCGAGTCTGGAGGTGCCTCTACCGATGGCGGATAAGATCCCTTCACGCGCTCAATGACCTCTCCGTTAGGCTTTATGTAAAACAACTCACGATTTGACTGGCTATCCTCATAATAATGAAAATTGCCGCTCTCTCGGGTGAGCTTGCTCTTTTTCTTTCCTGATGGGTAATATTCATAGTAATCGCCACCATCTTTCACGGTTTTATGTCTGCTTTTTAACGTCTCGTCGGGATAATATGTTCGCACCTCTTCCTCAGAGGGCGCTGGACCTGGATTCGGGATGAGTGTCAAATCTGACGGTGTGAGAGGTTCTTGTTCATCGGATGCCGAAGGCGCCGATAACGAACCTTCCATCAATAGATCACCGGTTGACGGCTCATGTTCCACGGCGCGTGGCCCTGATAGAGGATCCTCAATTGCTTTTACGGGGGTAGGAGTACTTCCAACGGTTACTATCTCGACGCCATGGTAGGCGCTCAGCGGGACTAATCCTGAGAAAATCTGCTGAAAACAAAAGACTAGCGCTACAAAGAATCTGAATGTCTTACGTTGCGATCTCCCATCAACGGCAACTAGAACGAGCCTCAAGATTCTGTTATTGTTCATAAATCCCCCTGTACTTTCAGAATCCGAGCAAACTCATGAGGCAGCTCACACGTGCTTAGAGTCTGTTCGTAGCCTGCCTGAGCTTTTAGACAGTTTCCTAACTCTCAAAAACAAAATTATCTTAAGAGGTTAGAAATCTGTTTAGAAAGAAGGCAAAAAACTTTAACGCTTGTGAGTCTGCACTACTGCATAAAGTTCTTGTACTTCTTTCCATAACCACGCCGGCATCCCCGCGGCGTTCTTACCCCTGATAGATCTTATTCTAGTTTTTTGCGACGTCAGAAGCGTAAATTCTAAAACCAACAACCTACGTTCAACGTCTTGACTAAAACATAACCCAGAAAAAAATGTTTTACAAGAGCTGATGAAAAATTTTTTAATTCTCCTCATCTGCAACCAACATAAGCCCTTAACACAAACTAAAGTACAGAAAAATACGACATTCAAAGACTCAACGATGACGGGAATCTGGCTGCAGCGTCTTCTCCAACATTAAGTGCTTCCTCATCAATATCAATCATCATTGAGTTGTCTCCCAGACGTCGTATTCATCGCCCCAAAAGCTCTCGAACGTCTAAAGGAACCTTAGCATGTGCCTCGATGGGATGCAAACGTAAGTGGTTACAAACAAATAAGTTAGCGTAAAAATCCACAACAGTTTTATGAAGCAACTGTTACTTGCGGATGTCGGTTGCAAGAATCAAGTGTTCCGCGCGCGTTATGAGAAAAAAATTATACGAAACGGTGGGAAACACAGCGGAATTCCAAGATACTAGCAGTACTGTTGACTGCCGCTGACTGAATCGAAACATCCGCCAGCGTACTTCAACGCTACCATTCTCCCAATTTTGCGCATCGTCTCGGTGCAAAAATTGGATTCGAAGACTTCGTTGGTAGGATAATGCCAGCCGAACACCTGGTCCCAAATGTCAGCGCGTTCCATGCAAAGGTACATGTAAACGGTCCTACGCCAGGACGAAAAAGATTCATACATCGTACGAAAAAGTTTGAGTTTCACCTCGTCCGGATATGTGAGCTTACCATGCGGATCGGGGACCATTTCCATTTGAAGAATCTTCGTCTTTTGACCTCGCCGGCGAATCTCGTGGATGACCGGTTTGATGAACGTGACAGAACCAAAGGAAATAAAAAGTACTTCTTCTGAATCAAACGATTCCTGAACGCGACGCGCAAGTTCCGGATAATCTTGATCCCAACCTTCGTAATAGACGATCGGATGAAAATGAAACGCGACTTTGATTCCTCGGTCGGCCACGTCACGTGCAGCCCGTAAACGCTGATCGAGCGGTGCGGTAAAATGCTCCTCCTGGCTCACGATCGTCTCGGTATTGAGACTCCAACTGCAGACGACATTTACCGGCACATCGTGATTCAAAAAGTAGGAGACATTTGACGACTTCGTCTTAAATTCGAGAAGGATATTTGGGTTCTCCCGCGCAAATTCGCAAAGATCGTCAAGAATCCCATTCTTATTTCCCCACACCAGTGAATCTGACGCCTGTCCCGTTCCAATGTGGTAAAACCGGTTGGGATCGAGCTCGATCGCACTGAGTTTTTTCGCGAGGTCACGATCAAACACAGCGCGAGGGCCATAAAAGGTCTGGATCGTACAGTAACTACACTCGAAGACACAATTTTGGACGGCATCGATCGTTTTTAAGTTACAGCAAACTGTTTTCGGCGATGCGACGGGACAATCGCCGAAAATTTTTCTTGCGGACTGCTCTACGGTCGTTTGAAGAATTCTTTGCCTTTGCGAAACCGGATTGCCATTTGTGTACACCTTGGGCCTTCGTTTCAGTGCATCTATCTTCCGCTCGAGCGCTTTTAAAAGACGCTTCTTTCGCTCCAAACCAACGAGGTTCTCCGGCGTTTCATCCTCAAGACTTTGCCAACGCGGGCGAATCGCTTCTTCTTGCCACATCTCTAAGTCGCGAGCAATTTCTGTGACCTTTCGCAGCTCCTGAAACGTGAAGCGGTAGCGGCTGCTTACTTCCCCGATCCACCTACGCGTGGCCGCGTCCAGATGTGGGAAGTAGGTTCGATCTTTCAGTGCCTCAAACTTATCTGCGTACGCAGCTCCTTCGACGTTCATAGAAGTTCTGTTATTTCCTTCTGGCTTTATGACTGGTGACTCTGAACGATTTCTGGCCGAAGATTTGATCGTTTGCAAACACCCGAAATTCATAATCGCCGGCATGTGGAAAAGCCAAACCCCTCAGACTAAACACGATCTCGTGTGCCATCAAGGGATCGGGAATGCTGATTTCGTTAGGCGTCTTTGCTTGCGCGATCACCTTGTCATCTTGAAGATCGGCTAATTCGAGTCGAATGTGATAACTGCCTCTTGCCTCGGTCATTTTGACGTACACAAATAGACAGGGGTGCACACACGGAAATTCCGCTGCATTGATATTCTCAAAAATCCCGATCAGGCTCTTCTTGTTTGTCGTCTGCTCCGTGATGACATAATCGCAGATGAGCATTGCGTTCAACTTTGGTGCGACCACGCGCGGCATGTTTTTCTCCTCTTCAGGGTGTTGATTCTAATCCAAGGCGGGAACGGGATCAAGGATGCATCACGCTTCACAAGTCGAATCAAGCGCCAGCCTCACAACCTTTGATAAATCATCAGGATCCACAGGTTTGGAGAGGCAATAAATACCGCGAGCGTCGAGATGATCAAGCTGCTGTCTCGCCTCATCGATGCCTGTGATCATGATAATGGGAATGTGCTGCGTTTTGAGATTATTCCGAACCAAATCACAAACGTCAAAGCCGTTCAAGCCCGGCATCTTGACATCGGAAATGATGAGATCTGGCGGCGTTTCGCGGATCCATTTCACCGCTTCAGCGGAGTTGCAAAAAGCCTTCGCGTGATATCCGACTCCTTCTAGGCGTCTTTCAAGCAGCGTCGACAGGTCACGATCGTCGTCAATAATGATAATGGATTCGACACCTTTGACCATCTTACAGCCCCTCCTTTTAAAGTGTAAATGGGCGGCAATCTGAATGCAAGATGTCGTCACTTCTTAAAGGGCGTGCGAAAGAAGGATTGAAAAAATGCATCGATTCGATACCCAGAGATTAGGTGTATCGATACATTCGAACTAAAAATCATGGGGACTGCGCCAACATACTTTGCCTACAAAGAAAGGTCCTAAGGATTGGATGTACTTAGCGGTTTGCTGAGTCTTGCGCATATCCTGAACAAGACGTGAAAGGGGATGCAGCTCTTTACCGATGAGCCCTAGCACAAACTCATTGTCATTTCGATCCAAGCCATGGCAAGCGAGCCTGATATCATGCGCCAGATCCGCCTCTCCATATGCGATTCCGACCACAGCATGTTCCATAAGGATCTTGTTTTGCTCCTCTTTCGGAAGCAGTTCAAATTCAGGCTTCCTTCTCAAGGGATACCAAATTGCCCACGGCCAGTCGGGATTGAAGGCAGTACGTCTGGGTCTTGAAAGGAGCCAGTCGTTAAGATCTGTTTCGCGCCCGGTCGAATAGGTCCTTCCCAACATGGTCATTTCAGGCTTGCGCGTAAGCGATGAAAAGGGTGTTCGGCTTAAGAGCGATCTGATTTCGCCCATAAACAGGTTTGGATCTTCGCTCATGAAGAGGACACCAATTCCGGCAGGATCATTGACGTCGGTGTAAAGGACGCTTTCAAGGCCGCTTGCTTCCAGCGTTTGAGCCAGCGGCTGAGGATCTCGCGAGCCGCTGAACACTTGAAGCTGACAATAAAGCCGTCGATCGCTCGTTTGTGGCGATCCATCCTTCGGTGCTCCTTTCTCGCGAATGTCTAACAGTTCCTTTGTAGAAATAGAATATGGGTCCATACAACTTTAACGTTTCGCTTGCGGCATCAAATTCGAAAACCCCTCGCGGTACGTTGGGTATTTAAAAACGAACCCGAGGGATTTAATTTTCTGATTCGAACAGCGCTTGCTGGTAACCGAACGCATGCGATCAGGCGCCCGCGTAGCTGGCGGCTCGATACCTGCGCGATCCGCCAGCCAACGGTAAAACCCAGACCGCAATACCGGTTCGTCGTCAACACCCAAGTAAACTTCTCCTGGAGCACCGCATTCTAACAGAAAACGAATGAGCCTAACAACATCGTCAACATGGATATGATTCAGGTAGCCGGGGTCATGGACAGAAACCGTACCATTTTGAAGCAATTGAAAACGCTCCCGACCAGGCCCGTAAATTCCGCCTAAGCGAAGCACCAGTGACGGAAACGGTGAATTCAGCACCACGGATTCAGCCTCAAGTAAAATTCCTGCATTTTCCGACGCTGGTTCCGGCATCGTCTCCTCATTCACCCACTCGTCATTCGACTGACCATAGACACTTGTGCTCGAAACCCATAAAAACTTCTTTGGCGCTTTAGACCGAATCGCCTCGATCAAATTCCGTGCGCCCTCCAAATAGGTAGAGCGATAGTCGCGACCGCCTTTTCCTGGTGCTTGACACGAAACCACATAATCAACGACTGGAAGACCCGATAAGGTTTGCCGGTTCGCGAGATTGGCAATAAGAGGTACGGCACCTGCTGCTTTCAGTTCATCCCGTGCCGACTCACTGCGCCGAAGGCCCCAGACCGACCAACTTTCTTTCGCCAGATGCCTGCTTAACGCCAAGCCAACATAACCACATCCAGCAATCAAAACTCTCATGATGCTGTGTTTGCCACAGGCGGCGCCGTAATTGGTGCTCGTAGGTCCGCGATCAATTGAGCCACCAGGTCAACAAATTTCTCGTTTTCCATCACCGTTTTAGCGCGTTCGTATTGCAATCCGATTTTCTCGACTTCCTCGCGCAGTTCAATATCAAGGTCATACAAAATCTCGGCATTCTCGCAAAGAAAACCAATGGGAACAGTCAAAACCGTTGTGACGCCAAGCGCCCTTAACCCAACTCCAACTTGTAACACATGGGGCCCAAGCCAAAGTTCGTTTCCATTTCTGCTTCGCGACTGATACGCAATGCTCCAACTTGGATGGTTCAATGCTCCAATCACCGCCGCACTTGAACCCCTCACCTCTTTGGCATACTGACTCCGCTCGGCCATCTTCATCGGGATCGAGTGTGCGGTGAACAAAATATGTATCGCGTGCGGATCTACCGGATTGAGTTCGTCCAACACCTTTCGAATTTCTTCTGCATGAGCTTGGACAAACAACGGGCGGTCGTGCCAAGGTGGTACATACTCATATTTGATTCCAGTGCTTCCAGTCTTTGATTTCGCCTCCTCAAGCGCTTCAACGTAACAATCGTAACTTGCCTCCGAGCGATGCGGAGAAAGGACAAAGGTGATCCCTTTTTTGAGGCGCTTGGATTTAATTTCCGCCAGAGTGTCTTTTAAAAAAGGATGCCAATTTCTCATTCCTACGAAGACAGGCAAGCCAAGTTCGTGTTCTCTAAAGCGATCCACGAATCGGAAGACACGGTCATGGTAGGGCGAACGACTACCGATCTTCTCGTAATGACGTTCCACCTCCCGTAAGCGCTGTCCGGGAATCTTTTTTCCCTTCGTCACCTGAAGAAGAAAAGGTCGGACCTCCTCCGGTTTTCTTGGGCCTCCAAATCCGATGAAGAGGATATGGTCAAAATTCATGTGTCCTCTGACCGTCATTACGAGGCAGCTGTCCAGGTGAAGCCGAAGCAATTGCAACCATACCGTCATTGCGAGGCCCGCAACCCAAGGATGGGCCGAAGCAATCTCGCGTCCGAGATTACTTCGTCCTTGCTTGGTATGCTTCCTCGTAATGACGGATGCGGCGTATTGCTTCGGCATCGTTTTGGTTCGCTGCCTCAGGATGACAGGCCGCAAACATTTTTTCCGCTGTTTTCTCCGCTTGCTCGATACAATCCGGTATCCCAATGCCGCGGTAAGCATTTCCTGTCAGGAACAGATTCGGATACCGCATAAGCTCTTTTTCAATCGCAGCAACCCGCGCGAGATGCCCTACTTGGTATTGCGGCATCGAGCGCGGAAAACGGCGAATGGAAACAGAATAAGGTTTTGCACAAAACCTAAGGAGACTCTTCAAATCACTTAACACTGTCTGGGTCAGAGTTTGATCGTCGAGTTCAATTACGTTCCGGTGAAGCGCCCCTCCGACAAACACACGCAAGAGCACAAAACCGCGAGGTGCACGACCGCCAAATTTCACGCTCGAAAAGGTGCAGCCAACGATGGCCCGATTTTCAATTTTTGGCACCACGAAGCCGAAACCGAGATGCTGATCAGGCACGTCGCGCGCGCTAAACGCAACATTTACGGTTGCAACCGACTCGTATGGGATTTGATTGAGGAGATCGGAAAGATTTTCGGCAATAGGGCGTGTCAACGCTGCAGCTTGAGGCGCACTCAGCGCAAGGCAAACGACATCTGCATCCAACGCTTCTCCCGATTCCATCGTTATTCGCGCAGGGGTGCCCTCAAGGCGCACCTCCCTGACGCATGCGTGGCACCGAAATGTTACATCTGGCATCCTGCGTATGAGTGCCTCGACAAGCGTTCTCATCCCATTCCGAAACGAAAGAAAGAGGCTGTAGCGCGGGCCGCTTGCTTTCCCCGCTGCATGATCCCGTTTTCCCCTCGCGCGAAAGGCGCCAAGGATGCTTCCGTACTGCTGTTCCATCTCCTGAAACTTCGGAAATGTTGCTTGAATGCTCAACCGTTCCGGGTCTGCGCTGTAGATCCCGCTTACCATCGGCTGGCCGATTCGTTCAAGGGCTTCACGTCCAAAACGCCGTCTCACGAAACTTGCAACACTCTCATCGGAAGCGTTCCTTCTCGCAGGCACAAACGCTTCGGCTGCCATCCTCAGTTTCCCCGCCCAACTTAAAAGTCGGGAGCCAAAAAAGTTGGCAAGGCGCATCGGCGCGATTAAATAGAATCCTTTGGGGACCGGAACCAGACGTCCGTCCCGAACAACAAAACTCTGTCTGTGCGACTCGCACGTCTGAATAATTTCATCTTCAATTCCGAGCCGTTTTGAGAGATTGAGTGCCGCGCGCTTTTCAGAGATGAAGGAATCCGGTCCGCCCTCCAATAAAAAACCATCTCTTCTTTGAGAATCAATCACGCCGCCCAACCGGCTGCTTGCCTCAAGGACTATAATCTCAAGCGGCAGTTCCTCATTTCGGCTCAGTTCCGAAAGACGGTAGGCAACCGTGAGCCCTGAAATACCGCCACCGACAATAATGATTCGTTTTGGATTCATGTCACAATTGCACCGCACCATTCAACGTAGGGGCGCGATTCATCGCGCCCGTCACATCGGGCGCCATTCCGCCAAAAAACTCGGCGGATCCGCCGCGCTGTGTGGCGGAAAATGGCGCCCCTACATTACAATTGTAATTGCTGTCTGTGTGTCACCGCGCGCTCATCTCATGCACTATGTCGACCAGCGCGATTACGTGATCGACCGGCGTCATTGGTAAAACGCCGTGTCCGAGGTTGAAAATGTGGCCCGGTCGTCCACGAACTTGATCAAGAATACGCTTTACAGCTGCGCGAATTTCCTTACGAGTCGAACACAACATAGCGGGATCCAAATTCCCTTGTATGGCGCGATCGTAACCAATCGTCTCCCACGCCGGACCAAGTTCCATTCGGTAATCCACACCGATCACGTCACCGCCCGCGTCGCGCATATCGTGCAAAAAAGCTGAAGTGCCAGTGCCAAAGTGAATCACCGGTGTTCCTGATTTTAAACCTTGTATGAGAGAGCGTGTATGCGGCAGCACATATTCCCGATAATCCCACGGACTCAAACAGCCCACCCAAGTGTCAAAAATTTGAATCGCGTCCGCGCCCGCTTCGATTTGGCCGTTCAAATATTGAACGAGCATACGGCTTAGTTTTTCCATCAAGGCGTGCCATGCGTCTCGGTCTCGATACATCAATTGCTTCGTGTTTACGAATGTTTTGGACGCACCGCCTTCTAAAAGGTAGGCGGCCAAGGTAAAGGGGGCGGCCCCAAAACCAATGAGTGGAATTTTCGGATCAAGGCATGATCTCGTCAGCCGCAGCGCATCAAAAACAAATGAAAGCGAATCAGCCGGATCGATCTCTTTAAGCCGGCACACGTCTCTGACATTGCCAACCTCCGTTGATAGAACAGGGCCGTCCTCGGATGTGTATTCGAGGCTAAAACCGAGCGGTTCCGCAACGAGCAGCAAATCTGAAAATATAATCGCCGCATCTGCTTTGATCTTCTCCGCGGCCGTGATTGTCACCTCTGCAACGAGCTCCTTCGTTTTACAAAGCTCAAGAAAGGAAACTTGATCGCGAATCCTCCGATATTCTTTGAGATAACGCCCTGCTTGGCGCATGAGCCAAATGGGAGTAAGAGCGGTTGGTTCCCGCCGGCACGCTTTTAGGAAAGGAGAATTGTGACGGAGAGCGAGCGTTTCAGGCGATGAAGACGCAATGGCAACTGCACCGTCATTGCGAGGAAGTGACCCAGGCAATGACGAAGCAATCCCGGTCTGAGATTGCTTCGGCCCATTCATTGGCTGCTGGCCTCGCAATGACGACGCGTGGCGTGTTTGCTCTCTCTTCTCGCGTATCAAATCCTCTGCTCGTGCTGCCGTCTCCGAAATTAAATGCCCCATCTTGGAATGGCTGGGTTCGAAATCGACTGTGAAGCCGCAATCCGCCAGAGACTCGCTCGAGATCGGGCCTACGGAGGAAAGCACCACCTTTTTTAAGGCCTCCCCTAGCGGCTTCTCAAGGCCATGCTCTGACGCAACACGAAGAACGTGACGTATCTGCACCGCATTGGTAAACAGGGCGATTTGAACATTCCCGGCTATGATTTTGCGAATGGCGTCAACGAGCGGCCGGGTATCATCGGGCAACGCCCACCGGTAAATCGGCACCTGAATGACATTCACACTGCGTTTCTTGAGCGCACGAATGAAATCTTCATTTGAAATTCCATACTCCTGGACCGCAATCGTACGACCTTCAAGTGAAATACTCTTCTCGCTCAGATCCAGCGCTTCTAAAATATCGCGCCATGTATTAGGCTCCGGAACCGTAATCGTCACCGGCACCTTAAATTCGCGAAGCGCCTTCACCGGCTTTGGGCCTCGCGCTACGGTAGTCACACGGCTGAGTGCCTGAACGATCTTCTCAAGGGGATCATGCGCCGCCATCGCCTTGATGAGAAAACGCGTTCCAACACCCGTCATGAACACGATCACGTCAATCTGTCCGCTGAAAAGCTTCTCGGAAAATGCAAGCGCTTCCGGACATTTCTCGAGCGGAATTTCCTGCATCGTCGGTGCGATGATCGCATCTCCACTGTAGCGGCGGATGCCGTCTGCCATGATTTCTGCATGCCGGCTTTCAAAACACACGACGGTGGCGCCTTGAAAATTTTTCTGTTCCCCCTTGATCTCATTCTGCGCTGTTGTCATAAGCGAGTTATTGTAACACACACGAGTTACCCCGCTCCATCCGGCGCGGAAACAGCGCCCTACGAAGATTTCATTGACACATGCCAAAAACGCCGTATCATCTTGCAAATAAGGCGGTTATGCAAAAATTGAAAGTCCCGATCATTTATGCATCAATCATCATCTTCGCCGGAGTTCTACTTGCTTCGGTAGGATTCAACCGCGATCAGGTCATCTCGAGCTCGATTTTTCTCGTGATCGTCTGCGGCACACTTTTTTACTGGAAGTTCCGGCTCACCTTTGCTTTTGCAGGACTAGCAGCCCTGCTTGCTGCTAATCTCCTCGACGTTGAGCACCTCATCGAACACGCCGGTCTCGACATTATCCTCTTCCTCGTCGGGATGATGTGCCTTGTTGGTTATCTTGAAGAAAATCGTTTTTTTGAATACCTCATCGCTAAGGCCGTTGACCGAATCGGCCATCACGCCCATATTTTAATGGCGGTGCTGATGCTTTTTGCTGCCTTCTCTGCCGCGCTTGTCGACGAAGTCACTTCAATTCTCTTCATGATGGCAACGATGTTTCATCTCACACGGCGCTACGGTGTCAGTCCTATTCCTTTCCTGTTAATGATCGTCTTTGCGACGAACATTGGTTCCAGTGCAACCGCGGTTGGAAACCCAATCGGGGTCATGATCGCGCTGCGCGGACATTTAAGCATCATGGATTTCTTAAGATGGGCAAGTCCCATTTCCCTCATCTGCATTGCCATCTGCATTCCGCTGTGCTTTCTCCTGTTTAAAGGAGCCCTTCGTGAACTTTCGAGCCAGATGAAGCACGAAAAGAAGGAAGTTCACGAGCTCGCGCACGTAGCCTATCGAAAAAAAGATATATCCGTTTGTTGGATCCTATTTCTGGTAACAGTTGGATTCCTTGTGGCACACCATCCGCTTGAAGAACTGCTTGGTCTTAAAAAAAATACGCTGCTTCTCGGGACGGCACTTGCCGCAGGTTCGATCGCCATACTTTTGAATGCTAAAAATGCGCGCGACTTTTTTGTGCGCCGCGTCGATTGGTGGACGTTAACTTTTTTTATGGCACTTTTTGCCTCCGTCGGCACTTTGAAATATACCGGTGTCACAGACCGAATTGCGCAAGGCATGATTTCAGCCGCTCGCGCAAATCCGGTGGTTCTGTTCACTGCTTTCTCAGGAGCTATTAGTCTCCTCACCGGCTTCATGGACAACGTCCTTGCAGTCGCAACGTTTATCCCGATCCTTTCCGACATCGAAAAGACCGGTATTTTCACGTATCCACTCTGGTGGGGCATGCTTTTTGGCGGGACGCTCTACGGAAACCTGACGGTGATCGGCAGCACCGCAAATATCGTTGCGATGGGCATGCTCGAACGTGAATATGACAAACATGTAACGTTCACTGCCTGGCTTAAACCAGGTTTTATCGTCTCCACAGTCACCCTCGTCGTCGCGCTTCTACTCATTTACGCCCAAACTCCATTAATGCCAAGGACTTAGGTCAATTTACCGTGCCGTTGATCTTGCATTTTCTCTCATTTTTGCTGCTGACAGGGCAAGGCATGGACAGGCTTGGATCAACATGCTAGACTTCCTAGTAAGAGGATAACGACGATGGCCAGGACAGCGAATGGGAAGCCAGCGGTCGATCGAAACAGGGCCCGGAACCTGTTTCGACGACTCCAACAGCAGGGTCTTGGTGACCCGTTCAAAGGGATGAGTGAGGACGAGATTATCCGGGCGATCAAGCGGACCCGGAACGCGATCTGGCAGGAGAAACTTGCAGGTCGTTCTTGACTCTAGGCGCTTGACAAGACCAAAAGATTCATATACCTTTCTGACAGATCTACTCCCCGTCTGACTTGCCGCAAGGCCTCGGACGGGGTTATTTTTTTACCAGCCCACATCCCATGCGTGAACCTCAGGAAAAACGAACTGTCGCTTTCGTTGACGGCCAAAACCTTTTTTACGCGGTCAAAGAAGCGTTTGGATATTCCTACCCCAATTATGATCCATGGGCCCTTGCCAGAACAATTTGCGAGCGTAACGAGTGGAAACTCGAAGCCGTTCATTTCTATACGGGCGTTCCAGACTCACAGGACAAACCCTTTTGGCACGAGTTCTGGAACAAGAAACTCGCTTCGATGGGGAAAAGAAGCATCCACGTTTTTCGTCGTTCCCTAAGATACCGCAACCAAACCATCGCACTGCCAAGTGGAAAATCAATTACTTCCTTAGTGGGCCAAGAAAAAGGAATCGACATCCGTATTGCTTTAGATATGGTTCGGATGGCTCACAGAAGAGCTTATGATGTGGCTCTTCTCCTCAGTCAAGACCAAGATCTGACTGAAGCAGTAGATGAAGTCAAATTAATTGCGCAGGAGCAAGGAAGGTGGATTAAAGCTGCCTCCGCTTTTCCAACGAGTCCAACCTATCGCAATCGCCGAGGTATCGACAAGACAGATTGGATTTCTATAGACCGCTCCTTATATGACGCGTGCCTTGATCCAAATGACTACAGACCAAAAAAAGAGATCTCAAAATAAAATTGTTTGTTGTTTTTGTTATTGACATAACACCCCCCCCGATACAATATGCCACTTTCCGCTTGAGAAAATTACGTATTTCCCAATCGGTTTGTC
>MHFT01000091.1 GCA_001804315.1 Omnitrophica bacterium RIFCSPLOWO2_12_FULL_50_11
TGGCCAAGGGCTTGCCTATCTTGCCAATGGGCTTCAAGCCTTTGGGAAATTCCTCTTTGAAGGGATCAGAGGGGTAGGAGCACTTCTCCTAAAGGGCCTTAAGTTTATCGGCTCTAAGCTTTATCAAGGAATCAGGTTCATTGGAAGCACCCTAAAGAATGCTGCATTAAAGCTGGGCACAAGCTTACGAAACGGCCTTGCCAAGGTGGGCTCCAAACTTGCAACTGGTTTCACAAAGATCTTTTCAACCAGAGACCTTGCAAAGCTTTATTCCATTCAGAGCGGCGGCGCAAGCTTAAAAGCCACACTCATTAAGAATGCCTTAGGCCACGGACTCAACTTTGCTGTTTCAAAAGGGCTCGATTCCTTAGGAATTAAGATTCCAGGAATTAATCTCCTCACCTCATTTGTGACAGGAGGCATTGGAGGCCTCGTAGGCGACTTCACCACCACCAGTTTCATCACCGGTGCCCTTCAAAAGCTTCTTCTTACGGGCATCAGTACCCTTGCCCTCCATCTGGATCTTCCGCCTCCCATTACACGCCTCATGACTTCTGTCTCAAGTCTCCTCATTGGAAACTTGGATAACCTCCCCCAAGCTTTCCAAACCATCGGTATCAGTCTTGCCCAAGAGCTTGCCCTCTCAGGTCTCACCGCATTAGGTGACTTAATCGGCCTCGATCCCCGCATCACTGCACTCATCGGAACCCCTGTGAGTGCAACCGTAGGTGCGATTGGTGGAAATGTCTTGGGCCTTCCAGGTTATGAAGACGTGCTCGGTGTGATCAAGACTCAAACCTTTGGCGGCATCGTATCAATTGGTACAGCCATAGCACTTGACGCCATTGGAGTCCCACCCATTGCTACGAGTTTCATCGCTGCCTTCTTGGGTTCTCTTGCGGTAGGACTTTCTGGCACTGGCGCTGCTCCCCGGGAAGGAGAGATTCAGGCAAAGGGCGAGAGCATTCTCACGAGGATCGGAGAAGGACTAAAGAAGTTTGGCCGAGGATTTGTCAATGTAGTCGGCAGTGTCATCTCCTTTGGTCAGAAGGTAATTCAAGGAGTCGGCACTTTCACAGTCCAGGGATTCAAAAAAACAATCAGTGCCTTCTCTTCCATCTTCAGCCGCGAGACTCAAGAGGGTATTTATCAAGATGAAGTAGGTTTAAGAGGAGCCACGATCACCCAAAATGGAAACACCTGGACCTGGCAGAATGGCTCAAGCAGGATTGACTACAACACCCAGACAGGTGAAGCGATCGAAACATTTGGCTTGCCCGCCGACGGTTCAGTGGCGGGCGTTGGAGGAACAGCGCGGGTTACCGGACTCAGCCAAGATGATGGAGGCAGCATTTATTATCAAAAACTCACCTATGAAACAGCTGTAGGTGGAGGAGCAGTCCTAAACCAAACCTTTGATAACGGAAAACTTACCGGGTGGAGTTATGGCATAGAAGGGACGCCAATCATAACAGTAAAAGGTCCCGGCGATCAAACGCCTTGGATGGGTGAGGACGGACGAATCTTTCAAGGTGATGTAGAGATCAATCCTTCGCCGGTCGTCATTAAAATTCCCGATGATCTAGATCCACAGAGACCAACCCTTTTCGACAACCTTTTCTTTAATTTCAGGATACTTGATGGAAAAGTTGCTGAAGCTAGCGTTGAAGTGCGGCCTGGGGCAAGCGCGACTGTTGCAGCGCCTACCGATACTTCAAAATTCGTCTTCGGTAACGGGTTCAACAACGAAATTGTTCCCGAAAACACGCCGGATAAGCTGATGCCATCATTTGTGAATGATCTCGCAAACAAAGATTTCATCATCAACCTTGCCAAGACTTTGCTGGTTCCTATGTATGAGACAACGGGACTCGTGGGGAATATATTGGATTGGGCACAGGATTTCATTTTTAAACTAAGCAGCGCGAGCGAACTTTTAAAGACGGCAGCATTAGGAATTACGCCGTCTGTTTTACCGATATTAGCCAACGCCTTAGGCGGCAATGACTTAGTAGAAGAAGTGAAAAAGAAGTTGCTTGATTTTGAGAAAGCTAAGGGCATTTTGGATAAGGGGATTGCTTTTGCGCATTCGGGGTTTTTTGCCCCGCTTTTAGGTGCTTTGGAAAAGACTCGGGATGACGGAAGTTATTTTGATGTCCAAACAGTGATCAATTACGAAGGCCCCAATGTCAATTGGAATGATCATATTGACAACCCCAACCTCAAACGTATTATCAACGTCTGGGGAACAGCGCCAAATGAAATAATAGAGAGAAGAGCAGATCAAATTCCGGGCTGTAATACAAATGGGTCGGTATCTTGTATCGATCCAAGTAAAAAACCTGTTGTCATAAGTGATTTTGGCCCGCCGTCTAATCCGACAAATTTGCTTTCGGAATGGTCGAAGGCTGGGTTCACAGGATCTGCTCCGGGAGGCATTGAAAACGTCAATATTCTAATTCTCAATGCCAGGCACAACGATTTCAGCTATGATGCAACAGCATGGAATGATCCCGGCAACAAATTTGAACCAGAAATGATAGCCCAGGAGATCAACCGAAAGACGAATAAATTTATGAGATTGTTATATCAGTTCTCACTTACTGATCAGACAAGGCCAGGTGATTTGAGATTTTTCCTTGAAAATACTACCGGCATATCATTCGATTCAGCTAACCAGGTTTGGGTGGTAGATCCCAGCCAACTGGAGTTTTAATATGAAGAAATTTTTGATGTTAAGTACTGTAATAGTAGCTATTGTTGGAGTAGCTGCATTGATTTCCCAAGGGGTTGCCGGTAAGGAGAAGCTCACGGTGCAAGCAATTGATGGCGGGGGTATTTTTGTCGGTGACCAAGAGCTGGCGCCAATACCCCAGCAGGATTCCAAGATTCACCCCGGAATTTTGCAGGATCAAAAAGAGCATGAGGCAAGTCTTCGAGCTATCGATGCCGCGGCCGAACAAATTAGAAAAGGTAACTCCTATGATGATGCAAATCAATTAGAGGAAGCGGCCAAGGCTTACAAGGCCGCATATTCTATTGGTGGGGGGTCTCGCGCAGTGAGTGGATTAAAACTTGCTATGATTTATGAGAAATTAGGCCGTTATGATGAAGGCATTGCCCTGCTTGATGAAATGATTGCAAAGCCATATTTGAGCGAAAAAGGTATCCAAAACGCCAACGGAATCCGTGCCCGCCTTTTGGTTGCAAAAAAGCAATCGAATCAATAAATTGCTGCTGTAGAAAATATTTTCCTCGTACGTCCGCGGCGTGATTTTTTTCTATTTGGATCCTAAGTCCTTATTTTGCTGCAGCTTAAGTTGCCAGTCGACTCCGCCGATTCTTTTATTGGTAATCCCTACTTCTTGCGTTAAGATAATCTGACGATTCTTTAATCAAAAAGGACCTCAAGATGGCTAAGAAAATACTTGTTATTGATGATGAGGAAATTCTGACGAAAACGTTTGCGCGACTTCTAGAAAAGGCGGGTTACGAAGTCCTGATCTGTAAAACCGGTGCGGATGCGGTTGAAATGGCCCAGGAAGAGGCATTCGATTTAATTATTTGCGACATCAGGATGCCTGGTATGAGCGGCGTCGATGCAATTGGGAAGATCGCAGAAGCTGTTGAGGCTAGTGGACAAGCTCGACCACCTTATATTTTCATCACAGGATATGCAGATAAGGGAGCGGAAGAAAAGGCAAGAGTATTAAATCCAGCTGCTTATATTGAAAAGCCGTTTGATAATCTTCTGCTGTTAAATAAAGTGAAAGAACTGATTGATACTTAAAGAGGTTTTGCTCACAACCGTGATAAGAGCCATGGATGAGGATTTTGAATTAGATCTGCCGACTCTTGACGAATTGAATAAAAATTATTCTCTTCGGTGCGCTATTCGTGAGTATATCAAAAAGTCGGGTGAGCTCAAGAGATACCTTGATCGTCATCCGGAGCAGTGGAATAAATTTCAAGATGAAATAAACGAAATCGTTGATTCCGTATCGCGTGAAATGGCACGGTTTGAGGAAGAACATATCCGTGAGGAACAAAAAATTTATAAGCTGAAGCGCTTTTTCATTCAGAGATTGAGGAAGTATTTTCTTTACGGCCACTATATAACTTGGAGTTTAGAGAAACCTTATGGATATGCAGGTGACTTTCAAATTATCGATGACATCTATCTCAATGATCCACAAAGTAAAGGGTTCGAACGGCTGTGGGATAATTATTTTTTAAGGATGGGGCCCTCGATCGCCACGCGAAATCGGAAGGAGGATTTCAAGTCGATTATAAAGCGGCTGACTGCACAAAGAGCATCGCCTGTTGCGCGAATCATGGATCTGGCCTCCGGCCCGTGCCGGGAATTGAAAGAATTAATGGCGGAAAATGGATTCGGGGGTCGTAACGTGGTGTTTGATTGTTACGACTTCGACGACCATGCAATTGCTTATGCTAAAGAGCTGCTTAACAATCCACCGACTATTTACTTCTACAAGAAAAATGCGCTGAGGTTGTCATTAAAAAAAGACATAAAAAGTGAAATTCCAAATGAGTATGACTTGATATTTTCAACGGGATTGTTTGATTATCTCGATGAACGTGTTGCAACCAGGTTAGTGGGTAATCTTAGGAAATTGTTGAAGGAGGACGGGTGGCTTTGTATTTCAAATTATCGGGGGAAAAGCGCTAATCCGTGGGCGCATTTGATGGAGTGGGTTGCAGAGTGGAATTTGATATATAGAACGGAAGATGAATTTGTCAAACTTTTTACAGATGCGGGCTTCGCTAAGAAGAACCTGACGATTGAATTCGAACCCTTAAGAATTATGCAATATTGCCTCGCACAAAATGGCTAACATCCGGTGAACTACTACGTCGCTTCGTCAATCATTAACTTCATTTCAAGTCTCGGCGTTTCTCTCTTCGTATTCCTGACAAATCGTCAGGGCTCTCGGAACCGGTGGTTCATCGTCTTTTCGGCAAGCGTCGCTTTTTGGGCATTTGGTTACATCTTTTGGCAGTTGGCAGTAGAAACTAGTTCCGCTCTTTTTTGGATTCGATTCGCTATGTTTGGATCTATTATCATCCCTCTTTCATTTTCAGAGTTTGTTATTCGTTTGGTCCACCATGATGATAGCTTTGGCCAAATAAGAATCGTCAATTATTTAACAGGATTATTGATCGCTTTTTTTTCGTTTTCTGTTCATTTCATTCAAGACGTCCAACCGATAATGGCCTTCGGGTTTTGGCCAAGACCGGGAATTATCTTCTACTTGTTCCATCTTTATTTTGTTTTAAACGTCCTTCTATCACATCTATTGATGTTTGCCGAAACCGCCAAAAGACGCGGCCTGATGAGAAAGCAGATATTCTTGGTTTTTATGGCAACGACTGTGGGGTTTCTCGGTGGTATGACGAACCACTTTCTTTGGTATGCAATTAAAATTCCGCCATTCGGTAATGTTACGATATCTATTTGTGTTGTCATCATGGCATACGCCATAGTAGCCCACCGCCTGATGGACATCGAAGTCATTATCAAGAAAGCTTTGGTGTTTGCAGGGATTGTGGGAGCTAGTGCTTGTGCGGTGTCAATTCCAGTTGCGGTTGCTCAGTTTCTCCTGGGAGGAGCGATTGGGGTCTCACCTTTCTGGCTCATGATTTCAGGGATTGCCATTGCTGTTTTAATTTACAGGCCTCTGGAACGCTCGCTCCTTGAGCTCACCGACAAATACCTCTTCCAAAAGAAGGTCGATTACAGGAAACTCCTCAAAGAAGCGACTGAATACTTGTCAGAGCTTGCCAGCCTCAAATGGCAGGCAAGAAGGGTGATTGCATTCTTAGTCTATAAAGCAAGAATCAAGAATGCCTCCCTCTATGCTTATCAGTCTCATGCCCCAGGCTCCCTCCTCCTTCAAGCCTCAAGGCCACGCCTTAAGGTCAAGGGCCACCGGACGATTGCCTTTTCACATCCCCTGCTCACCTATATGCTTGATCAGATTCCTCGAGGAGCCATTCAGCTTGCCCACATCGAGGCAGCCAGAAAACAGGAGCAGAACCGTTGGAAGCAGAAGGAACTGTGGGAAATAATCCACCTCCTTAAAGACCACCAGGCGGAAGCCGCAATCCCTTGTTTTACCACTGATACCGCCAAACGGGCCAGGAAGAAAAAAGAAGCCCGTCTCATTCGAGGGGTTCTCTTTCTTGGCCCCCAGAAGTCAGATGAAGTTTACAAGGAAGAAGACTTAGATGTTTTCTTCACTCTTGGCCAGGAATCCTCCATCGCATTCGAGAATGCCCGCCTTTATGATGAGCAAATCCTAAGGGCCCATGAACTTGAACGCACCAACCAAGAACTCAATAACGCTCAAACCATGCTTATGCGTTCGCTGGATGAGAGCGAACAGTCAAGAAAAGAGGCGGAAAAATCTCGGGAAGCGCAAAGAAAAGCCAAAGAGGAAGCCCTCGAGGCGAAGAAAAAGACAGAGGAAATGGAAGTGGAACTTATCCGCCGCGAAAAGCTTCTTTTCGTGGAGAAGCTTGTCAAAGGTATCGCCCACGAAATTTTCAATCCGCTCCAACCTGTTGTCCAATACGTTGATCGCTTGAATCATGTGTTTGTCGAGCTTTTTACCCTTTGTGATGAGTTTAAATACGAGATACCTGAAGAGGGGCGCCGCCAGATGTTTGAGCAATTCGATCTCTTTCGGGAAGCCACAAAGGTGATTGAGGAACGTATCGATCACCTCTATCATGTGGTCGATACGTTAAGCCAAATGTCGCGCGCTGACGATCAATCCGTCAAATCCATCGATTTTAAGATTTACTGGACCAACGCTGTGAGCGTCATTCAAGCTCAAACTCACGGCGATACGCTTCAAGAAGTTCCGGCCAAAGAAGATATTCCTCCCAACCTTCCCCCTGTGATGGCTAATGCGGTACAGCTCACCCAAGTGTTCCTTAATCTTTACCGGAATGCGATTCATGCCATGGATGGGAAAGCTGAAAAGGAAGTTTCCATCAGAGCTTGGGTTGACGAAAGCGACCCCGCTTTTTTGACCATTTCCTTTTCGGATACCGGAAGCGGCATCCCCACGGATATGCTTCCCAGAATCTTTGATTTTGGTTTTTCAACTAAGGGGACAAAAGGCCAGGGAATCGGGCTTAATATGTGCAAGACGATTATAGAGCGTTTTGGTGGAACGATTCGCTGCGAAAGTGAATTCGATAAAGGAACTACTTTTTTAATCAGACTTCCAATTGCAAAGGAAAAAAAGCGTGTGGATTAAGGTTCGAGCCGCTTTTTGTCGAAACAACCCGTACCCTTATGAACATTAAGATTCTGATTGTTGATGATGATATCAGTGTTATCAGATCCATCGGAAAAACCTTCACTACGATGACCCAGGGATTTCTCGTTTTGACGGCAACCTCCGCCAATGAAGGTTTAGCAATGCTTAAAGAACAAAGACCTGATGTGGTGTTGCTTGACGTCCGTCTAGGCCCCAATTCGGGGATGGACCTACTGAAGGATTTTAACGAATATTTCAAACAGCCAACAAATCGCAAATATGAGCCAAGATATATCGTGATCACAGCTTATCCCGATGAACAAACTGAGAAAGAGGCAAGAGAAACCTTTCACGTCGATGCGTTCTTAATGAAGCCTGTTAAGGATGAAGACATTCGAAGAGTCGTGATGAAATCGATTCAAAAGATTCTTGAATCCTTTCATGACCAGCTAAATGCATATACGAGAAGTGAATCGCTTGCCAAAAAGAAAGAAGAAGCAAACCAGAAACTTGACGAAGAATTGAAACGTTCTAAAGGAGCCTCATGACCCAGCGTAAAAGAGCGTGCCTGTTCGTGGTGGACGACGACACAGTAATTGTAGATTCAATCTGCGGCCAGTTTACTTTCTGTGGTTTTGAAGTCATTAAGGCAACGGAGCCCAAGCGGGTCCTTGAGCTTTCGGAACAGATTAGGCCGGACATTATCGTTGCCGATATCCGGATGCCGAAGCTGGACGGAATTTCGCTCATTAAAAAGTTTAAGGCGGTTCAGCCAAGTGTTAAGGTTATTCTCATGACTGGTTATTATCCGGAGTATGAGGATGTGATTAAGGAAGCAATTAGTTCAGGCCTTGCCGACAAAATCATTCAGAAGCGGTTCCACGCCCTAGATCTTGAACGAATGGTTTATGAACTTCTCAAAAGCCCTGAAGCAGAAAGGCGTTTCAGCGCGCAAGCGAAGGCAAAGGTTCTTTTTGTGGATGACGAAGTAGAGGTACTTGACTTTCTCAGAGATTTTTTCAGGGAGAACGGATTTGCCGTTTCATGTGCCCGAAGTGCTGAGGATGCTCTTGCTGCTTATAAAACCTTCGAGCCTGATGTTGTTGTTACGGATATCAAAATGCCAGACAGAGACGGCTTTTGGTTGATTGAGGAGCTCAAGCGAAAGAACGTTGCGGTCAGAATCGTCGTCATCACAGGCCATGACGATCATCAAATGCTCAACCAATTCAAAGAAGCCGGAATTCGGGAATATTTTACAAAACCCTTCAGCTTACAGGACCTGGAACATCTGGCTCAGAGAATACTTGAGAAGCCCAAGGACGAGAAGGGTCATCATTCAGGCTAAATCAAGGGTGGAAAAGAGAAAATCATCGCTTTTGCCTCTGGCGACTCTCCTTTTTTCTGAGCTTCTTCTTCACTCAACATGTTGCTTAAAATGATCTCAACATCTGCATTAAGATAAAGCGATTCTCCCCAGTCGAGGATTTTGAGGGGTTGTTTGCCGTATTGAATCCCGATATAACCTCGCTTCGCTAAAATTCCTAGGAATCCACTCCCCCGGTAAACCCACTCTTTCCGGCCTTGTCCTTGTTTCCATGAATTGAAAGTCATGTCCGCGACCGTAAATTTTCGCTTTCCAATTCCGATCGCTGTGTGACTGGTTAATTCAACGCCATATCTCGACGACAAATCAATCGGAACATGATCCTTATCCGTATATACCTTCACCCACCCTCGGTAGCGGTTTTCAGCCTTTTCAATGATTTCATCAAGCGAATAGTCTGTGAGGTTGGCAAGGCAATCAATTTTTTCAAATGGAATGATCTTGGTCGGTTCATAGCTCATATGCACGAGCGCTCTACGGCCAATGCCCGAATGGGCGGCAAGAGCGGGCATGGGAAGAAGCCGGTTTGGATCGGGGGAAAGTTCCTTCCTGATTTGTTCAATCAGAACCCGAGTGGAAATAGTCTCGGGAGCTTCCTTCCTTTCCGGGCCGCGTGCGTCCGGTTGCTTGAGGAAGGCGGGTTTTAAGTGGTACATTAAATAAAATTCGGCTGTCTCTGAATTGCTTGGGTTAATAAAGCTATGCTTGATTTTTGGGTCAAAATGAAAGGGCTGATTCGTATGGATGGAATGGGTCTTTTCGCCATATTTTAAATTGAGATAGCCGTGGTTTAGAAAACCCATCACCTGATCCATCGTGCTGTGCGTGACGTTCAAAATGGAAGAGTCGGGCTTCATCCTTATGAGGCACCAGAAGAAATCCTTTCTGCTGAAACAAGGGGGAGAATATACCTCTGCTTCATGGGTTCGGTATTTGAACCGAGGTGCTTCATCCCGTTTCAGGTGGTAGAAATTGTAACGAGCGGTTTCCTGCGCGACCTTAACAAACTCATGGGCAGGTATCTTAAGCCCTTCGATCATCTTAAAGAAATGCTCCCGGCTCGTGTTCATTTCCCCCATTTGGATGAGGGTTGTGAGCATTCTTCTCTTCAGGCCTGTTTTTTGGATGAGGTCCTTCAAGCGGATGGAGTTTGTCTTTCGAATTTGATCCAAAGCCTGCCCCAGGTTTAAGCGCCTTTCCGTTAAACGGAAATCCTTTGAGGCTCTAAGGCGCTCAAGCAAATCGTTATGAATTGTCTCATACATGGCACGTAGGCCTCTTTTGAGAATCTTTTTGTCTCTTTTTCTCCGCCTCAATCCTCATAGGAATCAACCTAACCCTAACTATCACCAGTAAGTATAACAAGCTCACAGTATATTTTCAAATGGCATTAATTAAGCCATAAAAAAAAATATACGCCTGCCCTTGACTTCCTCTGGACCATCGGGAAAACTTTCTTCCAGAAAGGATGAATAAAGGCACATCATGACCGCGTCTTCGAGGAGAGCTAATAGTAAAATGTATGTTGAAATGAACTTATTAATACCAAATAAGAGTACAATAATTACTTTTCAGAACGCTTGGTGAGCAAAATGGTAATCAATAAATCACTTAAAACATGTATTGAAAAGAATCAGACGGACTTCTTGAGCCTTCACGCAGAGCTACTCCTTCAGGCCTGGTTTGCGAACAAAATGACGATTCCAATTTTATGGAT
The DNA here is from genome assembly GCA_001804315.1 of Omnitrophica bacterium RIFCSPLOWO2_12_FULL_50_11. Classification (GTDB taxonomy): domain Bacteria; phylum Omnitrophota; class Omnitrophia; order Omnitrophales; family Danuiimicrobiaceae; genus 2-12-FULL-50-11-A. The sequence continues at coordinate 10,397 of MHFT01000091.1, forward strand.
TCAGAGTGGAAAACGAATTCCCGAAGGGTCCTTAAATAGGATCTTTTATTTCCTCGAGGAGCTTGAGCATCATTTTCTCGACCGCGTGGGAGGCGATTATTCAAGTCTCGTCGAGTGGCTGAAGGAATATTTTAAAAGGCATCCTGAGGTGAGTCCGAAGGAGCGATTTCGTGCCCTGAAAATGTACGCACGCATTTTTCGGGCTTTTGGTCTTCAGCATGAATTCGGAAAAGGGATCCCCAGATGAATAAAGGAAATGCGGTGAGAATCATTGCGGCCATGATATTTATTGCTCTTTCCATTTTTTTGAGCTTTGGATCTGGAATTCATGTGGCCGGCAGCAATCTGGAAGCTGTTGCAGTGCTGGCATCCCTTGCGTGAAAGGAGAGGCGAAAAACAGTGAATCGAGACATTAAAGAGGCGGAGGAAATGGTTCATAAATACGGGTACATCTTCAGCGAGTCTGGAGAAGGTGCAGCGGTGTATTTCAACCTGATCATAGCCCATGCCGAGCTTGTTAGGTTTACCTGCGACCGAGAGCTCCCGCTAGGGTTTAGGAACCGCCTTCTTGAAGTTGTGGAAGTGCTTCGGAATTTTCTTGTGCAGGGCGCGCTTTCTTCAATCGATCTAGCGGTCATTCGCGACTCTTTTCAGCGTATCTTAAGCTGGTCGGAACCAACCCTTTATTCTAAATTCCAGGAAGAAGAACCGGAAATCCTAAACGAAAGACTTTTTCACTTGCACAGGAGGAAACACGTTCATGCGTAAAAAGAGAGGTTTAATCAGACTTATTGTTTGGAATATTAAGAAAGGTGGCCGTTTCATCAGATTCTCACTCAGGAAGATGAACCGTGTCGAACGAGAATTAGGTTATGAAATCTGCCGTGTTAGGAAGGGAACGATCACCGATGCTCGATTTACAGCATAACTTAGTCAGCATTTTGTATGCGATGAAAGGACTCATCGAAGCCCACATGGGTCATGTCGAAGAGAACCGTTTCAGGAGTTCGGAAGAAGCACTCTCTCATGCCCACGAGATGATGAAAAAAGTTGATGCACAAGTGGAACGCGCTATTTTGGTTACGAAGCGCGTGCGCCTGGCCATGACCGCATCAAAAAAGCGGGAGGAGCCTACGAGCCAAGTTTCCATTCAAGAAGTATGGAATCAAATAATCCATATACTTATCAATCAGCAGTTAAAGCATGGTCTTGCTGTGATTAACCACATTCCAGAGAAATTTCCTGAAATTCTTTGTGACAAAAATGATCTTGCCGAAATTCTCTATTGTCTTGCGGACAATGCCATTCAAGCGATGAATGTGAAGGGAAAGTTAATCATTCGAGTAAATCTTGGCTTTCGGCCGTCAGAAGATCCGATTGCGACGATTACCATTGCTGACACTGGTCCCGGCATACCTGAAGAAAATCTGAGCTATCTTTTTGAGCCTTTTATGACTACGAAATCCCCAGAGAAGGGAAACGGACTCGGTCTTTGTATCGTAAGGGGTCTTGTCCAAAAGAATGGGGGAACCATTTCGGTCTCAAGTTTTAAAGGTTGTGGCACTACATTTACGCTGACCTTTGCGGTAGCTAAAGCCGGGGACCGGAAGGAAGAGCAAGATCTTACACTCATTGGTTGAAGGAGGATTTTACAACATGGATCATGTGATTAAAGAACTTGAACATCTAGCTCATGAACTCCGGGTAAGAGACGAAACGCTTTCCATTATTGTTCGTGAATCAAGAAGGCAGGCCCAAGAAGAATTTGAGCGCGTCCTCCACGCTGTTGATAGGATGCATAATTTGATAGCGGTCGTTCCCGAACAGGTCAAACAGGTAAAACAAAACAGGTACCCCTTCCAAAAGTACGGACTTCCGCGCTAGTACGTCACAAGCTGTTCATCAATC
>MHFT01000092.1 GCA_001804315.1 Omnitrophica bacterium RIFCSPLOWO2_12_FULL_50_11
CGGGTCCGCCGCGCCGTTTGACGCCACAAGGCGTTGGCGACCCGCCGAAGATTTGTGGCGGGGCGGAAAGACCTCCCGGGCGCACGTTATTAAAAACGCCGCGGGCAATGATGAGCGGATCCTTTTTGATCTTGTTTGAGTTTTTTGTATTCGCTATGACGGGATGTGTTGCGCTTGCGGAAAACTTTGCTGCCCCTTCTCAAGTAGAACAAGCAGTTTTTCCATCCAAAGAGGAGTGTGAACGGAAAACGAGCAAAGTCTGCAGTTTTCAAACGTGTGATTACATTCCTGAGGAAATGACCTACGAAGAAGTATGCGGACAGGGTTTCAGAAAAGGTTGGGTTCCTACCGCTTCTTAAGCATTCAAGATGTCCATCCACGAAACGTTTATGCGCGCAGCGCTGAAGGAAGCGGAAAAAGCTTTCGAGAAGGGCGAAGTTCCGGTCGGCGCCGTTGTCGTTTCCAAGAATCAAATCATCGCGCGTGCACACAATCAGATGGAACTCTTACACGATCCAACGGCACACGCCGAAATGATTGCGATTACTCAAGCAGCTGACCTTCTCCGTTCTCAGGGCGGGCCAAACCACCGTGGGTCTCTTGAGAAAGCAAGTCTGTACGTCACCTTGGAACCCTGCGCGATGTGCGCTGGCGCCCTTGTGTTGGCCCATTGCGAGCGGCTCATTTTTGCGACTGCGGACCCGAGCGCGGGAGCATGCGGGAGTTTGTACAATATCGTTAATGATGATCGATTGAATCACCGCTTGAAAGTGACACGCGGGCTCTTGGAAGCGGAATCAAAAGCTTTGATTCAGGATTTCTTTAAGACACTGAGGAAAGAGAAGCGGTAAAAAGGCAAGTCAAAGTCAAAAATGTAAAATTAAAAATTTGGCAGCTCACTGCATGAACTTTTATTTGTTAAAAGCCCCGAAGTGGTTTCCGAAATTTTACATTTTGAATTTTTTGATTTTGAATTGCTTTGTGGAGGAATGCCGGAGTGGCCGAACGGGCACGCCTGGAGAGCGTGTAGCCGGCGAAAGCTGGCTCCTGGGTTCGAATCCCAGTTCCTCCGATCTTCTTCGCGGCAGCAAAGAGAGAGCTGTCGCTTCGAAGATCCAGTTCTTCAATGAGAGAAAAAGGAGTATCGCGCTAGCGAAGAAGAATCAATCATTATGCACTTTGTGTATGTGCTCCAAAGCCGGTCATTTCCAAAGCGTCATTATGTTGGCCTTACTTCCAATTTGGATCAACGGTTGAGTGAACACAATACCGGAAAATGTTTATCTGCTAAGCCGTGGATGCCTTGGGAAAGTTGAAGGGGTTATTTTAAAAGATAAAGAGACAGGCAATATTGTTTTAGACTTTTCTGAGTTTGGAAAATTTGAAGTCTTGAATCATGTTACTGATTGCGGCATTTACGGATTTTGGCGTCCTATTAACCCGCATCCGCTGGATTCACTAGAGGATACGACAAATGTCGTAGAAATATCGGTGAATAAGTAGTTTTAACTAAATAGCGTAGTCGTAATAGGGCGTTGCTTCTGTTGGTTTATTGGTCTTTGTAGGCTTATTGAAAATGGGTTCGTCTAAGGCGATAAGCCAAACCATACCGCGTTTGCGATGAATTTTTATAAGCAGCGGTATTTCAATAGGTTTTAGGGTTCGACATTCGTCCACGACTACCCGCAGTTCACGGGCGGTATCCTCTTGCCAATTTAGCGGGTCCCCTGGCTGGTTGACGTGAAACCGTCCTGTGCTATAATTACAAACCTTTTCTTGGGCTTATCCTAAGCTCACACTATGGCAGATCCAACGACACGCCTCGAAGCAACGTTGATTCTCATCAAGCCGGACGGCTTGGCTAAGTCTTTAACGGGCAATATTTTAACGCGACTGTCCGAAGCCAAGTTAGAGATCGCAGCTGCGAAGTGTCTGCGCGTTTCACAAGAGCTGGCAGAGAAACACTACCAAGCGCTCCGCGACAAACCTTTTTTTGACGAGTTAATCGACTACATTATGGGCAAGCGCCACAGCCGGAAAAAAGTGCTGGCGGTGGTCTATGCCGGCGATAAGGCCATTGAAAAGGTCCGTCAGCTTGCGGGGGTGACGAATCCTGAAGAAGCCGATTCCGTTTCGATCCGAGGACAATATGGCAGGATCACGACAACCGGACTTTACGAAAACGTGATTCACGCTTCCTCGAACGTCCAGGAAGCTGAACGCGAGATTAAATTGTGGTTCGAGCCCGACGAAATTATTTTCGATCTTTACCCAACTGTTTCATCTGATGTGACAACGAGGAAGCGTGTTTGGGTTCCCACTCCAGTTACTGCTAAAGTGAAATCATGATACGACGCCCGTTTTTGACGTTTTCTTTATTTCTTATTTTCGGAGCCCATCTATTGACCGGCTGCGGCGGCGATGGGAAGACTGAATCCGGTGCTCCGTCTGTAACCGAGGTCAAAGTGGCATTTTGGGGGACTCCCGAAGAGATTGACATCGTGACGGAATCGGTCAAGGGCTGGCAGGAGAAGCACCGCAACATCCAGATCCGTTTTGAACACACGCCGTATGCCGGCTACGACTCCAAAATCTTGACGCGCATCGCGGGTGGAGCGGCGCCGGATGTGATCGCGGCAGAGGTGAACTACTTCGTGACCTTCGCCACCCGGGATGTCTTTGTCGATTTGAAACCGTTCGTAAACCGAGATCCTGAATTTTCGATCGACGATTTTTTCCCCTCTATTATTGATCGTTTTAGCGTGGGCGAGAAGCTTTACGCGATTCCTCGGGATGTCGCGCCTTTTGCGTGCGTGTTTTATAATAAAAATCTCTTCGATGAGGCAAACATTCCTTATCCGACGGACGATTGGACTTGGGATGATTTGCTCGAGAATGCAAAGCGGCTCACAAAGCGGGACGAAGAAGGTCGCGTCGCACAATATGGTTTTTACGGCTGGGCATGGCAAAATTTCATCTATGGAAACGGCGGGGCGCTCGTTGACAATGTCAAAGATCCCACGACGAGCCGCTTAGATGACCCTAAGTCCATCGAAGGTCTTCAGTTTTATGCAGACCTGATCAACGAGCATCGAGTGATGCCGACCCCTGTGGCATTGGCCAACTTGGGAATGGGGGTCGATCACATGTTCGCAAGCGGCCGCTTAGCTATGTTTTTGTCCGGAATTTGGGAGACGCCTGCTCTTCGGCAAAAATATTCCTTCAGGTGGGATGTCGCTATGTTTCCGAAGAGCAAAGACGGGATTCGTCGCTTCGGAAGCGGGGGAACTGGGTATGGAATTCTCCGCACCTCAGAACATCCCGAAGCAGCGTGGGAAGTCGTCAAGGTGCTTACGAGCGCACCGGTACAAGGAGAGCTGGCGCGGCGGGGTTTAGCACAGCCGTCACGCCGTTCTGTCGCTGCCGGTGAGGATTGGGCACTGAGTTCTCTTCCGCCGGAGAATAAGAAGATGCTCAATGAGGCGGTGAACTACATTGTGTTTGACCCGTTTCATCCGAGATGGCGCGAAATAGAGGCGAAATTCATTATACCGGAGTTTGATTTGCTCCAATCAGGCAAAGTAACAGCCAAAGAGGCAGCTCAAAGTATCGTGCCCAAGATTAACGAGATGCTAGAAGCAAAGTGATTGTCATCTTGATATGAGGGAGGGAGAGACGAAGTGAACCAGATGTTGCTTGAGAAAACGAGGAAACCTAAGGTGAAGCGAAACGTGCAGAATAAGGAAATCCGAAACCGAAAGTTTGAGAGCAAGTATGGGTATTTTACAGCGGACGGTCGGGAATATGTCATTACACGTCCCGATACCCCGCGGCCCTGGGTCAATGTGATTTCAAACGGTAACTACGGCATCGTTGAATCGCAGAATGGCTCAGGATTTTCGTGGCGGGGGAATGCCAATCTTTCGCGGATTACGCGTTGGGAGCAGGATCTGATCAAGGACACATTTGGGAAATTTATTTATGTCCGTGACAATGACTCAGGCAAAATGTGGTCTGCGACCTACAAACCCTGTTGTGTCGAACTTGATTTTTTTGAAGTCCGCCACGGAATCGGGTATTCGATCCTCACGAGCCAGTATGAGGGAATCCGAGTCGAGAAAACCATTTTCGTGGACGCCGACGATGCGGTGGAAGTCTGGCAACTTCGGGTGGCGAACGAGTCTCAGAGCGAGCGGCACTTGAGCCTCTTTAGTTATTTCGAATGGTGCCTCGGAAACGCCGCAGACACTCATCGGGAATTTCACAAAACCTTTATCGAAACGGAGTTTGAATCCTCTCAGCATGCCCTTTATGGCCGCAAGCGCCAGGCGCTGGTCCCTGGATTTATCTCGACCGGCCTTTCCGAACGGCCGCTTGCGAGCTTTCACGCAATCACGAACCTTGTCCCGACCGCTCATGAAGGAGATAAGGAAAACTTCTTCGGCCGTTACGGCGGAATGCGCAGGCCTGAAGCGGTCGTCAAGGGGCAGCTGACCAGCACCGCCGGCAAGCACTACGATTCCATTGCTTCTCTTCAGGCGGATCTGGCGATCGAGCCGGGGGCGACGAAGACCGTGATTTATGTTCTTGGCGCGACAGGAATTCGAGCTCAGGGAAAACGGATCATCCAAAATCTAAACAGTGAAGAGAAAGTGGACGAAGCCCTTCGTCGCGTGAAAACTTTTTGGCGGGACCTGTTAGATCGGACCCTCGTGGACACGCCTGACGAGTCGCTCAATTTTATGACCAACGTGTGGTTAAAATACCAAGCGATTTCCGCGCGGCTTTGGGCAAAATGCGGTTACTATCAATCGAGCGGCGGGTACGGGTTCCGAGACCAGCTTCAGGACAGCCTCGTTTTTCTCCCGCTTAAGCCCGAATGGGCAAAGCGTCAAATCTTTCTCCATGCCCAGCAGCAGTTCCCGGATGGAACCGTTCACCACTGGTGGCATCCTGGTACGCGGTATGCTGCCGTGACGAATATGACCGATGATTTGTTGTGGCTCGTATTTATTACGACGCACTATCTGAACGAGACTGGCGATTTTTTGATCTTGAACGAACGACTCAAATTTTTACCGGATCCAAAAACGAAAAAGGTCCTGGTGGGATCGCTCTACGACCATTGTTTGAGAGCCATTGATCGGGTGCTTGCACGATTCTCGAAGCGCGGTCTTCCGTTAATGGGTGAAGGCGACTGGAACGATGGACTGAGTCATGTGGGGATTGAATGGAAGGGTGAATCCATTTGGCTCGGTCATTTTCTGTATGGAGTTTTAAAACAGTTTGCACCGATTTGTTTAAAGCGCCGGGATCGGGCTCGATCTGTTCGTTACCACAAGCGTGCGGATGCCTTAAAAGCAGCGATTAATCGGCACGCGTGGGATGGAGAGTGGTACATCCGTGCGACGCGAGACGACGGTCGTCCGCTTGGCAGTAAATCTGAGCCGGAGGGAAAGATTTATTTGAATGCACAAACTTGGTCTGTCATTCACGGAACGGCAACACCGGAGCGGGTGAAGCGGTGTATGGCTTCTTGCGAGAAATATCTCTTCCGCAATTTTGGTCCGCTTTTACTCACCCCCGCCTACACGAGAACGGATCCAACCATTGGATACATTACGCGTTATGCACCTGCCGTGCGTGAAAACGGCGGCGTTTATTGTCATGCAGCGACCTGGGCGGTGCAAGCACTCACAGTGCTGGGGGAAGGTGACAAAGCTTATCAAATGTATCGAAGCTTTATGCCGATTTTGCGCGGCGCGGAGCCAGATCTTTATTACGCCGAACCGTATGTCATGCCAGGAAACGTAGACGGTCCCGAGTCGCCGCATCCGGGCCGGGGCGGATGGACGTGGTATACGGGAACTGCCAGTTGGTACTTCCGCATTGCGTTAAACTGGATCCTGGGAATTGATCCGACAGTCGAAGGACTTCGAATCAACCCTTGCATACCTAAGAAGTGGGACGGATTCAAAGTAAAACGTCTCTTCCGTGGAACAACATATGAGATCACCGTAGAAAACCCAAAGCATGTTTCGACCGGCGTAAAGAAAATAACGGTAGATGGAAGACCGATTGATGGCAACATGATTAGACCGCTGAACCGGAGGACGATGCACAAGGTCCACGTCATAATGGGCTGATTTAGCATGCCTACACCTCGTGTAAATACGTAAGTGCTTACGAACGCACACCTTACGAAATAGTTCCTGCCTTCCTATCCTCCTATCGTCCGTAAAAATTGGTCTGGCCTTGACAAGCGGGTCAGTTAGTGCTACATTTCTTCTATATTTAATAAGTGACTTTATTCCTATATTTAGTAAGTTATATGTTATGGATAGTCCTGCATTCTAAGGGCAGGCGGATACAAGATTGTTTCGGACGCCCAGAAGAACATCTGGGCGTCTTGAACATTAGGACGTGGAATCGTGATAACAAGAAGTAATGGTGAAATTGAGGAGGTTTAAAAAATGGAAGGAAAAGGCGAGCGAGTAATGACGGCAGAGGAAGTGAGAGATTTCCTAAAGATTCCTCTTTCTACTGTGTATGGTCTGACAAAGAAAGGCAAACTGAAAGGAGTTAAAGTTGGAAAGCACTGGCGGTACTTGCAAGCTGATGTGGAAGGTCATCTTTTGGGTTCAGGTGTTACTGTGAGAAGTCGACCCACATCGGGACCTGGTTTTGTAGAACGTAGAAGGAATCCGCGAGTTCCGTGTGAAATTCCGGCCGTTGTGACGGTCACGCTCCCTCGCCGTCAGGATACGAAAGAAGGAGTGATTCACAACATTAGTAAGAGCGGCACGCTCCTCGTTCTGGGCGAGTGTGAAAACGGGATTCGAATCGGTGTCCCCGTCCATATTAATTTCAAACTGCCAACAGGACCGTCGGCCGGGCTGGAATTGGAAGGAAGGGTGGTCCGCGGCGAGGTTCGTGGTGATATTCAGCTCGGAGTTGAGTTTAGAAACCTCTTACAAACCGATCTGGCAATGATTGAGGAGTATGTGGGATAAACGATGGGCTGTCTTCATGGCGAAAACGAGAAAAGGAAAACATGGGCACTGCGAGCGACAGCTCTTGCCACTTTATTTTTCTTTTCGACTACCAACTCAGGAATCGCTGGACCCGCTCCGCCCATTCGTCATCCTGAGGCAGCATTCCGAAGCGATGCCGAAGGATCTCATAGATCCTTCGGGCCTTCGGCCCTCAGGATGAGGGGTCGGCAAACTCCGCGACCCCTCATTTTTTATATTGAAGACGCCCACGCCGTTTTGCATGCGCAAGACCAGATCCAGGACTTAATCAGTTACCTCCGCCGTGAATACGGGGCCCAGTTCGTGGCGCTCGAGGGTGGAGAGGGGCGGCTGGATCCAACGCTCTTTCGCACGTTTCCGGATGAAGCGGTAAAACGGCGCATCTTTCGCGATTATCTTGAGCGCGGCGAACTTACAGGCGCCGAGATGGCGGCGGTTTTTCATTCCGACGAACTCGATTACGTCGGCATCGAAGACTGGAACCTGTACGAGGAAAATTATCTTGCCTACCTCCTCGCGCAAGAAGCCAGAGACGATGTCCTGGAGCACCTTACGGAATTACGCGAGGAGCTCGACCGAAAACGCGCGAGTATCTATTCGGCAGAACTGAATGAGTTCCACGAAAAGGTCGTCGCCTTCCGAAACGAGGACTTGAATTTCCTAGAGTTTCTGAACTTTCTCGAGACCCTTCCAGGCACGCAACATCACGCCGCTAAGTATCCCGAGCTGAGACTGCTCATCAATTCCATTCAGCCTAACGAAGCCTTAAACGCTGAGGACCTCGACGCCCAAGTCCGCAAGCTCGCCAATGAATTTAGGAAGATCGTATCCGGCCGTCATCCTGAGGCGGCAGCCCAAGGCGAAGCCGAAGGATCTCTGTCTAGATCCTTCGCCCCGCCGGGGCTTAGGATGACGAAGCCTCGTCATTCTGAGACGGCGGTCCAGAGCAGGGTCGAAGAATCCCAAGCGGGAGCCGCCGGTCCAACGGGCACGATGACATCCGGAGGGGGGCTCAGGATGACGAATTTGATCGCTTTCAACGAGCACCACCAGGCCTTTCTCACTGGACGTCTTGATGCAGCGTCCTTCCTAACATTTCTCGTTCGAGCTGCAAAAGCGGCTGGCTCTCGCTTAAGACTTTCGCCGCCGATGAACGAGGCAGTCAAACGCACGAGAACACTTTCGTACCTCAAAGGTTCAACATTATTCGATGAGCTCGAAGCGCTTCTCAAGGACATCCGAGCGGATTTGATTTCAAATCCGGACGCACAAGCAATTGCTTCGGATGATAACGAGCTTTACCTCCTCGAACAATTAGCGCGCCTTGAGCTCACACGGAATGGTTGGCAAACATTAAGGCAAAAGTACGTGATTACTGATTTTTCCTCCCCCCTTGTGGGGGAGGATGTATCCCAAGTGAGTAGGTGGGGGGTGTTCTTGATTACCCCCCATCCTAACCTTCCCCCACAAGTGGGGAAGGGATTGACGCTGAATACGGCCGACCCATGCGTTGGTCGAGCTGACACGTCTTGCGCGAATAATGGGCGGACACGAAGGTCCGCCCCTATAAATCGCGATTTTCTTAGGGCCCTCCATTCCCTTCTTGCTCCTCACCTCCGCTTCTACGAGCTTGCCGATGCACGCGAGCAAGCGATGCAAAAAAAACTCTTCGACTTACTCAATCGCGAAAAGGCGACCACCGCCATTGTCATCGCAGGCGGTTTCCATACCGAGGGTTTCCGCAAAGCGTTCGAGCGCGAAGGAGTTTCTTACGCCATCATCTCACCAAAGATCGACTCGCTTGAGGGCGCCAAAGCGTATGCGCATCTGATGCAGGGCAATTTTTCATACAAGCCCTATTTTGAGTCTACTTTTTACGATGCTTTTGCAAAAGACGCTTCCGTCAAGCTGGCCGGCGGGTTGAACGGCTTAAACTTTAAGCGCGATCTGAAGGTCTGGCGCGATGAGGTCATTCGCAAGCTGGCAAGTGAAAATCGGTTGGCCGAAAGCGGCGAGTACACTCGTTACATTGACCGGCTCACCAGCATTTATTACGAAAAGCACGGTGACAAAACGCGCGAAGAAGTCCTTCGGGAAATCGCGAGCGAAGTCGCCGCATCTCGCGACCCGTCTCTCCTCACGATGTGGGACCGGTTTGAATTTCAACTCCAGGCTTTTGCCGACGGCCTCCGCAATCTTGTAGGCCGGAAGGACGTGAACGTAAAGACGGTGGCAAGTCTCGTAGATCGCATCGCCCAGATGAAACCTTCCGCCATGATCCATCCAGCACTTCCTGCGCTGATACCGGGCGCCCGCTTCAACCGTCCCGAACTCCGCCGGTTTTTTGACACGGGCGAGCTTCCGGGGGGCAGGTTGCGTGCTGAGCTGAGGGGCACCGCGCAGAACAGTCACCGCTCTGAGGCGCAGGGAGATGATGAATCAATTTCTCAAACTGGATTTGAGAATGCTTCCTGGCGTCCCGAAAGGGCAAAAGATTTATGGTGGGCCAATGTCGAGGAATACTCGGAGAAAATGGGGCCTCTTTTGGAAGAGCACCCTCAAGAAATAAGATTCGATTTGTACGACACCTTTGGCTACGATCGCGGCATGTTCCTGCCTTTGGTTGCTCAATTATCGCAGGAACCGGAAGCGTCGCAGCACGTGTTTAGAAAACTTGCTTTAAGGGCCGGTCTTTCTTCGATAGACGAACTGAGTTTAGGGAAAGAAACAGAAATTTTTTCTTTTCTTGCTCGAAAGTTCGGAAAAAGGCGCCATCAAAAAGATTGGCAGGAAGCGATCGTTGCTTCTCGCAAAGGCATAACGCTTGAGAAACGCGCGGCACTTTATATCTGGGATAGACCGCCAAACCCCTTTTTTCCGGTCAGTCAATTTTTGCGGAAAGCACTCTCGTTGGGTCCGGATGAGTGGAAAAAATTCGTCCAGCGTCTTTATGAAACGGTGACCCATTACGATCAAAGGAATTATGACATCGTCCAGTGGGATTTAAAGAACCGGTATCCAGGCAAAGACGGGTTCATCTTGTTGCACGGATCACGCACGCGGCTTTCCAAACTTTTGAAAGGACAGGACAACCTTGTCGTGGGCGACGGTTTTTCCCTTGGATGGGATCTTGATTATGCTGACAAGTTTGCCGGCGAACGGGGGGAAGTTTGGATTGTCAGAGTTCCTTTTAGGCGGGTCCATAACATCTCGTGGCTTACAGACGATTTTAACGTAATGATGACGGGAGGACCGATAGAAATTTTAGGTAAGACGTCTGAACGTAATGCACCGGATGAATTGTTTGAGGGTGTATCCAGCAACTTTCCTGGAGCAGAAATTTGGACCTATAAAGGCGAAGAGATACCGCCGTGGTTTTACACAACCCGAGCCGAGATACGGAGTTCTCATCAAATCACTCGGATCTTACGGGCAAAGGCTCGAGGGGATAGCACAGAAACCTGGCGAAAGAAACCCAGCGAAAGCAAGTCTTTATCCCCGGATACGATGACATCCGAGCGGGATTCTACGGCGCATTCGATGACCGCATCGTCCGACGGATCGCGGCAAATATGGAGACGGGTTTTCGGCTCAACAATCCATGCTTTGGAATGGATGAGAACGATGATGTCCTCAAGAATTCCTCCAGAAACCAGCTTTTTCAATTTCGGTTTTTCCATGGCCCGGAGGAAATCTTCAAAGAGGACAGGGGATAGGACAAGCGAAAATTTATCTTTTTCGAGGGCCAGTACGATGGAACGGCAGATGCCGGGGAGGAGGACGGCGCTGACCAGGACGTTTACATCAAGAACGGCCCGCAGCATATCGTTCTCTTCGGGCCTCTTGAACAAGGTTGGCGATTTCTTTTTGAGTCAGGGGATATTTCTTCCGACGCTTGTCAATCCGAGCCGTAAGGGCTCGGAAACGTTCTCCCCACGTCTTTTGTTCGAGACGTTGAAGAAGCGTGATTCGGTCACGAGCTTTCAGCTGGTCGATCATTTTTTCCAGCCGCTTCAAATCCGTAGTTACCCATACCTTGGGCATTTATCTCTCCTCCTGACGGCTTTTCAATACTTTAATCTATCGGCTGAACTGGGGCAAGCCTTAGTTGTCAGCCGCTACCTCGAAGAGCTCGCAAACGTCCGTCTTCAAAAACTCCGCGACGAATGGCCCGAGCTCGAGCGCTCCGAAGTGCGGGCGAGCGGCAGTTCAGGTTCAGAAAAACCGTGGTTAGAAGACAGCGATCAAAAGCGTGTCATGGAACGATTGATCGCTCAAAAAGAACGAGGTAACGCCTGGAAGGCCGAACCCGTTCTCTATCTTGCACTGTTACATTTGGAGGGGCTGGATCCGGACATTTCCCGGAAAGCCTATCAGGTGACCGGTCAGATTTTCACGTCCTGGCTTCAAAGGCGATTACTTGATGAAAACCAAGTTGCGCAGTATGAGCAACAGTGGAAGGAGCTGATGGATCCCACCAAACGACACGCCTCAGCATATGTTCAGCTTCTTCTTGCCAGGTTTTATCTTGCGACCGACCGACCCAATGTAGCATGGCGCGAGTTAAAAAAGCTCCATTCTGAGACATATTCCCGCCGGCATAAAGAGGGACGCCTAAAGGATCCAATTGTTTATGCCTTGACTGATTTCTTGCGCGGAGATGCTTCCATGAACCGAATCGAGCAACGACTGAGAAAAGGATATCAACGGGCGGAAATTCTCCGTAAACCTCGTTTGGGAGGCCCTCTGCGTAAGGCCAACGAGTTTTGGTATGAGAGCGAAAGGAAGTTTCGCAAGATGGCCTGGTCGACTGCAGGGAATGACCAGCGAGAGGTGTTCTTTTATCTCAGAGGGCTCGCAAT